>JAUNUO010000021.1:0-11792 GCA_030538135.1 Paracoccus sp. (in: a-proteobacteria)
AGGCGATCGCCCTCATCATGGCGGGGCTTCTGGTCATCGGCCTGTTCATGGGTCATCCGCTGGCCTTCGTTCTGGGCGGCACCGCCGTTCTGGGTGCCTTCATCGCCGGCAAGCCGATGGTGCTTGGCATCACCATCAACCGCATTTTCGGCGATGTGCTGGACAATTACACGCTGATCGCCATTCCGCTGTTCGTCCTGATGGCGCGGTTCCTGTCGGACAGCGGCGTCACCGACAAGATGTTCGAGGCACTGCGCCACCTGATGGCCAATGTCCGCGGCGGCCTTGGCCTTGCGGTGGTGTTCATCTCGATCCTGCTGGCGGCGACGACGGGAATCATCGGCGCATCCATCACGGTCATGGGTGTGATGGCGCTGAAACCGATGCTGCATTACGGCTATGACAAGAAACTGACCACCGGGCTGATCGGGGCCTCGGGCTGTCTGGGCATTCTGATCCCGCCGTCGATCATGCTGATCCTGATGGCCTCTTATGCGCCGGGCCTGTCGGTGGGGGAGCTGTTTGCGGGCGCGATGATCCCCGGCGTTCTGCTGGGGCTGATGTATGGCATCTATGTTTTCATCCTGGCCGTCGTGCGGCCCGATCTGGCCCCGCGTATCGCCGAACACGAACAGATCGAACGCGGCGCCATGTGGCGGATGCTGGTTATCGAGGCCGTGCCGCCGCTGATCCTGATCCTGGGCATCCTGGGGTCGATGCTGATGGGCATCGCCACCGCGACCGAGGCATCGGCCATCGGTGCCGCGCTGGCCCTGCTGATCGTCATCATGCGCCGCCGGTTCACCTGGGAAAATTTCTACGGCGCGTTTCTGGAAACCGGGCGCACCTCGGCGATGATCCTGTTCATTGTCGTCGGCGCGACCGCGTTCACCGGGGTGTTCAACATCACCGGCGGGCTGACGGCAACGCAGAACCTGATCCGCGGTCTGGCCGAAGACCCCAACACCCTGCTGATCGTGATGCTGGTGTCGGTGTTCATTCTGGGCATGTTCCTGGACTGGACCGGGATCGTGCTGCTGTGTTTCCCGATCTTTCTGCCAATCGTGAGTGAGATGGGCATCAGCCCGCTGTGGTTCGTGATCCTGATGGCCGTCGTGCTGCAAACCAGCTTTCTGTCGCCGCCGTTTGGCTATGCGCTGTTCTACATGCGCGCGATTTCACCGCCGCACATCACCATGGGCGACATCATCAAGGGGGTGATCCCCTTCATCCTGATGATCCTGCTGATGTGCGCGCTGATCGTTGTGTTCCCGCAGCTTGTCACATGGCTGCCAAACACCCTGTATAAATAATCACCAACGGAGGAGACCTCATGAAAACGACGCTTCTGACCGGCGCCGCACTGGCCGCGCTGATCGCGGCCCCGGCCATGGCCAACAACTGGACGATGACCACCACCTGGCCGTCCTCGCTTGAACTGATCGAGATCGACAAGCATTTCGTGAAAGTAGCCAATGACCTGATCGACGATTCCGAACTGACCATCGAATTCTTCGATGGCGGTTCGCTGGTCCCCGCGGGCGAAGTCTTTGGCGCGGTCGAATCCGGCACCATTCAGGCGGGCGCGGACTGGCCCGGTTACTGGGCCGGGCGCGATGCGGCCTTTTCGCCGCTGGCCACCACCGCCAGCCTGTTCAACGCCGTCGATTACGTGAACTGGATCAAGGCATGGGGCGGAGCCGAGATCTATAACGAGGTCTATGGCCGGTTCGGCATGGTCTATCTGCCTTACGGCGTGACCAACAACGAATCCGGTTTTCGCACCGTAGGCAAGCCGGTCCGCACCACCGAGGATCTGCAAGGTCTGCGGCTGCGCGTATCCGGTCTGGAACAAGGCAAGCTGCTGGAAAAACTGGGCGGCAGTCAGGTTTCGCTGGCCGGCGGCGAGATCTATCAGTCGCTGGAACGCGGCGTGATCGACGGCGCGGAATTTTCCACGCCCAACGTCGATCTGTCGGGCGGCTTTCAGCAGGTGACGAAATACTGGTCCACGCCGGGCTGGCACCAGTCGTCCTCGGTTTTCGGGGTGATGATCAACAAGCAGGCATGGGACGCGCTGTCCCCGGAAACGCAGGAAAAGCTGAAGGTCGCCGCCGATGCCACCCTGCTGTGGTCGCTGGCCAATACCGAAAAGCGCGCGACCGAAGCCTATCAGGCCTTCCAGGAAGCCGGGACCGAAATCACCCGGCTGGACGATGCGACGCTGGAAAACATCCAGACCATGGCCAATGAAACCATCGTCGAGGTGGCCTGCGCCAACCCGTCCTCGGCCAAGGTCTATGCCTCGATGCTGACCTATCTGGACGATTACGCCAAATGGCGCGATGCCTCGGCCCCGTTCAACCTGGGCCGCACGCCGCATGGCCCCGATCTGGCCCGCATCCAGGAATGCGCCGGCTGATGCGTTGATACGACACGGCCCCGAAGATCCTTCGGGGTGAGGGGCCGCGGCGGCAACCACCGCCGCGGCCTTTTGCGTTTCCAACAGCGCCGCGCGCGTTGACTACTGCGACACCAGGACGGTCCGCCACCGCAGGGGGGATCGGATCATGGCCAATCCACAACAGGCGGTGTTTCTGTCGGGCGATCTGATGCGCCATGTGGTGCGCATGTCGCTGACCTCAAGCATCGGGCTGATGGCCATGTTCGCGGTCGATTTCGTGGATATGATCTTTATGGCCATGCTGGGCAATTCGGAACTGGCGGCAGCGGTCGGCTATGCCGGGACGCTGCTGTTCTTTACCAATTCCGTCAATATCGGCCTGTCCATCGCCGCCGGATCATTGGTTTCGCGGTCTCTGGGTGCCGGAATGGCGGCGGACGGGCGGCGTTATGCCACCAATGTCGGCATCTTTTCCCTGTTGACGGGGGTGGCTCTTGCAGCGCTGGTGCTGATCTATCAGAACGCCATCCTCGGCTGGCTTGGCGCCGAGGGCGAGGTGCAGCGTCTGGCAGGGCGCTATGTCTCGATCATCCTGCCCACCATGGTCGCGATGGGTCTTGCCATGACGGCAATGGCGGTGCTGCGCGCCTATGGCGATGCGCGGCGGTCGATGCTGGCCACGCTGTATGGCGGTGCCGTCAATGCGGTGCTGGACCCGCTGTTCATCTTTGGGCTGGGGTGGGGGCTGGACGGGGCGGCCATCGCATCGGTCATTGCACGGCTGGTGATGCTGGCGCTGTCGCTTGGCCCGGCGATCCGGGTGCATGACGCGTTTGGCCGCCCCCATATCGCGCCGCTGACAAGCGATTTTCGCGTCATCGGCGCCATCGCCCTGCCCGCCGTTCTGGCCAATATCGCCACGCCCGTCGGCAATGCCATCGTCACGCGCGAGATCGCGCGGTTCGGCACCGATGCGGTGGCGGGTATCACGGTGATCGGACGGCTGATGCCGGTGGCCTTCGCGGTGATCTTTGCGCTATCGGGCCGATCATCGGGCAGAACTTCGGCGCCCGCAGGTTCGACCGCGTGCGCGCGGCCTTTGCGGCCGGGGTGCGCTTTACCGCCGTTTACGTGATCGTAGTGTCGGTGCTGCTGTTCGTGCTGCGCGACGTGATCGCCGGGTTGTTCGACGCGCAGGGCGAAACACTGGCGTTGATCCATCTGTTCTGTGGCCCGCCGGCGCTGTTGAGTTTTTCAACGGGCTGATCTTTGTCGCCAACGCCAGTTTCAACAACCTGAACCATCCGGTCTATTCCACCGCCGTCAACTGGGGGCGGCACACTTTGGGCACCTGGCCCTTTGCCCTGCTGGACGCGCATCTGGCCGGGGCGGCCGGGGTTCTGCTGGGGCAGGCGTTCGGCGGGGTGATCTTTGCCGGTGTCGCATGGATGCTGGCGCGTCGGGTCATGACCGACCCGCCCGCACCCGACCACGCTGACCACGCTGACCGTTTCGCGGCGCAGCAGGGGCGGTTGCACGCGCTGTTCGGCCGACGCGGCTGGTGACGGCAGAATCCGCTTAACCTGTGGGGCGCCCGTGCTATCATCCCCCTTGGGGGAGAAATCATGAGACAGCGCAGCCACGCCGAATTTGTGGCGGAACAGTCGCATTCCAATTCGGCCACCTCGGCCATCGCCGCCTCATGGCGGCGGTCGATGATGAAACACGGGCTGGACCCCGGCGATGCGCGCCGTCCGGAACGGTTGTCGGGCGCGGCGCTGACCCTGCGGCGGCAGGCGATGGGGGAATTCCTGCAACTGGCCGCGCCGCAACTGGATCTGCTGTATAATCTGGTCGGTCTGTCGGGCTGCAATGTGCTGCTGACCGATGCATCGGGGATCGTGCTGGATCAGCGCGTCGCCGATGGCGATGCGGTGCAATTCCGCGACTGGGGGCTGTGGCAGGGGGTGGACTGGTCTGAACCGGCGCAGGGCACCAATGGAATCGGCACCTGCCTGACCGAAGCGCGCCCGTTGACCATCCACCGCGATGAACATTTCCACACCCGCAATACCGGCATGACCTGTATCGACGCGCCGATCTGGGGGCCGGACGGGCGGCTGATCGCGGCGCTGGACGTATCCAGCGCGCGGGCCGATCAGACCCCACAGTTCAACCGCCTGATCGCCGCACAGGTCGCCCAGACCGCGCGCAGCATCGAAGCGGGGTTCTTTCGCGCATCATACCGCGATGCGCGCATCGTCGTGGCGGGCGAGGGGGTCGATGCCGCCTTGCTGGCTGTGGATCGCGACGATCTGGCCATCGGCGCCACCCGCGCCGCCCGCCGCGCCCTTGGCCTTGAACGCGAAGGCGCGATCCGCCCGCGCCCTGCCGCCGATCTTCTGGGCGACAGGGACGATGCCCAAGGTTTCGAAAAGGCCGAACGCGCCACCGTCACCCGCGCCCTTGTCCGCGCGGAAGGTAATGTCAGCACCGCCGCCAAGGCATTGGGCGTGGGGCGGGCGACGCTGTATCGGCGGATGGCCCGGCTGGGGCTGGACCGCAAGCCGGGCAATCTGTCTCAGGGTTGAGACAGATTCTGCGGCGCGGCGTGAAATGGCGCGTTGATTTGCGCGCTGGCTGCGCCAGATTGAAACCTGACCCGGGGAGGAGACCGGGACCACAGAGGAGGAGGAAACCATGCCGAACGATCAGACGCATGAATTCAAGGGCGTGGGCGTGATGCCCTTTGCCAGGCGCTATGACAACTATATCGGCGGCGATTGGGTCGCGCCCAAGGCAGGGCGGTATTTCACCAACATGACCCCGATCACCGGCGCCGAGATCGGCGAGGTCGCGCGGTCGGATGCCGATGACGTGAACGCCGCGCTGGATGCCGCGCACAAGGCCAAGGATGCCTGGGGCCGCACCCCGCCGCAGGAACGGTCGCGCATCCTGCTGAAGATCGCCGACCGGATGGAACAGAATCTGGAATTGCTGGCGACCGCCGAAACCTGGGACAACGGCAAGCCGATCCGCGAAACCATGGCCGCCGACATTCCCTTGGCCATCGACCATTTCCGTTACTTCGCCGGGGTTCTGCGGTCGCAGGAAGGCTCGATTTCGGAAATCGACCACGACACCATCGCCTATCACTTCCACGAACCCCTGGGCGTGGTCGGGCAGATCATCCCGTGGAACTTTCCGCTGCTGATGGCCTGCTGGAAACTGGCGCCGGCGCTGGCCGCGGGCAACTGCGTGGTGCTGAAACCCGCCGAACAGACCCCCGCCAGCATCATGGTTCTGGCCAGCGTGATCGGCGATCTGCTGCCGCCCGGCGTGCTGAACATCGTGAACGGCTTTGGACTTGAGGCGGGCAAGCCGCTGGCCTCAAGCCCGCGCATTTCCAAGATCGCTTTCACCGGGGAAACCTCGACCGGGCGTCTTATCATGCAATATGCGTCCGAAAACCTGATCCCGGTGACGCTGGAACTGGGCGGCAAGTCGCCCAACATCTTCTTTGCCGATGTCGCGCGCGAGGATGACGATTTCTTCGACAAGGCGCTGGAAGGTTTTACCATGTTCGCGCTGAATCAGGGCGAGGTCTGCACCTGCCCGTCGCGCGTGCTGATTCAGGAAAGCATCTATGACAGGTTCATGGAACGCGCCGTCAAGCGCGTGCAGGCGATCAAGCAGGGCGACCCGCGCGATGCCGCGACCATGATCGGCGCGCAGGCATCCAGTGAGCAAAAGGAAAAGATCCTGTCCTATCTGGACATCGGCAAGAAGGAAGGCGCCGAGGTTCTGACCGGCGGCAAGGCGGCCGATCTGGGCGGCGACCTGTCCAGCGGCTTTTACATCGAGCCGACGATCTTCCGCGGCAACAACAAGATGCGGATTTTCCAGGAGGAAATCTTTGGCCCGGTGGTATCGGTCACCACCTTCAAGGACGAGGCCGAGGCGCTGGAAATCGCCAATGACACGATCTTCGGCCTTGGGTCGGGCGTGTGGTCGCGCGATGCCAACACCTGCTATCGCATGGGCCGGGGGATCAAGGCGGGCCGGGTCTGGACCAACTGCTATCATGCCTATCCGGCCCACGCGGCATTCGGCGGCTACAAGCAGTCGGGCATCGGCCGTGAAACGCACAAGATGATGCTGGACCACTATCAGCAGACCAAGAACATGCTGGTCAGCTATTCCGCGAAAAAGCTGGGCTTTTTCTGAGATGTCGCGGCGGGGGCTTTGCGCCCCCCCCCGCACGCCGCGCGGCGCATCTGGACAAACAGGAAACCGGCCGCTTCCTGTTTGTCCAGATACGCAAGGAGCAACGGCGATGACCCGCGTGACAGCGACGGATGCAGCACTGGAACTGATTGCCGAAATCGTTGCGGATCACGGGCCGGTGCTGTTTCACCAATCGGGCGGCTGCTGCGACGGGTCGTCGCCGATGTGCTATCCGACGGGCGAGTTCCGCATCGGCGATAATGACGTGAAGCTGGGCGAGATCGGCGGGGCGCCGTTCTATATCTCGGCCGCGCAATATGAGACCTTGAAACATACCGATCTGCTGATCGACGTGATACCCGGTCGCGGCGGCATGTTCAGTCTGGACAACGGGCGCGAGCGGCGGTTTCTGACCCGTTCCGATCTCGCCGCGCCCTGATTGTGCCGACGGCCGATTGCCGATAAGACACCTGTAACGGCAGGGGAATTTCACATGGCGCACAGGGTTTTCATAGACGGCGAGGCAGGAACCACCGGCTTGCAGATTCGCGACCGGCTGGTGGATCGGGCGGATATCGAACTGATCCAGATCGACCACGAACGCCGCAAGGATCCTGATGCCCGGCGCGAGGCTTTTGCCGCCGCCGACGTGGCGATCCTGTGCCTGCCCGACGAGGCCGCGCGCGAGGCAGTGACGCTGGCCGAGGGAATGGCGGTGCGGTTGATCGACGCTTCGAGCGCGCATCGAGTGGCCGAGGGCTGGATCTTCGGCTTTCCCGAACTGTCGGCGGCGCTGCCCGCCGCGATCAGCGAGGCGCGGAGGCTCAGCAATCCGGGCTGCTATTCCACGGGTGCGATTTCCATTCTGGCGCCGCTGATCGCCGCCGGCCTGATCGAGCCGGACGAGGCTTTGTCGATCAACGCGGTCAGCGGCTATACCGGCGGCGGCAACGCGCTGATTGCCGAATATCGCGATGGAACCGCACCCGATCATTTCATCTATGCGCTGACCCAAGGGCACAAGCATCTGCCTGAAATCATGCGACATTCCGGGCTGACGGCGCGGCCGGTCTTTGCCCCTTCGGTCGGCAATTTCGCCCAGGGCATGGCGGTTCAGGTGCCGCTGCATCTGCATTCCGGGCGCACGCTGAACCGGCTGCGCGAGGCGCTGGCGGCGCATTACGACGGCGCGCGCTTTGTGCGTGTGCTGACGCCCGACGAACTGGGCGCGCGGATCGTGCCGACGGCGCTGAACGATACCAACATGCTGCATCTGTCGGTGAACGGCGACGATACGGCGGGCTGCGCCACGGTGGTCGCGGTGCTGGACAATCTGGGCAAGGGCGCGTCCGGCGCGGCGGTGCAGAACCTGAATCTGATGATCGGCGCGGACGAGGGCGCGGGGCTTTAACGCCGCGCAACGGCTGCGCACGGCAGGTCTGCAACGCACGGGCAACACGGCGCGCGTTGCGACCCGTTTCAGCCAGCATTTGCAGGGAAATCCGCTGTGCAACATGTGCACCGCCTGTACACAGGCTGTACACAGATCGTGCACAGACCGGATGATTCTGGCGGGTGTTGCATGGGGTCTGGCGGTTCCGGGGCGGGTTATCGCCCCGCACCGCACCCGGCGACCCTTAATCCAGATGAGCCGCGATCGCGCGGCCGATGGCGAAGGCGCGTTGTTCCATGATGACCGGGGTTTCGCAGACATAGGTCAGCGACTGGCCGCGTTCGTTGAAGATGCGCTCGTCCCAGTCCAGCGCCTTTTCCTGTTCGTCGATAGCATCGAAATCGGGGTTTTCGGCGGCTTCCAGTTCGGTCATGCGGGTGCGGCGGGTGTTGATCTGTTCGGTCAGTTGCACCTGCTTGAGACCGTAACGGGCGATGCCCTCGATCATGGCGGCGCGCTCGGGCTGGATCAGATCGAAGGTCGCCTGCATCAGCGCGGTCAGATGCGCGTCATCGGCATCGGCGGCGAAATCGGCGATCAGCGTTTCGGCCTGTTCCATCGGCAGGCGGCGCAGTTTCAACTGCGCGGCAAGGGTGCGGATCGCCGGGTCGCGGGCCAAGGCCTGCACTGATTCGTCGGGGGCCGGCCCAGTCCAGACCTGTCCCAGAGACAGGGTGGGCTGCTTGCGCTGAATACAGGGCCAGGTCGCGTCATGGGCGGGCTGGGCCTGCGCCGCGGGCGCCAGCAGAACCGCAATCAAAGCCAGTCGTTTCATCATCCCCCCTTGCGGCGCATCCACAGCCCCTTTGCCGGATCATACATGAACACCGCGCCGCCGAAAAAGACGGCCAAACAGCCTAGGACCACGGCCAGCGACAGCCAGTTGACTTGCAGATAAAGCGCAAACCGGATCAGTTCGACCGCATGGGTGAACGGGTTGATCGCGCAGATATCGTGCAACAGCGTGGACGATTCGCGCATCCGCCACAGCGGGTAAAGCGCGGTCGAGGCGAAGAACATCGGGAAGATGACGAAATTCATCACTCCGGCGAAATTTTCAAGCTGCCGGATGGCCGATGACAGGAACAGACCCATCGCGCCCAGCATCAGCCCCGACAGGATCAGCGCGGGCAGAACGGCGATGTAGCCCAAAAGCGGCGGCTCGACCCGCCACAGATAGGCGATGGCAAGGAACACATAGACCTGCACGATCGACACCAGCACGCCGGCGACCAGTTTCGAGCCCAGCAGGAACCAGCGCGGAAAGGGGCTGACCAGCAGCGTTCGCATGGCGCCGGTTTCGCGGTCATAGACCATCGACAGCGACGACTGCATGCCGTTGAACAGCTGGATCATGGCGACGAGGCCGGGGGTCACATAGACCTCGTAAAGCACATAGGTCTGATAAGGGGGCGTGATCGACAGGCCCAGAACGGCGCGGAACCCGGCGGCAAAGATGAACAGCCAGACCAGCGGGCGCACCAGCGCGGCCAGAAACCGCCCGCGCTGATTGACAAAGCGCAGCATCTCGCGCCGGGCGATGCCGGCGAAGGCGGTGGTCCACATGGCGGGGGGGAATCGGGCGGGGGTCACGCGGCCACCCCGGTCAGGTCCAGAAAGGCGCGGGTCAGGCCCTGTGCGCCCGCGATGTCACCTGCGCTGCCCTGCGTCAGCAGGCGGCCCCGGTGCAGGATGAACAGATCGTCCTCGGGCTGGATTTCATCCATGATATGCGTGGCCCACAGCGCGGCCACGCCGTGATCGGCGATCAGGTCGCGGGTCAGGGCCAGCACCTCGGCCCGCGATTTCACGTCAAGGCCCACGGTCGCCTCGTCCAGCAACAGCAGCGCCGGGCGATGGATCAGGGCGCGGGCGATTTCGGCCCGGCGCATCTGCCCACCCGACAGTGCGGTGACCCTTTCGCCCGCACGGTCGGCAAGGCCCACCTGTTCCAGCACCTCGGCAATACGGGTGCGGGCCGTGCGGCCGCCGATGCCGTGCAGGTTGGCGTGATAGGTCAGGTTCTGCGCCACGGTCAGATCGGCATCCAGCGCGCGCGACTGAAACACCACACCCAGCCGGGCCAGCGCCTGCGCGGGCTGGCGGCGCAGGTCGAACCCGGCCACCCGGATCACCCCCGAGGTATTGTCGTAAAGCCGCGTTATCAGGGAAAACAGCGTCGTCTTGCCCGCGCCGTTCACGCCCAGCAGCGCGGCAAAGCGACCGGGCGCGATGGTCAGCGACACATCCGTCAGCGCCTGCACGGCACCGAAATCATGGCTGACATTCTGGATCGAAAGGGCGGGCGTCATCATCTGTTCGCAAGGGCGGCGCGGCCATGGTGGACCGCGCCGCCCGGTGCCGTCAATCACTGGATATGGAACACCGCCTGCATGGTGTCGCCCGACGATCCGGGGATCGACAGGGTGAACCGGCCCGGCAGCATGGCGACGAAACTGATGCGCGCCTCGCCCGCGGCATCGAATTCGATGCTGTGAAGGCCGAGGGGGCGGATCTCGATGTCGTTGATGACGACCTCGTTCACCCAGATGGCGCGGAAGAAATCGCCGCCCGACAGGGACAGTTCCTGCGTGCCGTCGGCCTGAATGGTGATGCGGTAATAACCACCGGATTTCAGCTTGTATTCGGCGCCCGCGACCGGCTGGCCCGACGACAGGGTCAGCGGCGCAAGATCGGTGCGGTTCTGCCGCGCCAGAATGCCGGAAAAGCCGTAATCGAACTGGCCGCCGGCCTCGTAAACGGGGGCGTCATCGGCGGGGGCTTCTTCTTCGTCGTCGTTATCCTCGGCCGGGGCGGCTTCGGTGTTGGCTGCCGCATCAGCCGCGGGCGCATCGGTGGCGGTCTGGGCGGCGGCAGGAACCACCAGCGCGGCGGACAGCATCAGCGCGGCCAGAAGCCGGGTTATATCGGTATTCATCTTGTTTCTCCCTGTCGGTTGTCAGTTGGGGGCGACGACGACGCCCCAGGGCTGCTGGCCCACCGGGATCGACTTGATGACGCGGTTCGCGGCCACGTCGATCACCGAAATATCGTTGGAATTGCCGTTGGTGGTATAGAGGTATTTTTCATCGGGATCGAAGGCCATCTGCCACACCCGCTGACCGACCAGAAGGTAATCCACCACCTCATCGGTCTGTGCGTCGATCACCGCCACACGGTTCGCCGGGCCAAGCGCCACGAAAGCCCTGGTGCCGTCGCGCGTCACGCGCAGGCCCACGGGCTGGATCGCCTCGGGCAGGACGCCAGGGATGTCGAAGGTGATTTTTTTGGTGATTTCCTGCGTTGCCGGGTCGATCACGCTGACCGTGCCGCCGATCTCGCTGGTGACATACAGTTTTTTACCGTCGGCGGTGAATTCGGCGAATCGCGGGCGGCTGTCCACAAGGACATTGGCGGTGATCTCAAAGGTCTCGGTGTCGATGAAATGCGCCATGTTGGTGGTCTCGGACGTGTTCACCACCACGCGGCCGTCGGGCGACACGCCCATGCCTTCGGGTTCGACCCCGACCGGGATTTCGGCCAGCACCCGGCGTTCATGCACATCCACCACGGTGACAAGGTTGTCATCCTCGTTCGCGATATACAAAGGATTGCCCGAGGGATGCAGCACGAACAGTTCCGGGTCGGGACCAGAGGGCAGGGTGTGGGTTTCCTGCATGGTTTCCGGGTCGAACACCCGCACCAGAT
>JAUNUO010000021.1:11892-21191 GCA_030538135.1 Paracoccus sp. (in: a-proteobacteria)
GAGGGCAGGGTGTGGGTTTCCTGCATGGTTTCCGGGTCGAACACCCGCACCAGATCATCGTCGCTGGCGCAGACATACAGTTCCTTGCCGTCGGGGCTGATGGTGATGCCGCGCGGGCGGTTGCCGACGGGGAAATGGCCGATCACCTCATGCGTGGTGCCGTCCAGCACGGTCACGTCATTGCCGCGTTCGTTGGTGACAAAGATGCGGTTGGCGAATGCGGGCATGGCGGTGGCCATCAGCAGGGCGGCGATCAGGGGCAATCTCATGGGCGGACCTCAGAACTGGCAGGTGGTTTCGGGGCGGTCGGTGCCCAGCGTGTCAAGGGCGCTGGTCTGGTGCAGATACTGATCCTGCGGGCTGACGCTGGCCATGATGGCGGTGGTCAGCAGGATCGGCTGACGCACCTGATGATCCCAGTCGCGGACGGTCAGTTTCTGTCCCTTGAAACCGGCGACGTCGAAATCGGGCGACAGGATGTAATCGCGCAGCACCGCCGGATCGCCCGATTGCGTGCGCGTCGCGGCCTCGCCCACCATGCGCAGGGCAAGCCATGTCTGGTAATCGACCTCGCGCATGTTGCGGCCCGCCAGCCGTTCAAAGCGGTTCTGGAACTGGGTCGCGCCCCATGCCTCCATCGCGGGATGCCAGCTGCGCGGCACCAGCCCGGCGGAACCGGCGACGGGGCGGGCATCCCATGTGTGATAGGGCAGATAGGCGGCGAAGATGTCGGCTTCGTCGGCGGCGATCACGATGTCATGGGCGGCGGCGCGTTGGGTAAAGACCGGCATCTGCGCCTGCACCTGCACATGACCGGAATCGGTGCGCCGGGCGCCGCCGGTATCCTCGAAGGTGCGTTCCTCGGTGATGCGGGCGCCGAATTTGGTGGCGGCGCGGCGATAGGCCTCGGCCATGTCCTGATCGGCGGGGTGGCTGCCGGAAATCAGGAACCAGTTGGACCAGCGTTTCCACATCAGGAACTGCGCCAGACCGTCGGCCATCATCTGATGGCTGGGCGCGGTGTGGATGACATTGGCGCGGCAATCGGCCCCGCGCAGATTGTCGCCGCGCGCCTGCGCGTTGAAGATCATCGCCCGCTCGCCTGCCTGATCGGCCAAGGCCAGCGTGACCGGATCATCGGCCAGAACGACGATGAAGGAAATCCCCTCGGCCAGCAGCTTGTCCAGTTCGGCCCCGGCGGTGTCGGGGCTGGCCGCCACCTCGACCGCCTCGAAATCCTGACCCATGAAGCGGCCGGTGGTGTCGTTATCCTCGATCGCAAGGCGCGCCCCGGCAAAGCCCAGATCCTCGGTCGGCAGGTCCAGCCGGGAAATCGGCGGCAGGCCCGGATCATCGACGCGCAGCACGGCGGCGCGGATCAGCGTCATGTCCTGGGCCATGGCGGGCGCGGCCAGCAGGGCGGCGATCATCGCGCCGGTCAATGTCTTGTGCATTCGGTCCTCCCTGTCCCGGATGTTCGGCGAAAAAATCCTTTCCCGACAAGCCTGATATTGTTCCCGCCGATCCGGGAAAGTTTGGATCAGCCCTTTGTCGTATGGACGGACGGCACACCGCTGACGCATGGTTTGGCCATGACATTGCTGCGCCTGATCGCCGTCCTGATCCTGACCGCCCTGCCCGCGGCGGCGGAATCGCTTCGCGCACCCGTCGCAGGCAGCCCGCCCAGCCCAGGCACGGCGGTGTGGTTCGGCATCCATTTCATCGACACCTCGACCGAAGGGGCGATCAACGGCATACGCGCCGACGAGGTGGCGCGCATCGCCGCGACCAATGATTACATCGCCGCAAGCCTGACCGAACGCGGGTTCGATCTGCGCGAACCCAGCCCCGAATCGGTCGCCGCGATCAAGAACCCCACCCATTCCAACGGCCGCGACACCGTCATCGCGCGCGACATGGGCACCGAATATTCCATCACCGCCGAGGTGCAGAAGGTGTCGAACCTGATCCTGTCGATGAACCTTTATGTGCGCGACGCCGAAACCGGGCGGACCGTGCGCAGCGGGGCCGTGGACATCCGCGGCAACAACGATGAGTCATGGCAGCGCGGCTATCGCTATCTGCTCAAGAACATCATCTTCCGGGAGGATTGACCAATATGATGACCCGAATTTTCGCCGCCGCACTGGCCGGCGCGCTGCTTGTGGTCAACGCCGCGCAGGCGCATGGTCCGGTGCGGCTGCGCACGGAACACAGCGTGGTTCTGAACGCCACGCCCGCCGAGGTCTGGGAAGCCATCGGCAAATTCGACGACATGAGCTGGCACCCCGCCGTGGCCAGCACCGAAATCACCGGCGACGGGTCGGTGGACGTGCCCGAGGTTTCGACCCGCGTGCTGCACCTCAAGGCCGACAGCGGCGATCCGACCATCACCGAAAAGCTGATCGCCCATGATGCGGAAAAGCACAGCTACAAATACATGATCGAGGCGGTGGATGTCGCGGTTCTGCCGGTGACGAACTATTCCTCGACCCTTCAGGTCAAGGACAAGGACGGCAAGGCCGAGGTCGTGTGGAAGGCCGGGTTCTATCGCGGCTATCCCAACAACGACCCGCCGCCTGACCTGAATGACGAAACCGCCGAGGCCGCCGTGAACGCCATCTATCAGGCCGGAATGGATGCGCTGACCGAACGATTCGGCAAGGCCGAGTGATCCGCCTCATCCTGCTGGCTGCGATGATCTGGTCCCCGGTGGTGCTGGCTGCCGGGGATCTGGGTTTCATCACCTCGCAGAATGCGGGGGTGGTCAGCGTGATCGACCTTGGCGCGGGGCGGGTTCTGGCCGAAACGCCGGTCGGCGGAGGCCCGGCGGCCGTCACCTATGATCCGGCGACGCGGCGGGCCTATGTGATCGCGGCCGAAACCGGCGTCCTGACGGTTCTGGACGAGAGCGGGCGCCCGCTGGCCGTGGCCCGTCTGGGTGAAGGCGCGTTCGGCATCGCGCCCACGGGCAACGGCGGGCTGTTCGTGACCGATTGGTATGGGGGGCGGCTGATGCGGCTGGACGCGGCGCTGCATCCGGTCTGGGACAGTGCCACCGGGGCCGCGCCCGCCGGGGTTGCGGTCAGCGCCGATGGGGCATTGGTGGCGACGGCTGATCGCGACGACGATCAGGTCAGCATCTTTGACACGGTGACGGGGTTGCGGCTGCGGCAGGTGAAAACCGCCGGGGCGCATCCCTTTGCGGTGCTGTTCCACGACGGGCGGCTGTGGACGGCGGATGTGCAGGGCAATACCCTGTCGGTCATCGACCCGCTGGCCGGGCGGCTGATCGGGCAGGTGCCGACCGGCAGTCACCCCTATGGCGTGGCATTTGCGGGCGGGCGCGGGTTCGTGACCAATCAATATGCCGGAACGGTGACGGTGTTCGACCCTGATACGCTGGCGGTGATCGACACAGTGACGGTCGGCGATTACCCCGAAGGCATCGCCGCATTGCCCGACGGTTCGGGCGTCGTTCTGGCCGCCTGGGAATCGGATGTGGTGCAGATCATCGACGCGCGGACGCTGAGTATCCGGGCCGAGATCGCGGTGCCTGCCGGGCCGCGCGCATTCGGCCTGTTCACGGGTCGGCAGGTTCCGCCGTGATCAGATCGGCCCCGCCCGCATCCAGCCAGCCATCGGTTCCGGTCGGAAACCAGATCACGCCGGTATAGCCCAGATCGACGGCCCGTTTCGCGGCATTCCAGCTTTGCCAGCAATCGGCGCGGCAAAAGATCACCACCGGCGCCGCCCTGTCGCCCCCCGTCGCCGCCGCAAGACCGGCTTCCAGACGGGCCTGTTCGACCGGGGCCAGCCTTTCATAGCCGGTATCATACAGCCAAATCGCACCGGGAATGGTCAGATGCACCGGCTGACGCCAGAATGTGCCGGGCGGCAGACCCTTCGGCCGGGTCACACGAGGCATGGCGTCGATGAAGGGCACGCCCTGTTCGGACAGGTCCAGCGCCTGCGACCCGTCCACCACCCGCGCGCCCGCCAGCGTGGCGGGAACGGGGGCGTTATACGGCGCGCCCCGGAAACCGTCCGGTTCGGGCACCTGCGCCGCCGCCGCACCCGCCAGCATCAGCAGGGCAAGGGCGGCGCGGGCGATCATGGCAGCATCTCGCGCCCGTAATCGTCGGTCAGCGGCACACCCGCATCGCGCAGCAGGGCGGTGATCTCGTCCTGATTGCGGCGGATGATGCTGTTGAGTGCCCGCTTCCAGTCCTGCTCGGGCAGGCGCACGCCCATCGTAATGCGGTAATACATGCGCGGACCGGTGGTTTCCTTCAGAAGCGGGGTGAATTGCAGGTCCGCATCATCCTTGATGCGCGGCCCGGCCAAAGGCCCCCACAGCACCGCCGCCGCCAGATCGCCCGAGCGCACCTGATCCAGAAGATCGCCGACCGGGTCCTGCACGCGGCGATCCACGAACAGATCGGCGCCGTGCATGTCCTTGGCCATGCCTGCCTGCGCCAGAATCGTCGCGGGCGGCGTGCCCGCCACGATGCCGATGGGCTGATCGCGCAGCGCCGGATCGGTCAGGTGATCGACCGTGGACAGGGGGCTGTCGCGCCGTGCCACGATGCCATAGACCGAGGTGTAATAATGGTTCGTGTTCTGAACCAGCTCGTCCCCCTGCGCATAGCCCATCACCACGTCGCAACGGCCCGCCCGCAGCGTGTTGGTGATGAAGCCCATGCCCGAGGGGAACCAGGTATAGGTGACCGGCAGGCCCAGCTTGCCCGCGATCAGATCGGCCAGCCGGTTTTCGAACCCGCCTTCGTCGCGCGACGACATCGGATCGTTGGCGGGGTCGGCACAGACGCGGAATTCCGTGGTCGAACGCATGTCGGGCACGAATTGCGCGGCGGCGGGAACCACGGCGCAGATCGTCAGGGCCGCCGCGACGGCGGCCCGGCACAGGGAAGGCATGGGTTCAGCTTTCCATGCAGGTGGTTTCAAAGGCCGTGTATTCCTCGGGTTTGTCGGCGCGTTTCGCCGGGCGGCCGCGCGGGATCATGCCGCTGCCATGGGCGACCAGATAGACATAGATGTCATCGACATAACACCAGGCGTTCTTGTTGGTGCCAAAGGCGGGCATCACCTGATTGGCGGCCGCGTTCACCACCGTCCGCCCCGATGCGACGACCTGCTGATAATCCCAGTAATCCATCACCAGCACCGAATTCTTGAGAGCGGGCGCATAGCTGGACCCTTCACCATCCGGCCCGTGGCACTGGTGACATTCCGAGTTATAGCGCCGGAAGCCCGAAAAGGTTGCCCAATCGACGGTGCCGTCTTCCTCGATCTTGGGAACGGGAACGCCCTCGGCGTTATACCAGCGACCGTTTTCCATGTGGTCGGGCACGAGATCCATCTTGGCCACATCGCCTTCGTGGGGGGTCGTGCCGGTGGTCTGGCCCGGCGCCACCTCGCCCGCGCCGGTGGCGACGGCGGCACCTGCGGCATTGGATTGCATCTCGACCTGATTCTGTTCGGGGTCTATCGTCGCGCCGGCACCGCGAACAGGCGCGGTTTCCGCCGATTGCGCGAATGCCCCCCCGGTCATCATCAGACCCAGCGTCAGTGCCGCGATACCGGTCAGTCGTTTCATTATTTCCTCCCCATGATTGTTTGTCGTGTCCTCAGACGACTCCGCCCCAAGAATAACCTTGGGGCGGGTCTTGCGCAGTTAAACTTTGGTCTAATGACAAAAGTCTTAGTTCGCGGCAGGCGCTCCGGGCAGTTCGAACACGGTCAACTGACCGCCCAGTTCGGTGTAATCGGACAGCGCGGCATAGCCGCCGACCGCGCCCAGACCTTCGTTCGGGTTGGTCAGGCCAGCCGCCAGACCGATCCCCGCCCATCCGCCGATGCCCGACAGGACGCCGATATACTGCTTGCCGTCATGGACATAGGTCATCACGTTACCGATGATGCCGGACGGGGTCTTGAACTTGTAAAGTTCTTCGCCGGTTTCGGAATCGATGGCCTTGAGGAAGCCTTCCAGCGTGCCATAGAACACCACGTCGCCCGCGGTGGCCAGCGCACCGGACCAGACCGAGAACTGTTCAGGCAGCGACCACTTGATTTCGCCTGCGACGGCATCCCATGCGATGAAGTTACCCATGCCGCCATGGCTGTTGGGCGCGGGATACATCGACAGCGTGGCGCCGACATAGGGCTGACCGGCGGTATAGGCCACGCGGAACGGTTCGTAATCCATGCAGACGTGGTTCGTCGGCACATAGAACAGCCCGGTTTTCGGCGAATAGGATGCCGGCTGCATGTCCTTGGTGCCCAGCGCGGCCGGGCAGATGCCGGTGGTGTTTTCGTCCTCGCCGTTCTGCGCGGTCGAATATTCTGGAACAACCTGCGGGCGGCCATAGGTTTCGCTGTTGGGGTCCATATCGACATGGGTGGCCCAGTTCACCGCCGGGTCGAACTTTTCGGCCACCAGCAGTTCGCCGGTTTCGCGGTCCATGGTATAGGCAAAGCCGTTCCGGTCAAAGTTGACCAGCAGCTTGCGCATTTCGCCATTGAATTCCTTGTCGACAAGGATGTTCTCGTTCACGCCGTCATAGTCCCATTCGTCATGCGGCGTTTTCTGGTAGAACCACTTGGCAACGCCGGTATCGACATCGCGCGCCATGATGGTCATCGACCAGCGGTTATCGCCCGGACGCTGCGACGGGTTCCAGGTCGAGGGGTTGCCGGTGCCGTAATAGAACAGGTTCAGGTCGGGATCATACGAGAACCAGCCCCACAGGGTGCCGCCGCCGATCTTCCACTGGTCGCCTTCCCAGCTGTTCAGGCTGCTGTCGGCGCCGATCGGCTTGCCCAGATGGGTGGTCTTTTCGGGATCGACCAGCATTTCATCGTCCGGCCCGGTTGACCAAGCCTTCCACGCCTCGGACCCGTCGGCAAGGTTCAGCGCCGTGACGCGGCCCCGCACGCCGTATTCGCCGCCCGAGATGCCGACCATCAGCTTGTCCTTGACGGGCATGGTCGCCATGGTCAGCGTCTCGCCCACGGCGGGGTCGCCGATCTTGGTGGACCATTTGACTTCGCCGGTCTGTGCATCCAGCGCGACCACGGTGGTATCGGCCTGCGGCAGGATGATCATGCCGTCGGCATAGGAGAGGCCGCGGTTGACGGTATCGCAGCACATCACCGCGATCACTTCCGGGTCCTGCTGCGGCTCATAACGCCAGATGATCTTGCCGTTATCGTTCAGATCCAGCGCAAAGACGTTGTTGGGGAACGGCGTATGCACATACATGATGTCGCCGATGACCAGGGGGCTGCCTTCGTGGCCGCGCAGCACCCCCGTCGAGAACGTCCAGGCGACGCGCAGATCGCCCACGTTGTCCTTGTTGATCTGGTCCAGCGTCGAATAGCGGGTATTGGCATAATCGCCGGTCTGGATCGCCCATTGTTCGGGCTTGGCCATTTCCGCCGTCACGCTGTCGTTGGCATAGGCGACGGCGCCCGACAGAAGCAGCGCGGCCATCGCGCCACTGGCAACATATTTCATTGGTTTTCCTCCGCTCCTGGATTGTTCCCCCGCCTCCTCGGGGCAGGGTTTCCGGGAAACAGTCTTGGGCCGGATCACCAATGCGTCAATCAGTCGCCCCGCCGGTTACCCCTAAAGTATGGGACATTCCGGCGGGGCGTATCGGGAACATTCGGCAATCACACCAGACGTTCGGCGTGCCACATCACATGATCGGCCATGAAGGTCTGGACAAAGAAATAGCTGTGATCGTAGCCCGGCTGCATCCGGAACTGCCCCGGCTGACGGCGGGCCATCATCGCCTGCGCCAATGATTCCGGTTTCAACAGGTCAAGGAACTGATCCGCGCTGCCCTGGTCGATCAGCACCTCGCCGGGATAGCCCTTGTCCGTCATCAGGGCGGTCGAATCATGGGGAAGCCACAGGCTTTCGTCGCTGCCCAGATAGGCGGTCAGCTGTTTGCGGCCCCAGTCGGACTTCGACGGGTTGGTGATGGGCGAAAAGGCCGACACAGATTTATAGCGGTCGGGATGGGTCATGGCGATGGTCAGCGCGCCGTGCCCACCCATGGAATGACCGGTGATACCCATGGCGTCGCGGTCGATGGCGAAATTGTCGCCGACCAGTTCGGGCAGTTCGTGAACGATATAGTGCCACATCTGGAAATGCGGCTTCCACGGGTCTTGCGTGGCGTTCACATAAAAGCCCGCGCCCTGACCAAGATCATAGGCGTCGTCATTGGCAACACCTTCGCCGCGCGGGCTGGTGTCGGGAAAGACGATGGCGATGCCGGCCTCGGCGCACCATTCCTGCGCGCCGGCCTTGGTCATGGCGTTTTCATGGGTGCAGGTCAGACCGGACAGATACCACAGCACCGGCACACGGCCGTGCTGCGCCTCTTCGGGCAGATAGACGGCAAAGGTCATATCGGTGCCGGTGGCCTGCGAACGGTGCTTGTAAACGCCCTGCGTGCCGCCAAAACTGCGGTTTTCGGAAATGGTCTCAAGGCTCATGGCTTTCCCTTTCTGATCTGGATCGGGACCGGGAATCGCCGGTCCATGGTCGCGTGCAGCAAACGGGGGCGCGCCGGGGCGGGCAAGGGCGAAAGCGCCGCTCTGCCACAAAGGGACGGGGCAAGGGCGCCGCGCGCCCTGCCCCGCGCGGTCATTTCAGGTCATCGACGCTGCTGATGACGCGGCCCAGCAGGCCGTATTCCAACGCCTCGGCCGTGTTCAGCCAGAAATCGCGCTGGGTGTCGGCCTCGATCTTTTCGACGGTCTGGCCGGTCGCCTCGGCAAAGATCTGGTTCAGGCGGTCGCGCATCTGGCGGACCTGTTCGGCCTGAATCATCATGTCGGACGAGGTGCCGCCGATCCCGCCCGAGGGCTGATGGATCAGGAACCGCGTGTTGGGCAGGCAGAAGCGGTTTTCCCGTTTCGCCGCGACAAAGATCAGCGCGCCGGCGGATGCCACCCAGCCCGAGCCGATGGTGCGCACGGTCGGGCGGATGAACTTGATGACATCGTGGATCATGTCGCCCGATTCCACATGCCCGCCGGGCGAGGAAATCAGCATGTTGATCGGCTTGTCGCTATCCTCGGCCAAGGCCAGAAGATGCGCCACGGTGCGCTGCGCCAGCTTGTCGTTGATCGGCCCCGCGACGATCACCGTGCGCGATTTGAAATAGAGTTTGCCGATCTTGTCGCCCTCGGGCAGACCAAGGCCGCCATCCTTGTCGCCTTTTTCCTGACGGCGGTCGTCGTCATCGTCGTCGTCA
>JAUNUO010000021.1:21201-29547 GCA_030538135.1 Paracoccus sp. (in: a-proteobacteria)
TCGATCCTGCGGTTCCCGGGCCGCAACGTCGTCGTCATCGTCGTCATTGAGCAACCACTGGTGGCGCATCGCCTGCCTCCTTCTCTGTCACGGCAACGGCGGGACCGGTGGCCCCGCCGTCTTCCTACCTAAGCAGGCGTTAAGGATCAGTAAAGGACGACCGAGCGGATCGATTCGCCCGCATGCATCAGATCAAAGCCCTTGTTGATGTCGTCCAGCGACAGGGTGTGGGTGATCATCGGGTCGATCTCGATCTTTCCGTCCATATACCAATCGACGATTTTCGGCACATCGGTGCGACCGCGCGCACCGCCGAAAGCCGAGCCTTTCCAGACGCGACCGGTGACAAGCTGGAACGGGCGGGTGCTGATTTCGGCACCCGCGGGGGCCACGCCGATGACGATCGACTGGCCCCAGCCGCGATGGGTGCATTCCAGCGCCTGACGCATCACGTTCACGTTGCCGGTGCAGTCGAAGGAATAATCCGCGCCGCCGATCTGGTCGAAGGGGGTTTTCGTCAGTTCGACGATTTCCTGCACGACGTTTTCGACATCCTTGGGGTTGATGAAATGGGTCATGCCAAAGCGTTCGGCCATTTCCTTTTTTGCCGGGTTCAGGTCAACGCCGATGATCATGTCGGCACCCGCCAGACGCAGGCCCTGAATGACGTTCAGGCCGATCCCGCCCAGACCGAACACCACCGCCTTGGCGCCGATATGGACCTTGGCAGTATAGATCACCGCGCCGATGCCGGTGGTGACGCCGCAGCCGATATAGCAGATCTTGTCGAAAGGTGCATCCTCGCGCACCTTGGCCACCGCGATTTCCGGCAGGACGGTAAAGTTCGAGAAGGTCGAACAGCCCATGTAATGCAGGATCGGCGTGCCATCGAGCATCGAAAAGCGGCTGGTCCCGTCGGGCATCAGGCCCTGCCCCTGCGTGGCGCGGATGGCGTGGCACATATTGGTCTTGCCCGACAGGCAGGATGCGCACTGGCGACACTCGGGCGTGTACAACGGGATGACGTGATCGCCGGGCTTGACGCTGGTGACGCCGGGGCCGACCTCGACCACGACGCCGGCACCTTCATGGCCGAGGATCGCGGGGAAAGCGCCTTCGGGGTCCGCGCCCGACAGGGTGAATTCGTCGGTATGACAGATGCCGGTGGCCTTGATCTCGACCATCACCTCGCCGGCCTTGGGGCCTTCGAGGTTCACCTCCATGATTTCAAGCGGTTTGCCGGCTTCGAGGGCGACGGCGGCGCGGGTTCTCATGTTCCAAACTCCTGTCTTGGGCCTTTGGGCCGAACAATGTGCAATCGGCCGCGGTCGGGGGCGCGGCCCGTGAGGCGAACCGGAGAGGAACCGCACCTGCGGCGGCAAGCGCCGATGGCGGTGAAGGACGGCATGTCCTTCCCCGGTATCCGATATTCCTCAGGGTTGCGCGAGGCAGCCGGGTTCAGCAAGTCAGAAGAAGGTGGTAGCCGCAGCCGCGATCTTTCTGCGAAAAATCACCGTCCGGTATCAGCCGGGGGTCGAGGACACCCCGACCTTGGCAGGGCGCAGCAGGCGGTCGTGCAGACGGAACCCCTGTTCCATTACCTGAATGATGTCGCCGGCGCGGGTATCGGGCACGGGTGCCTCGAACATGGCTTCGTGATCGTTGGGGTCGAAACGATCCCCGATCTGCGGGGCGATCACGTTGATGCCGTGTTTGGCGAAGACGTTCGACAGTTCGCGCAGGGTCAGTTCGACCCCTTCGATCAGCGCCGGAACTGCGGCGCGTTCCTGTTCGCCCGCGGCATCCAATGCGCGCGACAAGGCGTCATGCACCGGCAACAGATCGCGGGCCAGACGGTTGCCGCCATATTGTTCGGCATCGCGGCGTTCCTTGTCGGCGCGTTTGCGGGCGTTTTCGGCCTCGGCCAGCGCGCGCAGGAACTTGTCGCGCAATTCGTCGCGTTCCGCGGTCACGCGGTCGAGTTCCGCCGCCGGATCAGCCAGCAGATCGTCAAGGCTTTCGTCCAGATTGGGTTCGTTCTGTTCATTCATCGTCATCATCCCTTGCGGCCGGACAGCACGCGGCCCACCAGTTGCGCCGTGTAATCGACAATCGGCACGATGCGGCCATAGTTCAGCCGCGTCGGCCCGATGACACCCACCGCGCCCACGATCTTTCGGTCGGAGTTCATATAGGGTGAAACCACCAGAGAGGAACCCGAAAGTGAAAAAAGTTTGTTTTCCGAGCCGATAAAGATGCGCACCCCCTCGCCCTGTTCGGCCAGTTCCAGAAAGCGCACGATGTCCTGCTTGCGTTCGAGATCCTCGAACAGTTCATGGATATGGTCGATGTCGGCCGCCTGCTGACGCAAGAGGTTGGCGCGGCCGCGCACGATCAGGCGGGGATCGGCGGATGCGGTTTCCCATTGCGCCAGCCCCGATTCGATCAGCGCGGCGGCCAGCGCATCGAGTTCGGCGCGGCGCGCGTTCATCTGTGCGGCGATATGGCGGCGCAGATCGGACAGGGTGCGGCCCTCGGCCATGGCGTTCAGGAAATTCGCCGCTTCGCGCAGCGAGGACGGGGTCTGGCCGATGGGCGGGGTGAAGATGCGGTTTTCGACATGACCATCGGCAAAGACCAGCACCACAAGCGCGCGGTCGGTGCCGAGGCTGACAAATTCGATGTGGCGGATCGGTGCCTCGCGCTTTGGCGTCAGCACCAGCGAGGCGCCCTGGGTGATGACCGACAGCGCCGTGCTGACCCGATCCAGCAGCGGTCCGGGATCAGGGTCGCCCTGCCCCAGGGTTTCGTCCAGCCGGGCACGGTCGGTCGGGTCCACCGCGTCGATTTCCATCATCGCATCGACGAACAGGCGCAGGCCAAGCTGGGTGGGAAGCCGGCCGGCCGACACATGCGGGCTGTCCAGCAGGCCGAGATATTCGAGATCCTGCATGACATTGCGCACCGTTGCCGCGCTGAGCCGTTCGGACAGGGCGCGGGTCAGGGTCCGCGACCCCACGGGTTCGCCGGTTTCAAGATAGGATTCGACAACGCGGCGGAACACCTCGCGAGAGCGATCATTCAGTTCGGAAAGCTGTGGCGGCTGACTCAACCGGGCCTCGCGGGGTTGCGTGTGGGTGGGGCGGGCCGTTATCTGACGGGCAGACAGTGAAAGGACTTGACCCATGCGCCCCTCTGGCCGGACTTTAAGCGAATTGCGCCCCATTTCAATCGACACCGGCGTGATGCGCCATGCCGAAGGGTCGTGCCTGATCCGCGTGGGCGACACCCATGTGTTGTGCAGCGCCACGATCGAGGAAAGCACGCCGCGCTGGCTGAAAGGCTCGGGTCAGGGCTGGGTGACGGCGGAATACGGGATGCTGCCCCGCGCCACCAGCAGCCGCGTCCGGCGCGAAGCCGCCACCGGCAAGCAGGGCGGGCGGACGGTCGAGATCCAGCGCCTGATCGGGCGCAGCCTGCGGGCGGGGGTGGACCGGCGCGCCCTGGGCGAACGGCAGATCACCATCGACTGCGACGTGATTCAGGCGGATGGCGGTACCCGCTGTGCCGCGATCACCGGGGGCTGGGTGGCGCTGCGGTTGGCGGTGAACCGGCTGCTGACCTCGGGGGTGCTGACCAGCGATCCGATCATGGATCACGTTGCCGCGGTATCCTGCGGGATCTATGCCGGGCAGCCCTTGGTCGATCTGGATTATGCCGAGGACAGCGAGGCCGGGACGGATGGCAATTTCGTGATGACCGGCGGCGGGCGCCTGATCGAGGTGCAGATGTCGGCGGAAGGCGCGACGTTTTCGCGCGACGAGATGGGCCAGTTGCTGGACCTGGCCGAAGCGGGGATCGCCGGGCTGGTCGCGGCCCAGAAAGGCGCCATCGCATGAGGCGGCTGGAGGGCGGCAAGCTGGTGGTGGCGACGCATAATGCCGGCAAGCTGGAGGAAATCCGGGCGATGCTGGCGCCGCATGGGATCGAGGTGACCAGTGCGGGTGAGCTTGGGCTGGATGAGCCGGCGGAGACCGAGGACAGCTTTCTGGGTAACGCATTGATCAAGGCCCGGGCGGCTTGTGCGGCGACGGGGTTGCCGGTTCTGGCCGATGACAGCGGCATCACCGTGGACGGTCTGAGCGGCGCACCGGGGGTTTACACCGCCGATTGGGCAGAGGCGCAGGGCGGGCGCGATTTCATGCAGGCGATGACCCGGACATGGACGGAGTTGAGGGCAGCAGGGGCAGCCGAACCGTGGACCGCCCAGTTTCGCTGCACCATGGTTCTGATGTGGCCCGAAGGGCATCACGAGGTGTTCGAGGGGGTGGCGCCGGGACATCTGGTCTGGCCGGTGCGCGGCACGCTGGGGCATGGTTATGACCCGATGTTCGTTCCCGAGGGCCATGATGCGACCTATGCCGAGATGCCGGCCGAGGAAAAGAACCGCATCAGTCACCGGGCGCGGGCTTTTGCCTTGCTGGAGGCCGCCTTTGCGTAGGATCAGCAGCGGATCGCCCTTTGAGGCGGCAATGGGTTACAGCCGGGCGGTGGTCAAGGGGCCGTGGTGCTTCGTGTCGGGCACGACGGGTTATGATTATGCCCGCACGGTGATGCCGGATCGGGCAGTGGATCAGGCGCGCAATGCCTTTGATACGATCGAGACGGCGCTGCGCGAGGCGGGTTTCGAGATGACCGACATCGTCCGGGTGCAATATACAGTGACCGATGCGGCACTGGTCGATGAGATCGTGCCGCTTCTGGGGGAACGATTGGGCGAAATCCGGCCGGCCGCGACCATGGTCATCGCCGGATTGATCCGGCCCGAAATGAAGATCGAGATCGAAGTCACGGCGCTAAGGGCATGAGCGAGGATTGGCGGGCGGGCGGCTTTGGCCTTTATGTGCATTGGCCGTTCTGCGCCGCCAAATGCCCTTATTGCGATTTCAACAGCCATGTCGTGGCCGGCATCGACCAGACCCGATGGGCACGCGCGCTTGTGTCCGAGATCGAACGGCAGGCGGGCGAGGTTCCGGGGCGGGTGCTGAACAGCATCTTTTTCGGTGGCGGGACGCCATCGCTGATGATGCCGGAAACGGTGGGTGCGGTGATCGCGGCGGCACGGCGAGGCTGGGGCTTTGCCAATGACATCGAGATCACATTGGAGGCGAATCCGACCAGCGTGGAAAAAGGACGCTTTGCCGGCTATGCCGATGCGGGCGTGAACCGGCTGTCCATGGGGATTCAGGCGCTGAACGATGACGATCTGCGGCGGCTGGGGCGGATGCACAGCGTGGCCGAGGCGCAGGCTGCCTTTGACGTGGCAAGAAGCTGTTTCCGGCGGGTCAGTTTCGACCTGATCTATGCGCGGCAGGGGCAGACGCAAACGGCATGGCGGGCGGAACTGGCCCAAGCACTGAACATGGCTGTGGACCACCTGTCATTATATCAACTGAGCATCGAACGGGGAACGGCATTCGGGGCACGCCATGCGGCGGGCGGGTTGCGCGATCTGCCGAATGATGATGTTTCAGCAGATATGTATATGGAAACGCAAGAAATTTGTTGTAAATATGGGTTTGGTGGATATGAAATTTCCAACCATGCGCGATCCGGGTCGGAAAGCCGTCACAATCTGATCTATTGGCGTCAGGGGGATTGGGCGGCAATCGGTCCGGGTGCGCATGGCCGGCTGACGCTGGATGTCGGACGGGTGGCCACGGAAGCGCATCGGATGCCGGGGGTCTGGCTGGAGGCAGTTGAAGTCAAGGGGAATGGAGAGGTGCAGCGCGAGGCTCTGAGCCGTGAAGATCAGGCAGTCGAATATCTGCTGATGTCGATGCGCTTGGCCGAGGGGTTGAATCTGCATCGTTATACGGGCTTGGCCGGATCGTCACTGGATCAGCGCAGGATCACGGAATTGGCCGATCTGGGTATGGTTGATACCGATGGCAGCATGCTGTGGGCAACGGCAGATGGGCGACCTGTGCTGAACGCGATTTTGCGGGAACTGGTGGCGTAGAATGCGCAGGGTCTGGCTGGGAATAGGGTGGCTGTTCATGGCGCTGGCTGCGGTCGGAACCGCACTGCCGGTGGTACCGACCGTGCCCTTTCTTCTGGTCGCGGCCTGGGCCTTTGCCCGCAGCTCGCCCGTATTGCGCCAAAAGATCCGGCATGATCCCCGCTATGGGAAGATGGTGCGGGATTGGGAAGATGCCGGTGTTGTTCCCCGGTTCGCAAAGATCTGGGCCGTCGGCGCGATGAGCTTTGGCGTGGTCTTTTCGGCCTGGATTGGAATGGCGGTCTGGGTGGTGAGCCTGCAAGCGGCGATCTGTCTGATAATCGCCGTCTTTCTGATAACCCGTCCCGAGCGCGTCAGTGAAGCGCCAGCATCCGGCACAGACGATCAAGCTGATCCAGATCGCGATAGGTGATGACCATCTGCCCGCCGTCCATGCCGTGATGGTTGATCTGCACCTTCATTTTCAGATGCGCCGACAGATCAGATTCCAGAACACGGGTATCGGCGTCCTTTTCAGGGCGAGACTTGGGCGCGGAAGGTTCGTTCTTCTTGCGGGCCAGTGCCTCGGTCTCGCGAACGGACAGGCCGCGGTCAATGACCTGACGGGCCATCTGGGCGGGATTCGGCGCGGTAATCAGCGCACGGGCATGGCCGGCGGTCAGCTTGCCTTCGCGCACATAGGATTGCACCTGATCGGGCAGGTTCAGCAGGCGCAACAGATTGGCGATATGACTGCGGCTTTTATTCAGTGCCTCGGCCAGTTGTTCCTGTGTATGGCCGAAGCGATCCATGAGCTGGCGAAATGAGGCCGCTTCCTCGATCGGGTTGAGATCGGCGCGCTGAATGTTTTCGATCAGCGCGATTTCAAGGACTTCGGTGTCGGACAGATCGCGGATGATGACGGGCAGTTCGTGCAGCCGCGCGATCTGCGCCGCCCGCCAGCGGCGTTCGCCGGCCACGATCTGGTAAAGGCCCGGATCATTCGGATGCTGCCGAACGATCAGAGGTTGCAGCACACCGCGCGCCTTGAGCGAGCCGGCCAGCTCATTCAGCGCCTCGGGATCGAAATTGCGTCGCGGCTGATCGGGGTTGGCCGTCAACTGTTCGATCGGAATCTGGCGGCGGTCAGCGGTGTGGCTGACCGGAGCATCATGCGCGAGATCGACATCCGCCATAAGCGCCGAAAGGCCGCGACCGAGGCCACGCTTTGCTGGTTTGGGATCGGACATGTCAGGCCTCTTGCGGAACGAGATGCAGGCGGCCGGCAAATTCGCGGGCAAACTCGCGATAGGCCTGACTGCCTTTGGATTGAGGGTCGTAGTGTATTACCGGCTGCGCAAAAGAGGGTGCTTCGGAAACGCGCACGTTGCGAGGGATGACCGTATCATAGACAAGATCGCCCAAGGTCGCCCGGGCATCGGCCTCAACCTGTTGGGACAGGTTGTTGCGACTGTCCGACATGGTCAGCAGGACACCGCTGATCCGCAGATCGGGGTTGGCGCTTTGGCGCACCTGACGGACTGTCGCAAGAAGTTGAGACAGCCCTTCCAGCGCATAAAATTCGGCCTGTAGTGGCACCAGAACAGCATCCGCAGCAACCATCGCATTCACCGTCAGCAAGCCAAGCGCAGGCGGGCAGTCGATCAGAATGATCCGTCCACCACGCGCCGCGCCAATCTGGCGCCGCAGCAGGCGCACGCGATCTGCGGTTTGCGACAGGTCCACATCGGCCGAGGTCAGATCGGCAGTGGCGGGAACAATGGACAAGCGTGGCACCTGCGTCGGCAGGGTTGCGCTATCGAGATCGGCGCCCCCGGCGAGAAGATCATAGGTAGTCACCCGGCGCTGATCCGGTTCTATTCCAAGACCGGTCGAGGCATTCCCCTGCGGATCAAGGTCGATCAGGATGACCTCATGCCCGGCCTCGGCCAGCGCCGCGCCAAGATTCACCGTTGTCGTGGTCTTGCCCACGCCGCCTTTCTGGTTCGCGATGGCAATGATCCGGTTCATCATGGCTGTAATCCGCTCAGCTTGAGAATGGCGGCGCCTGGTTGGGTTTCGCTGGGAAAGGGTTGGAGGTCAAAGCGCGATTCGGACTGCGCCGCCGCCACTTCCATTCGCCAGTTTTCGCCTTTCATCAACCAAGCCTGCCCGTCTGGTTTCAGGTGCCGTCTGACATATGGCACGAGGCGGGGAAGCGGGGCAAGCGCGCGGGCGCTGATATGGTCGGCATTGAGCGGAGACAGGCTTTCGACGCGGGCATTTTCAACATGAACATGGTGGAGTTCGAGCTCCCTAACCGCAGAGCGCAGGAAAGCGCATTT
>JAUNUO010000021.1:29647-31302 GCA_030538135.1 Paracoccus sp. (in: a-proteobacteria)
CATGAACATGGTGGAGTTCGAGCTCCCTAACCGCAGAGCGCAGGAAAGCGCATTTCCTCTGATCGCTTTCGACAAGAACGAATTTGGTTTCGGTTTCCGCGCTGGCAGTGGCGATCACGATGCCCGGCAGCCCTCCGCCACTGCCAAGATCGGCCCAAATTCCCTGTGTGGGGTGGGCAAGCCGGGCCAGTTGGAAGCAGTCGTGGATATGTCGGGTCTCGAGATCGGGAACCGTGGAGGGTGCGATCAGATTGATGCGGTCGTTCCATTTTCGCAAAAGGGTTGCATAAACGGCCAGCTTTTCAGCTGTTTCACGTGAAACATTCATGTGCGCGCCCGCTTTTGAGCGCGGCCATGTGCCAACAGCAAGGTAAGCGCTGCCGGAGTCATCCCTTCGATGCGCGCCGCGGCGGCAAGCGTCATCGGCCGCGCCTCGGACAGTTTGGCACAAAGTTCACCTGAAAGGCCGGAAATCGTGCTGTAATCCGAGATATGCGTCAGATCGACGGATTCATCCTGACGCAGCATGGCGGCATCCCGCGACTGCCTGTCCATATATTGATGATAGAGGGCGTCGTTCCTGACCTGCTGAAGTGTGTTCAGCGGCATATCGGCAAGCGCGGGACAGAGATCGGACAAGCGATCACCGATCAGATCAGGAGTCGCCAAAAGTGCAAAGACCGACCGCTTCTGACCATCCTGACGGACGTGAAATCCCATCCGAAGCAGATCGGTCGGACTATAGATCGTCGTATCGGCCAAAGTTCGCGCCTGTTTGTAAAGGCGATGGCGTTCGTCAAAATCTGCCCGACGCCCAGACGCTACACAACCAATCTGTATCGCCCAAGGAGTCAGGCGGCGATCTGCGTTATCCGCGCGCAGCGTCAGTCGAAATTCTGCGCGCGAGGTGAACATCCGATAAGGTTCGCTGACCCCCCGCGTGGTCAGATCGTCGATCATCACACCGATATAGCTGTTGGTGCGGCTGAAAACCTCTGGCTCCCGAGCCAGTGAAAACAGCGCCGCATTCAGGCCGGCAACCAAACCCTGCGCAGCCGCCTCTTCATAACCTGTGGTGCCATTGATCTGTCCGGCCAGATACAAACCGGGCACGGATTTCACGCGAAGCGTTGGCTCTAGCGCACGCGGATCAACATAATCGTATTCGACAGCATAGCCAGGTTGCGTGATTGTGACATTTTCCAGTCCACGAATCGAACGAACGTAATCGGTTTGCACATCGGCAGGCAGCGACGTTGAAATTCCATTCGGATAGACCGTGTGATCGTCCAACCCTTCCGGTTCCAGGAAAATCTGATGCGATTCCTTGTCCGCGAATCGCACGACCTTGTCCTCGATCGACGGGCAATAGCGCGGTCCGCGGCCCGAAATCCTGCCCGCATACATCGCGGAACGGTTCAGGTTGGCCCGAATGATGTCATGCGTTTTCGCATTGGTATGGGTGATTCCACAGGCGATCTGGCGCGCCATCGGGACAGTGTTGAGATAAGAGAACATTATCGGGTCGTCGTCACCCGGCTGCATTTCGACCGCGTCCCAATCAATCGTTCGTCCATCAAGCCGCGGCGGCGTCCCGGTTTTGAGGCGGCCCATCGGCAGATCGAACCGTCTGAGATCTGCGGCCAATCCGACCG
>JAUNUO010000219.1 GCA_030538135.1 Paracoccus sp. (in: a-proteobacteria)
AGGGCGGCGACGGGCCAAACTACCCGAATATGTGATCGGGCAGGGAAAGGGCGGCGTTGCCCGCCGCCCGGCCTGCCTTTAGGGTGCCGGCGCACAGACGATACGACCGACAGGACGGATGATTTGACCCGCAGCACCCGCAGACATGCCGCCATGATCGCCGCCCTGATGGCCGCCCTGACCGCGCCGCCCGTCTGGGCGCAGGATGACGCGGCCCCGGCCGATCAGGCGGAAACCACGCCCGACACCGCACCCGAAACCACGCCGCCGCCGCTGACGCACGGTCTGGCCGGGCCGTATCTGGCCGGGCGCATGGCCGCGACCGACAATGATTTCCGCGCCGCCGCCGATTATTTCGCGCGCGCCGTCGCACAAGACCCCGCGAACGATTTCCTTCAGGATTCTGCGCTGATCGGGATGGTGTCGGCGGGGCGGTTCGATCAGGCCGCCGCCTTGGCCGTGCAGCAGGCCGAGCCGTCGGAACTGGCCGGTCTGGTGCGCCGCGCCGATCTGGCCCGCACGGGAGACTGGGCGGGGCTGATCGCGCTTCTGGATGCCGCGCCGCCTTTGGCGCAGGGCGAGCCTCCGGGCCGGAAGCTGCTGGACGGGATGGTGCGCGGCTGGGCGCAGATGGGCGACGGTCAGGCGACCGAGGCGCTGGCCACCTTCGAGGAACTGGCCCTGATTCCGGGTGCCAGAGGGATGGTCAACTATCACCTTGCGCTGGCCCGTGCGCTGGCCGGCGATCACGAAGGCGCCGAGGCTTTGCTGGCCGATCCGCAGACCGGATCGCATATGCTGGGCTTTGTCGCCCGCGCGCAGATTCTGGCGCAGCTTGACCGGCACGAGGATGCCATCGAGATGCTGGACGAAATTCCGGGCATCGAATCCGAACCGACGCTTCTGGCGCTGCGGGCGCAGCTGGTGACCGGGATGCCGGTGGCTTTCGACGTGATCCGCACCCCGCAGGACGGGATCGCACAGGTTTTCCTGACCTTTGGCACCGCTATGGCGCAGGCGCCGGGGCCTGATCCCGACCCGCTGGCGCTGATCCACACGCGGCTTGCGACCTGGCTGGCCCCCGAACTGGGCGAGGCGCGGCTGTTGGTGGCGCAATTGCTGCAATCGCAGGGGCAGTTCGATCTGGCCGAAAAGGAATTCGAGGCGCTGGCCGGTCTGGGCGCCGTGCGTCCGGTGGCGGAACTGGCGCGGATCGACGCCCTGTCCCGTGCCGACCGCAAGGATGAGGCGGAACGCGCGGCCCTTGCGCTGACCGCCGCCTATCCTGATCTGCCGCAGGCGTGGGTCGCGCTGGGCGATCTGCTGCGCCAGCAGAGCAAACATGCCGCCGCCGTGCCCGCCTATGACAAGGCGCTGACGCTGTTGGCCGATGCCCCGCCCGAGGCGCGCTGGTTCCCGCTTTATGCGCGGGGGATCGCGCTGGAACGGTCCAATCAGTTCGACCGGGCCGAGGCCGATCTTCTGACCGCCATCGAAATCCGTCCCGATCAGGCCAGCCTGCTGAATTATCTGGGCTATTCCTGGATCGACCGGAACATGAATCTGGAACGCGGGCTGGATCTGATCAAGCAGGCCGTCGATCTGGCGCCGAACGACGGCTATATTCAGGATTCGCTGGCATGGGCCTATTACCGGCTGGGCCGCTATGACGAAGCCGTCGCGCCGATGGAAAACGCCGCGCGCAGCATGTCGAACGATCCGCTTATCAACGATCATCTTGGCGATATCTACTGGATGGTCGGGCGCAAGCGCGAGGCCGAAATTCAATGGCGGCGCGCGCTGTCGCTGCTGGGCACCGGCGCCGAAACCGAGGACGACATGGACCCCGACCGCGTGCGGGCCAAGCTGGACCGGGGGCTGGACGCCGTTCTGGCCGAGGAAAAGGCCGAGCCGCAATCGGGGATGAGCGGCGGTGACGCGATCCAGCAGCCGCCCATTGACGCCCCGCCCGAGCCGTGACACGGCGACAGCCGGCCCCTGCCAAGCTGAACCTGACGCTTCATGTGACGGGGCGGCGGGGGGATGGTTACCACCTGCTGGATTCGCTGGTGGTCTTTGCGGGGGTGGGCGATGTGGTCGATCTGTCGCCCGGCCCGCTGTCGCTGACCGTTGACGGGCCGTTCGCCGCCGGGCTGGATGCGGGCGACGACAATCTTTGCCTGCGCGCGGCCCGTGCCATCGGCGGCCATGCCGCGATCCGGCTGACCAAGAACCTGCCGGTAGCCAGCGGTATCGGCGGCGGATCGGCGGATGCGGCGGCGGTGCTGCGCGCATTTGCGGCGCAGGGGCTGATGCTGCCCGATGCGCCCGAACGGCTGGGGGCGGATGTGCCGGTCTGTCTGGCCGGCCGCCCGGCCCGGATGCGCGGCGTGGGCGAGGTTCTGGACCCGCTGCCCCCGGTGCCGCCGATCCCGGTGGTGCTGGTCAACCCCGGCGTGGCGGTTGCGACCCCCGCCGTCTTTGCCGCGCTGGAAAGCCGCGACAACCCGCCGATGCCCGCGCCCGACTGGGCCGATGCGGACGGGCTGATCCGCTTTGCCGCCGCCTGCCGCAACGATTTGCAGGACGCGGCGATCCGGCTTGCGCCCGCCATCGGCGAGGTTCTGGCGGCGCTGGCGGGGCAGGGGGCGCGGCTGGCGCGGATGTCGGGATCGGGGGCGACGTGTTTCGGTCTGTTCGACAGCACCGAGGCCGCGCGCCGCGCCGCGGATGCGATCTCGCGCCCCGGCTGGTGGGTGGTGGAAACCGAATTGGCGGGCTAACATCGGCGCGGGAACAGGAAAGGTGAACCCATGCTGCGACTTGGCGTCAATATCGACCATGTGGCCACGATCCGCAACGCGCGCGGCACGCCGTGGCCCGACCCTTTGCGCGCCGCCCGTCTGGCCGAAGATGCGGGCGCCGACGGCATCACCGCCCATCTGCGCGAGGATCGCCGCCACATCACCGATGCCGACATTGACGGGCTGATGCGCGAGTTGCGCCTGCCTCTCAATCTGGAAATGGCGGCGACCCCGGAAATGCAGGCCATCGCGCTGCGCCACCGCCCCCATGCCGTCTGCATCGTCCCCGAAAAGCGCGAGGAGCGCACGACCGAGGGCGGGCTGGACGTGGCGGGCAATGCCGATGCGCTGGCGGCCTTCATCGCCCCGCTGCGCGATGCGGGCAGCCGGGTGTCGCTGTTCATCGGCCACGCGCCCGAACAGATCCGCGCCGCCGCCCGCATCGGGGCCGCGGTGGTGGAACTGCACACCGGCGCCTATTGCGATTACGACACCGAGGGTCGCATCGCCGAACGTGACGCCGAACTGACCGGCCTGCGCGAGGGTGCGCGGCTGGCCGCCGATCTGGGGCTGGAGGTCCATGCCGGCCACGGCCTGACATTCGACACGGTCGGCCCCATCGCCGCGATCCCCGAACTGGCCGAACTGAACATCGGCCATTTCCTGATCGCGGAATCGGT
>JAUNUO010000220.1 GCA_030538135.1 Paracoccus sp. (in: a-proteobacteria)
GATTATGATTCCGCTGCTCTAACCAACTGAGCTACTCCGCCACGGGTGACGGCGGATGTAAGGCGCGGGGCGCGGGGCGTCAAGGGCATTTCTGACCATTCGCGCAACGCAATCGCGACTTCCACAGGTAGGGCGCGGCGTCATATCTCGCGCGACGGAACGGTGGGGACGCGACAGCATGAAACGACGGGCAAAGCGGGTCCGACTGACACTATCGGCCGCGCTGCGGGCGATGATCGGCTGGCTGGGGTTTCTGCTGGCGACCGGCAATACCCACCCCGTCATTACCGCAGAACTGTATCGCTCGGCCCAGCCTGATGCGGCGATGCTTATGCGGATGCACCGGGATCATGGCATTGCCGGCATCATCAACCTGCGCGGCGAAAACGCCGGATCGCCGTGGTATGACGAGGAAATCGCCACCGCCGCCGATCTGAACATCGCGCATTACGATCTCGGCATGTCCGCCGCCCGCGAACTGACCGCAGACGAGGCGTAGCGTCTTCTGGCCCTGATGCGTGCGGCCCCAAAGCCGCTGTGATCCATTGCAAAAGTGGCGCCGATCGCACAGGGCTGGCAGCCGCGCTTTATGTCGCGGGCATTGCGAAGGGCGGCGAATTCGCCGCCGAATGGCAGTTGTCGCCGCGTTACGGCCATATTGGCATCCCTTGGCTCAGCCGCGCATGGCCGATGGACCTGACGTGGGAAGCGATGGAACCGGCCCTCGGCTTTCCCGAAAGCTGATCCCCGGCATCTTCGGTCCCTTAAATATCCCCGCCGGAGGCTGATTCCTTTGCCTGCCCCCGCAAAGGGCGCGCCAAGGCTCAGCTCCGCGCGCGCACCACCTGCAACAACGGCATCACATCGGCCATTTCCGGCCCATGCGCCTGCCCGGTCAAGGCCTTGCGCAGCGGCATGAACAGGCCCTTGCCCTTGCGTCCGGTCGCATCTTTCACCGCGGCCGTCCATTCGCCCCATGTGGTGTCGGTGAAGGGGCCTTGCGGCAGCATCGTCATGGCCTGCGCGACGAAATCGGCGTCCTCGGGGTCGATAACCGGATCGGCGCCGTGGCTGAAAATCTCCCACCAGCCGGCCAGATCGTCCAGTCTGGTGATGTTCTGGCTGGCCACGCGCCAGAACCGTTCGGCCAGATGGTCCGGCACGCCCAGTTCCGCCACCCGGTTGCGCACAGCGTCAAAGGGCAAACGCTGGTTACGCTCGCGCGTCAGGGGCCACAGATCCTCGGCATCGAATTTCGTGGGCGAAGCGCCGAATTGCGACAGATCAAAGCCTTCCGCGATCTCGTCCAGCGTCATGCGCAATTCGACCGGCTGGCTCGACCCCAGCCGCGCCATCAGAGACAGCAACGCCTCGGGCGCGACGCCGCTTGCGCGCAGATCGCGCAGGGACAAGGTGCCGAGGCGTTTCGAGAGTTCCTCGCCCTGCGCTCCGGTCAGCAGGGAGTGATGCGCGAAATTCGGCACCGCACCGCCGATGGCCTGAATGATCTGGATCTGGGTCGCCGTGTTCGTCACATGGTCGGCCCCGCGCACGATATCGGTCACGCCCATGTCCACGTCATCGACCGAGGAGGCAAAGGTATAAAGCACCTGCCCATCGGCGCGGATCAGCACGGGATCGCTGACCGATGCCGCGTCGATGGAAATGTCGCCCAGAATCCCGTCGGTCCATTCGATCCGCTGCTGATCCAGCAGGAACCGCCAGTAACCCTCGCGCCCTTCGGCGCGCAGACGGTCCTTGTCCACATCCGACAGCGCCAGACCAGCGCGGTCATAGACCGGCGGGCGGCCCATATTCAGCAGCTTCTTGCGCTTGAGGTCCAGCTCGGTCGGCGTTTCGAACACTTCATACAGCCGGCCCGAGGCGCGCAGATCATCGGCAACCGCCGCATAGCGATCCAGCCGCTCCGACTGCCGCTCGATCCGGTCCCAGGTCAGACCCAGCCATTCCAGATCGCGCATGATCCCGTCGGAATATTCCTGTTTCGACCTTTCGCGGTCGGTATCATCCAACCGCAGAATGAACGTGCCGCCCGACTTGCGCGCGATCATATAGTTGAACAGCGCAGCCCGGAGGTTGCCGATATGCAGGTATCCGGTGGGCGAAGGGGCGAAACGGGTGGTGGTCATGGGCGTCTCCTGTCCGCTTCGCTCTTTCATACGCGGCGGATTTTGTCCATATGAGGGCCGGACAGGAAAGGGACCGTGATGAGCGATTGGAACGATATCCGCGCCCCCAGTGCAGCCGAAATCGAAGAAATGGCGCGCGCGGCCATTGCCGCTCTGCCCGCCGAATTCGCGCCTCATGCCGCGGGGGTGGCGCTGCGCGTCGATGAATTCGCGTCCGAAGAAATGCTGGACGAGCTGGAAATCGACGATCCGTTCGAACTGACCGGCCTTTACGACGGCATCCCGCTGACCGAAAAATCGGTCAGCGATCAGCCTTCGGCCCCGGATACGATCTGGCTGTTCCGCCGCCCCATCCTGGACGAATGGGCCAGCCGCGGCGACGTATCCCTGGGCGATCTGATCGGCCATGTGGTCACGCACGAAATGGCGCATCATTTCGGCTGGTCCGACGACGACATCGCCCGCATCGACAAGTGGTGGGAATAAGCCATGGCCGAACAGACCCCGATCCTGACCATCACCCTTAACCCGGCGCTGGACCTTTCCAGCGCGGCGGATACCGTCGAGCCCGAACTGAAGCTGCGCTGTGACAAGCCGGTGGTCGATCCCGGCGGTGGGGGCATCAACGTCAGCCGGGCGATCAAGGTTATGGGTGGCAAATCCACCGCGCTGGTCGCGCTTGGCGGGGCGACGGGAACGCGCATCGCCGATCTTTTGCGCGCAGACGGGTTGAACCTGCTGCGCCTGACCGCGCCCGGCGAGACGCGGCAATCGCTGGCCGTGATCGACCGCAGCACCGGCAAGCAGTATCGCTTTGTCATGCCGGGGCCGGAATGGCACAAGACCCAGGTCGCCGATGCCATGTCCGCAATCGCCGAGGCGGCGCGGGCGGGCGGATGGGTCGTGCTGTCGGGGTCGAACCCGCCCGGCGTGCCGGACGGCTTTGCGCAGATGCTGGCCGTGCGGCTGAAGGACAGTTCGGCGCGGCTGGTTGTCGATACCTCGGGCGAGGCGCTGCGGACCGTTGCAGGATCGTCAACCCCGGTTGACGTTCTGCGCATGGACAGTTTCGAGGCCGAGACGCTGGCCGGCCGTTCCCTGCCGTTGCGCAGCGACAGCGCCGCTTTTGCCGCCGGGCTGGTGCGCGACGGCGCGGCGAAATCGGTGATCGTGGCGCGCGGCAAGGACGGATCGGTCATCGCCGGTCCCGACGGCATGTGGCATGCCGAAGCCGCCAATGTGCCAGTGCGCAGCAAGGTCGGCGCGGGCGACAGTTTCGTGGCCGGTTTCGTTCTGGCCATCGCACGCGGCT
>JAUNUO010000221.1 GCA_030538135.1 Paracoccus sp. (in: a-proteobacteria)
GCGGCGCGGGACCGGAAATGGATCACCGTGGCGGTCAGCCCGGCACGGTCGCGGCCATAGCGTTCGTAAATCCACTGGATGACCTCTTCGCGGCGCTCATGTTCGAAATCGACATCGATATCGGGCGGCTCGCCGCGTTCCTTGCTGATGAAGCGTTCAAAGATCAGCGTGATGGATTCTGGCGGCACCTCGGTAACGCCCAGCAGATAGCAGACCACGGAATTGGCCGCCGATCCGCGCCCCTGACACAGGATGTTCCGGGACCGGGCGAACTGCACGATGTCATGGACAGTCAGAAAATAGGGGGCATATTCGACCTCGGCGATCAGGGTCAGCTCCTTGGTCACACGCTCGACGATATGGGGTGGCGCGCCGTGCGGATAACGCCACGCCAGCCCCTCGCGGGTCAGCCGTTCCAGCCGCGACTGTGCCGGTTCGCCATCCGATTCCAGCGGATATTGATAGCGCAGATCGTCCAGCCGGAAGCTGCAACGGTTCGCGATCTCGACCGTGCGGCGGATCGCGTCGGGGTGGCGTGCGAACATCCGCGCCATCTCGGTGCCGGGCTTGAGGCGGCGTTCGGAATTGGACAGGCGGTTGCGGCCGATACTGTCGATGGTCAGACCAAGCCGCATGCAGGTCAGCACATCGGCCAAGGGCCGCCGCGCCGCGCGGTGCATCAGCACATCGCCTAAAGCCACCATCGGCAGGGCGGTGTCCTGCGCCAGTGCAGCCAGCACATCCAGCCGCACCTGATCACGCCCGTCATAGCGCGGCGCGGCACCAAGGAAACAGCGCCCCGGATGGTGCCGCGCCAGATCGGTCAGATGCGCTGGGTCGGGCGGCACCTCCATCACATCGGGCGGCAAAGCGATCAGGATCATCCCTTCGCATCCCGCCGCCAGATCGGCGCAGGTCAGATGGCATTGCCCCTTGGGCGCCCTGAGTTTGCCTTGCGACAGCAGTCGCGTCAGTCGCGACCATGCCGCAACATCTACCGGCAGCGCGATCCATTCCACCGGGCTGTCGGTCAGCACCAGCCGCGCGCCGGGGATCAGCCGGGGCAGTGGTCCGTCCGCAGGCGCACCCGCGCAATGCCCCTGCTGCACGATCTGATGGCTGGAATGATCCGTCACCTGTTGCGAGCGGATCGCCGGCCCCTCGTCCCGCAGCCGCGCCAGTTCCTTCAGCGCCGAAAACGCCCGCACGACGCCCGCGACCGAATTGCGGTCGGTGATGGCGATGGCCGTAAGGCCCAGTTCCGCCGCGCGCGTCACCAGTTCCTCGGGGTGCGAGGCGCCGGTCAGAAAGGTGAAATTGCTGGTCACCGCCAGTTCGGCATAAGCCGCCTGTTCTGTGCCGAAATGCGCCGGGGGGGCCGCGTTCATGCGAATACCCCGTGGCAATGCCAGGCCGGGACCTGCGGCGTGTGAAACAGCCACAGGCGCGGACCTTGCCTCGTGTCGATGCGCCAGTAATCGCGCAGGCCCGTGCGCCATGCCGGATCGTCGCCCCACCATTCCGGCGCGATCCGCTCCGGCCCGGTGGCGCAATGGGTGGTCAGATCCATCCGCCGCCAACGGAACGTTTCGGGGGGATGGCCTTGCACGCCCGCGACGGGTTCAGGCGGGAAAATCAGGATCGGACGCGGCGGCCCGCCTTTGGGCCAACCCGTCGCGGGGACGCTATGGGCCGCCTGCATCAGCGTAAAGCTGCGTTCCGGGATCAGGCTGTCGGCAGGCTGCATCCGCAGCACCCGGTCAAAGCCGATGCGATTGCCAAGCCGCGAAATCAGATCGGCCAGCGCATCGTCCTGCTTTTCACCGTCGATCTGTTCCGGCACCATTGGTTCCGTGACCAAAGCCGCCAGCCGCATGGCGTCGATGCCGAAACCAGCGTCCACATCCTCGATCCCGCGGGCGAACAGGCGGGCAATCTGCGCCGGATCGCGCATCGGACGCGCAAGGCCGATCTGAACCGTGACGCTGGCCCGGTCCACCCGCCGTAATTCCAGCGACAGCCGCCGCGCGCCGCACTGATGCCGGGCCAGATGGGCACACAGCCGTTCCAGCAACCGCATCAGCCCCGCCATCACATCCGATTGCAGCCCGATCGGTTCGGGCAGCGTCATCCGCACCCCGAAATGCGTCGGATCGGCCTCGGGCGAGATCGGTTCGGGCTGCCGTCCCAGCATCTGATCCAGCCGCAGCATCAGCCCCGCCCCGAACCGCCGGGCCAAAGGCGCGCGCGGCTGCGCCATCAGATCGCCGATCCGCACCAGCCCCAACCGCGCCAGCCCGGTGGCGCTGTCATGGTCGATGCGCAGCGCGGCGACCGGCAGGACGGCAACGGCCTGTTCCAGATCGTCCCCGGCAATCCCGCCACCATGGCGCGCAACCGCATGTGCTGCGCCGCGCGTTCCAGCAATCGCACTCTGCGCGGTCATCCCCAATCTCGCCAGCCGGCCTTGCAAATCGTCGCGCAAACCGGCCTCGCCGCCGAACAAATGCGCCGCGCCGGTGATGTCGGCCAGCAACCCATCCGCCCCGTCCCGCGCCACCAGCGGCGCATAGCGTCCGGCCCACCGCCGCAGCCCTGTCAACCCTGCCGCCTGCGCCACCAGATCGGCAGGATGCGTGACCAGTTCAGGACAGATCGCGCGGGCATCGGCCAGCGGCATCCCGGCATATAACCCCTGCGCCGATGCGGCGGCGTTCAGACAATGCAGATGATCCGCCTGACCCGCCCGCAGGATCAGCGCGAATGGCCCGTCAACCGGGCGTCTCCGCAGGGCCAGATCGCTGGCCAGTCGCGGAAACCAGATCGAAAGCAGCCTCCGCGCCATCCCAGTTGACGATCCATGACCCCAAAGTTCCTGATTTGTTCTTTATAAGATCCCAACGATGTCGAGTCGAGTCGCCCCCCAGCGGCTGACACGCCCACCGCGTTTCCGCCGCAGGCGAACCCGCGCCGTCACGGACCAGCATCAGCCCCGTCGCGCCCCCCGCCTCGGCCGCAAGTTGCAATCGACGACCTGCGGTCAGCGACAGCGGCTTGTCCGGTTCGGCAACGACCAGACCCGTACCGGAACGAAGCGATTCCTCGACGCTCCACCGCAGATCGGTTTCCGTGCGCGGCGTCACCAACAGCAACCGTGCCGCAATCACAGGCGGCAAACCAGCCGGCAACAAATCGTTCGTCGCATGTTCGGGTCGAACCCAAACCACCGCCCCACCCGCCCGCATCGCCTGAAACAGCGCAAAGATATGGCGACCGGAGCCACAGGCTTCGTGAACGCGATGTGGCTTCAGATCTGGCATGGGCATATCGGACAACAGAAACACATGTGAACATAGCGCAGCACAC
>JAUNUO010000222.1 GCA_030538135.1 Paracoccus sp. (in: a-proteobacteria)
GGCTTTTCCGCCTGGCTGGACGTTGCGGGCTGGGGTGTCGGGTTTCTGAACAGCCCGGTGACGAATGTCGAAAGCTATTATTCCGGCACGGATCTGTTCCGGATCAGCGGCACCGACATCACGGCCGGGGGCGAAACCGGCTCCTTCGCGGGGAGCCTTCGGTTCAACTTTGACACGCCGCTGACCACAGCCGCGCTTACCTATGGCGATCTGCGCAGCGCGATCAGCTCTGGCGCGCTTGTCACGCTCAGTTTTAATGGCGGTTCTTATGGCGGTGGCAACTGGGTGTCCTTCGCCTTTCAGGGTGTGGCGCCCGCCCCCGTGCCTCTGCCGGCGACCGGGCTGATGCTGGCTGGCGCGGTGATGGCACTGTTGGCGGCGCGGCGGCGGCGCGTTTAACGGACGCCGCCCCTTTCCTAATGGGAGGCATGCGCTATCCTGTGCAGATGACGGATGCTGCCCATACCGCCGCCGAGCCGGTCAAGGTGCCGCTGGCCACCCGCCCCTTGGGGATCATCGGGTCGGCCGTGACGGCGCGGCGGAACCTGCTGGAGCTGATCCCGGAACTTGCGCTGCGGCAGCCCATGGTATCGGGCCGGCTTGGCATCCGCTGGCACATGGTCATGGACCCCGAGGCGTTGGAACGGGTGCTCAAGGACCGGGTGGACAATTACCCCAAGTCATCCGTGACCCGGATGTTGCTGGAACCGGCCATCGGGCAGTCGCTGTTCGTGGCCGAGGGCGCGCATTGGCGCTGGCAACGCCGCGCCGCCGCGCCGGTTTTCGCCAGCCGCAACGTGCAGGCCCTTGGCCCGGTGATGACGGCGGCGGCACGGGCCAGCGCGGGTCGTATCGCGCGCGCCGGTGGGCAGGCGGTCGATCTGTTTCAGGAAACCGTCGCCGCGACCTTCGAGGTGATTTCGGACGTGACCTTTTCGGGCGATGACGTGTTCGACCGTGACATGGTGCATGGCGCGATCGACGCCTATATCGCCCAGACCGCGCGGGTTTCGGTGCTGGACGTTCTGGGCCTGCCCGCATGGGTGCCGCGTCCGGGGCGGCTGTTTTCCGGCGCCTCGCTGAAACGGATGAAATCTTTCGCCGACCGCGCCATCGCCGAACGCGCCGCGCGCGGCCCGCGCCCGGTGCCCGACCTGCTGGACCTGCTGCGGGCCGGGCAGGACCCGGAAACCGGCCGCCGGATGAGCCGCGATGAATTGCGCGACAACCTGCTGACTTTCATCGTCGCGGGCCATGAAACCACCGCGCTGACGCTGGCGTGGGCACTGTATCTGTGCGCCTTCGACCCCTCGGTGCAGGATCGCGCCGCGGCCGAGGCGCAGTCCGCGCTGGCCGGGCGCGACGCCGCCGGGGCCGATGATCTGCCCGCGCTGCCGCTGTTGACCCGGATCGTGGACGAGACGCTGCGCCTGTATCCGCCCGCCGCCTTTCTGTCGCGCACCGCGCGCGTGGCCGATACCCTGGGCGGGCGCGAGGTGCGGCCCGGCGATACCGTCATGCTGCCGATCTATGCGCTGCACCGCCATCGCATGTGGTGGCGCGACCCTGACGCCTTCGACCCCGACCGCTTTGCCACCCCGCCGGAAAAATACACCTTTCTGCCTTTTGGTGCTGGTCCGCGCATCTGCATCGGCGCGAATTTCGCCGTGCAAGAGGCGGTCATCATTCTTGCCACGCTGCTGGCGCGGTTCCGTTTTGACCCCGCGCCCGGCCATCCCCCGCCGCGCCCGCAGATGATCCTGACCCTGCGCCCCGGCGGCGGTGTCTGGTTGCGCGCCACGCCGCGCGCGTGATAGAGAGGCCGCGCATTTTCGCCCTGTTTCCAGTTTCCGTTTTACCCATGCGCCAGACCGCCGATCACGACACCTATCTCCGCACGAGTCATTTCGCGTCGCTGGACGGGCTGCGCTTCATCTGTATCGGCGCGGTTCTGTGGCATCATTCCGCACTTGCTTCGCAAATGCAAATGCCCCTGCTGAAGCGCGGATTTACAGGCGTCGATTTCTTTTTTGTTATCAGCGGCTTTCTGATTACCACCCTGCTGCTGAGAGAGCGGGCGGCAAAGGGCGCGATTTCGCTGCGTGGTTTTTATTGGCGGCGCTTTCTGCGGATCATTCCGATTTATTTTCTTGCTGTGACGGTCGTTGCGGCCTATTACATCCTTGTCAAAGGAGAGTGGCAATATCTTGAAATTCTGCCATTTTATTATCTTTTCCTTTCAAATTACCTGACCGATCATATACCGACGCTGTCCATCACTTGGTCGCTGTCGGTCGAAGAACAATATTATGTCGTCTGGCCCATCCTGCTGATCCTGACTCCGCGCCGCTGGCTGGCTTCATTGCTTGTGGCGCTGATCGTTCTGAACCTCGCGGCAGTCACCGGCGCGCTGGGCGCGATGGGGATACATGCATTCGACCTTGGACCGCTACGATTCGCCATGTTCCCGGCGACCTTCGCACCGATTCTTCTGGGTTCGCTGGCTGCGCTGATCCTGCACAGCCCGCGCGGCTTTGCCGTGCTGGCGCGATTGTTCCACCCCCGATGGCTGCCCATCGTCCTGCTGGTGCTGGTGTTAGTGCTGCTTCAATTCCTGCCCGACGATCTGCGTGGCTGGCCAAACCTTACGCTGCATGTTCTGATGACGGCGGCGCTGATTTCGATCGTCATCCGCGAAGATAACGTGCTACGCCCGCTGCTGACGCTGCCGCCGATCGCGCGGATCGGTCAGGTCAGCTATGGTATTTATATCTATCACCTGATCGCATTGCATGTGGTGAACATGATCGGTGTGGGGCAAGGCATGATCCAGATGCTGGTCTACTCCGCCCTGTCCATCCTTATGGCTGAGGCCAGCTTTCGCACGCTTGAGGCCTATTTCCAGCAACTGCGGCACAAGCGGGTTGGCACGGTAAATCGCGCAGGACCGGCCATCTGATTCTTTAAGCAGACAGAAACGCGCTCCGCAAGAAAATGTGGGACAGCGTAGGTCTGGACGATTGGTTTCGCTGGCCAGTCATGTGGGCACGGGCAGTATTGCCGGGGTCGCGGCGCTGACGGGGATCATGGCGACGATCAAGGTGATGCGGTCGGGCACGGTGGTGCATGTCACCTGCGACTGTCGGCGCCGGCGGGCCGATGGGGGCGTTGCCCCCCAATCGTCCTTGGCGATTTTCCTCCAGCATATGTTCGGACCGAAGATGCGGGCGTGGCGGGCTTTTCGCCGCGCCCGCCGCGTGGTAACGCATCGCCCGACTGAAAAGGATGCCTGAGATGACCGATCTTGCCACGCTGCGCCAGACCTGGCTGACCCGTATCGCCGATGC
>JAUNUO010000022.1:0-18238 GCA_030538135.1 Paracoccus sp. (in: a-proteobacteria)
CCGAGGGCGACCGCAATTATGCCGATCTGGAATGGCTGGCGGGTTTTGCGGCGCTAAAACAGGGCGCGGCGGATCGGGCACTGGACCATTTCCTGCATCTGGAAACGCAGGTCGGCGCGGCGATCAGCACGGCGCGCGCGCTGTATTGGCAGGGACGGGCACTGGACGCGCTGAACCGCCCGCACGAGGCAGGGGCGGCCATTGCCCGTGCCGCGCAGCATCCGGGCACCTATTACGGGCAACTTGCGGCGGAACGCACCGGCGCCATCATGCCGCCCGAATTTGCCGTCACCGGCCCTGCCATCGACACGCTGCCCGACTGGCGCGGCAGCGATCTGCGCGCGTCGGAGCCCTTTCGCGCCGCGCTGTGGCTGATCGCAACCGGCCGCCGGGACGAGGCGCAGAGGTTCCTGATCCATCTGGCCGGAACCGCCCCGCCCGATGACATCGCCCGCATGTCGCGCCTGATGTATGAGGCCGGTGCCCCGTGGCATGGGCTGCGCCTTTCGAAACAGGCGGCAAGCAAGGGCGTCATCTTCCCGGCTGCGCATTTTCCGCTGACCGATCTGGCCGACAAGGATCTGGGCGTGCCGACGGAACTGGCCCTGTCCATCGCCCGGCAGGAAAGCGAGTTCAACCACACCGTCGCCAGCCATGCCGGGGCGCAGGGGCTGATGCAGGTGATGCCCGATACCGCCCGCGACATGGCCCGTCGCATCGGCGAACCCTATGATCCGGCCCGCCTGACGACCGATCCGGCCTATAACGCCCGGCTGGGCGGGGCCTATCTGCGTGGGCTGCGGGATCGGTTCGGCGCGTCCGTCGCGCTGGTTGCCTCGGGGTATAACGCCGGGCCGGGGCGGCCTGCGCGCTGGCTGGGCGATTTCGGCGATCTGCGGCAGGATGCAGATCCGGTGGATTGGGTGGAACTGATCCCCTTTGACGAGACCCGCAACTATGTCATGCGCGTCGCCGAGGCGCAGCCGATCTATCGCGCGCGTCTGTCCGGGAAACCTGCCCCCATCGTGCCGACATGGGATCTGACCGGCGGTGGGCTGATGCCACCCCCACCGGTGCGGCTGACGCTGGCGGTCTCGCGCCCGCCGGTGCCCAAACCCTTCATCGGGCCGCAACTGCCGCCGGGCTGGGTGCCGCCCCGCGAAGGCGACTGGCCCGACACAGGGGCCGGGCTGGTTGCGCCGGGGGTCGGGGGCGCCGCGCTCAGCTTTGGCGGCGCTGGCGGGTCCGCCACAAGGTGAACAGCCCGGCCGCCACCACGATCACCGCACCGATCACGACATTGACCCGCAGCGTTTCGCCAAAGATCAGCACGCCGATAAAGCTGACCCAGACAAGCTGCGTATAGGCAAAGGGTTGCAGGGCCGATGCCTCGGCCAGCTCATAAGCCTTGATGAGCATGAAATGCGATGAAATCGCGGTAACGCACAGCAAGGCCATCCAGATCCAGTCGCCGGGCGCCAGCCAGACCCATTCGCGCATCCCGACAAAACTGATCGCCACCGCACCCGCGATGCCGGTCCAGAAAAAGCTGACCATCGCCGGGTCGTCGCGCGCCACATGCCGCGTCAGCAGGCCGTAAATCGCGAACATCAGCGCCGAGATCAGCGGCAGGATGGCGGCGGGGGCAAACACCGTTCCGCCGGGGTTCAGGATGATCAGGATGCCAACAAAGCCGACCCCGATCGCGGTCCAGCGCCGCCAGCCGACCTTTTCGCCCAGAAACGGCCCCGACAGCGCCGCCACCAGCAGCGGATAGACGGTAAACACGGCATGGGTTTCCACCAGACCCAGCCGCACGAAGGCCTCGACCATGATGACCACTTCCGCCACCAACAGAACGCCGCGAAAGATCTGCGTCACCGGCCGTTTCGACCGGATCGCGCGTCGCAGCCCGCCCGGCTGGCGCGACACCAGCCAGATCACGAACAGCGCAAAGACCCAGAACCGCAGCATCACGATCAGCACCGGCGGGTAATCCCCCCCCAACTGCCGCGACAAGCCGTCCTGAAAGGCAAAGATCAGGCTGGTCGCGCACATCAGCACAATGCCAAGGCCGGTGCGGTCGCGCAGGGGGGCGGGCGGCGGCGGCACGGCGGTCTGGGGCAGGGGGGGCGTATTGTCGGGCATGACGGCCTCATCAGGGGTCAGTTCGCGGATGCGCCAACCGCGGCCCTGCGTCAAGCCGCCGCGCCCACAAGGCTGCGTTGCAAGGCCCGCCGCAGGGCGCACCGTAACGCCACCGATTGCGCAACCAAGGTGGCATCATGACCCGTCCTATCGTCAATATCGACGAATTTACGCTGACGGATACCGCCCCGCCGGATCATCCGCGTTTCGGCGGGCGGGCCGGACGCATCGGCGGGCTGATCGGCGTGGCGCAACTGGGCGCGCAATATCTGGTGGTCCCGCCCGGCAAGGCGGCCTTTCCCCGTCATAACCACCACATCAACGAGGAAATGTTCGTGATCCTGTCCGGGCGTGGGGAATGGCGTGCGGGCGATGACCGCTGGCCCGTTCGCGCGGGCGATGTGATCGCGGCCCGGCGGGCGGGACGGACACCGCGCATCAACTGACCGCCGCCGCAGACTGCCAACTGTGCTATCTGGCGATTTCGACCCGCCATCCGGCAGTTATTCTGGAATATCCGGATTCGGGGAAAATGGCCGTCGCATCCGGCACGCCCGACGGCAAGGGAATGCTGTCGGCCGCCTTTTTCCGCATCCTGCGTCCCGGCCCGGACGTGGATTATTGGGACGGCGAATAGCTTCGTTTGTGCATAAATATCCCGCGGGGGTGCGGGGGCGCGAAGCCCCCGCTGCGACGGATCAGTTCCGCGCCTTGTCCACCATCTTGCCCTTGGAGATCCAGGGCATCATCTCGCGCAGTTTCGCGCCGACCTGTTCGATCTGGTGTTCGTCGTTGATACGGCGGGTCGCCTTGAACGACGGCTGACCGACGGCGTTTTCCTGCATGAAGTCGCGCACGAACTTGCCGGTCTGGATGTCGCGCAGCACCGCCTTCATCCGGGCCTTGGTCTCGTCATAGGGCAGGATGCGCGGGCCGGACACGTATTCGCCATATTCGGCGGTGTTGCTGATCGAATAGTTCATGTTGGCGATGCCGCCCTCATAGATCAGATCGACGATCAGCTTGACCTCGTGCAGGCACTCGAAATAGGCCATTTCCGGTTCGTAGCCGGCTTCGACCAGCGTCTCAAAGCCCATGCGGATCAGTTCCACCAGACCGCCGCACAGCACGGCCTGTTCGCCGAACAGGTCGGTTTCGCATTCCTCGCGGAAGTTGGTTTCGATGATGCCCGAACGCCCGCCGCCTATGGCCGAGCAATAGGACAGCGCCAGATCCATCGCCTTGCCGGTCGCGTCCTGATGCACGGCGACCAGACAGGGAACGCCGCCGCCCTTGACATATTCGCCGCGCACGGTGTGGCCGGGGCCTTTGGGGGCCATCATGATGACATCGACGCCCTTTTTCGGCTCGATCAGGCCGAAATGCACGTTCAGACCGTGGGCGAATGCGATCGCCGCGCCTTCGCGCAGGTTGTCGTGGACGTATTTCTTATAGGTGTCCGCCTGCAATTCGTCGGGCATGGTGAACATGATGAGATCGGCCCATTTGGCGGCCTCGGCGATTTCCATCACCTGCAAGCCCTCGCCCTCGGCCTTGGCTTTCGACGGCGAACCGTCGCGCAGCGCGACCACCACGTTCTTGGCGCCCGAATCGCGCAGGTTCAACGCATGGGCATGGCCCTGGCTGCCATAGCCGAGGATGGCCACTTTCTTGTCCTTGATGAGGTTCACGTCGCAATCGCGGTCGTAGTAAACGCGCATGATCTTTTCCTGATAACGTTCCGATAACGGGTTTCTAGGCACAACAGCATCGGGTGTCTGTTCATTTTTCGCAAGCTATGCAAAGAAGTTGCGACAATCATGCCAGCTATTCTGAAAACACGAAAAGATCATGCCTGATGCCACCGACCGCCGCATCCTGCGCCAGCTTCTGGCCGACCCCGACCTGCCCAATGCTGATCTGGCGCAGCGGGCCGGTGTGACGACCGCCAGCCTGTGGCGGCGGCTTGACCGGCTGCGCGAAACCGGCGTCCTGCGCGCGACCGAGGCCCGGATCGACTGGCGCGCCCTCGGGTGGGAGGTCGAGGTCAGCCTGCGTTTCACACTGGACAAGACCAACCCCCGCGCCTTCGACGAATTTCTGACAGCCGCGCGCGAGGTGCCCGAAGTCACCGAAATCCAGACCTTTCTGGGCAGCGTTGACATACGTCTGTCGGTCATCGCGCGCGACATGGCGCATTGGCAACAGGTTTATCGCGACCGCATCCTGACCCTGCCACATGTCTCCGATAGTGATGCGCTGATGCTGGTCAGCACGATCAAGGACAGCGGGGCTTTGCCGCTGTGACACCCGACGAAACCGATCTGGCCATCCTGCGCCTGCTGGCGCGCGACGCCACCCAAAGCGCCGCCGACATCGGCCGCGCGGTCGGCATCGGCCAGCCCGCCGCATGGCGGCGCATCCGACGCCTGACCGAAGGGGGGGTGATACGCGGGCGGCGGGTGGTGCTGGACAATGCGGCGATCGGGTTCGGCGTCACCGTGTTTCTGGGCATCCGCCTGGCCACCAAGGGCCGCACCAGCCTTGAAGATTTCGAACGCGCCGTTACCGCCATCCCCGAGGTGCAGCTTGTCCAGCACGTTCTGGGCCAGTTCGATTACCGCCTGCGCATCACCGCCCGCGACATTTCCGATTTCGAACGGATCCTGCGTCGCCGTATCATGACCCTGCCCGGCGTCGGTCAGGTCGAAGCCAACGTCATGCTGTCCGAAGAACGCCGTCCGGGGCCGTTGGGCGGATAGGATGCCGTAAGAACACCCTGCCGAAATTTCACGATCAGCGATCAGATCAGCCCGACATCGGCCAGCGCGGCGGCCAGTTTCGGCGGCAGCGGGCTTTCCGTGCCGCGCCCGGCGGGCAGATCGGGGGGCGCTTCGGTCCCCGGCAGATAGCGCCAGCCCTGAAACGGGCGGCGCGGCACGGCGACGGTGCGCAAGATGTCGCGGTCAAGGATCAGGCCACAGCGGCGGATGCCGTCATCGCCGATCCGTTCCTGCAACCCCAGCAGTTTCTGACGCGCCAGCATGACCCCTTTGAACACCCAGTAGATCGACCCGTCGGGCAGCAATTCGCCCTCGCGCTTGGGCCACATGCGGGTGATGTGACAGGCGGGGCCGTCGCCCCAACGCCCGGTTTGCCATTGGGCCAGTTCTTCGGGGCTGTCGCAGCCGACGCACAGCTTGACGATGTTCAGGGGGGCGGTCATGCGGACAGGATAGGGGTGTCGCGCACGAACGGCAAGTCAGCGTTCGGTCAGTTTCAGTTCGATCCGACGGTTGAGCGCGCGCCCCTCGGGCGTGTCCTCGGGGGCCACGGGGCGGGTGTCGGCAAAACCCGCCGGTGCCAGCCGGTCGGCGGGAAAGCCAAGGCTTCCGGTCATGTATCGGACCACGGCCAGCGCCCGCGCCTGGCTGAGTTCCCAGTTGTCGCGGTAACGGCCGGTGCCGGAAAGGGGCAGGTTGTCGGTGTGGCCATCGACGCGGATGATCCAGTCGATTTCGGGCGGGATGTCCGACGCGATACTGCCCAGCATGTCGGCCACGTTGCGGATCTGGGCCTGCCCCTCGGCGGACAGCGCAGCCTCGCCGGTCGGGAACAGGACGCTGGAATCGAATACGAAACGGTCGCCGACGATGCGGACGCCCTGACGTCCTTCAAGGATTTGCGACAGGCGGCCAAAGAATTCCGACCGATAGCGGGCCAGATCGCGGGCCTCGGCCTCGGCACGGGTGCGCGCCTCGGTTTCCAGCGCAAGGCGGCGGTCCTTTTCCTCGGCCGCCAGCAGCAGGGCGGCGTTCAGTTGTGTGCCAAGGTCTTGTACCCGCAATTCGGCGGCGCGCTGTTCTGCGCCACTGGCGTCCAGCGCGGCCTGAACCCGGCCCAGATCGGCGGTCAGCGCGCCGACCTGTTCATTCAGCAGCGCGACCTGCCGCTGCGCCTCGGTGGAAAGTTCCTGTTCCTGCGCCAATTGCGCCTGTGCCTGAGCCAGCAGGGCCGCCCGTGATTCCGCCTGCGTGGCGCGGGCTGCGGCCTCGCGCGCCTCGGCGGTCAGTTCGTCCTGTGCGCTGCGGGCGGCGGCCAGAAGGGTCAGGGTTTCTTCGGCCTGTTTGCGGCTTTCTTCCAGCGCCAGCGTCATCGCCGTCAGTTCGGTATCAGATCTCTGCAATCTGTCACGCAACGCTTGTGCGGCGGCGGCATCGGTCAGGCGGGCGGCCTCTGTTTCGGTCAGGCGGGTTTGCAGATCGTCCTGCGTGGCCTGCGCCTGCTCACCCTTTTGGCGCAGGTCGGCGATCAACGCCGTCAGCGCGTCGTGGCGGGCGGCGGCCAGCCGTGCCTGTTCGGCCTGCGCGTCGATTTCGCTGCGTGCCGCAGCCACCGCCAGTTCCGCCGCCGAGGCGCGGTCGGTCGAGGCGTCAAGCTGTCCCTGCAACTGCGCGCGGTCCGCCCGATCCTGCTCGCGCGCGGCCATCAGGGCGGCGACCTCGGCCTCGAAATCGGTGATGCGGCTGCGGCTGCTGTCCAGATCGGCGCTCAGCCGGGTGATGTCGTCGGCGCGGCTGCGCGCCAAATCCTGTGACAGGGACAGGGCATCGGTCAGGTCGGACACGCGGCGCCCCAGTTGCGAAAGCTGGGTATCGCGGGTGTCGATTTCCTGTTCCTGCGTGGTGATGGTGCTGTCCTGCACGGTGATGCGTTCGCGCAGCAGGGATTGCACCACGATGAACACCGTCAGCAGAAAGATCAGCACCATCAGCAGTGCCGTCATCGCATCGACATAGCCGGGCCAGATCGTGCTGGCAAAGCGATTGCCGCTGTGCCGACCAAGCGCCATGTCAGGCCCCGCCGCGATGAGACGGGCCGGGCGGCAGCAGATCGTCGCGGAACGGATCGTTGAACCGCGCCGCCCGCACCGCGCGGGTCAGCACCAGCAGGTCGGATCGCAGTTCGGACAGCATTTCCTCGCGTCCGTCGTTCATGTCGATGACCAGACGGTGCAGCGCGGCCTCGATACCGGACAGGTCGGCCGGGGCAGGGCGGGCCGATTCTGTCGTGGCGATCAACCGTTCCTGCAAGGTGGCCAGACGATCCTGCCCGACAATCAGCCGGTCCTGCGCATCCGCCAGCCGGTTCAGCGCCTCGGTCAGCGCGGTCGCGCGGGCAAGGGCGGTTTCGGCGTCACCTTCGCCACGGCGGGCCAGCGCGTCGAGGCCCTGCGCCACCAGAAGCACCCTTTCATCCGCATGTGCGGCAGCTTCGTCGCGGATGGCGTCGCGTTCCATCTGAAATGCGGCCCACCGTTCCATCTGGCCGCCAAGCTGTTCCAGAAAGCCGGTGATGGCCACGGGATCGACGGCCTCGCCCTCGCCCTCGGTTCCGGCGAAACCGATGCGGGTAAAGCCGGACATCCATTCTTCCAGTTCGCGGTAAAAGCGGTTCTGGCCATGGCTGGCGAACAGGTCCAGAAGGCCGACGACCAGCGACCCGGCCAGACCCAGCAGCGAGGATGAAAAGGCGGTCGCCATGCCGCCAAGCTGGCTTTCCAGCCCGCCCATCAGCCTGTCGAACAGGTCCATCGCGGTCTGGCCTTCCTCCGGCGCAAGGGCGCGGATGGTATCCACGATGGCCGGGACGGTCGAGGCCAACCCATAGAACGTGCCCAGAAGGCCCAGAAAGATCAGCAGGTTGGCCAGATAGCGGGTGATGTCGCGCGATTCCTCGATCCGGGTGGCGACCGATTCCAGAATGGATCGTGCCGCGCCGGTGGAAATCACGCCACCCATCGGGCCGCGCGCGCCCAGCAGGGCGGCCAGAGGGGCCAGCAGGCGCGGCGCCTGATCGGCATCGGTAGCGGCCGCGATGCCTTTGTCGGTGGCGGCGCGGCGGCGGGCGGCGAAACGCTCGATCCAGGAAACCGACTGCACCAGTTGCGCCACCTGCCAGAAACAGGCCAGCAGACCCAGCACAAAGACCGACAGGATCAGCCCGTTCAACCAGCGGTTCGCCAGAAAGATCGGCAGGATGCGACCATAGGCGAACCAGCCCCCAGCCGCGACCAAGGCCAGCACGATCAGCATCAGCATGATCTGCCGCACCGGCTGGGAAAACTGCGGGCGCAGGGACATGGCGCCGGGACGCTGACCGGCGGTGAGGCGCAGGCGGGGGGCAGCGGCCGTGCCGGCGCCGGGTGGGGCAGAACTGGGGTCGGTCACGGCGAGGCTCTCGGCTGTGTCGTGGCACTTGGGCGCGAGTGTGGCCCGGATCGCCGCCGATGCCAAGGCTTGTGAAAGACAGGGTTAATGTGCCGGATCGCCGATGCCGGTCAGCAGGTGCCGGACGGTATCGGACAGTTCGTCCATGACGTCGTCGGCCAGCCCGATCTGCGCCAGATGGCGGGCGGTGTTGAACAGGTAATCCGCGTTCGGCCCGCGCCCGCCATGGGCGGCGGCGATCATCTGCGCCTGTTCCCATGCCGGCAGACCACCCGCATATTGCCAATGATCGCGGCGCATCACATAGGCCAGCGCCTGCACCTGCCGCCCGTCCTCCAGTTCGACAGGGACCAGTGCCTCGGCATAGGCCTGGGTCACAAGCTCGCGTTCGCGCAGCGTGGCGATGATGTCGTCATGGTCCGTTTCCGGCACGCGCAGGGCAAGGCCGCTGCAATGCGCGGCCGCGTCTTCGTCCAGCCCCAGAACGAGGCCGGGACATTCGGGCGTGCCGCGATGTTCGATCGACAACAGGCAAAAGCTGCGGGCGTAACCCTCCAGCCGGGCGCGCACCGTTTCGACCGGATCGAAACCGGGGTTCCACATCAGCGATCCGTAACCGAAAACCCAGGAAATCCGTTGCATGTATCGTTGTCCCTTTCGGGGCAAAATAGGGCAGCCGCGCAGCCGGGAAAAGGCCCCGAAAAAAGGGCGTGCCGCAGCGTTCCAAAACGCGTATTCGGGCAAACAGCAAGCGGCGGGCGCGGGTTACAGAGCCTCGACCAGTTGCCGGCCCTTGCGGCTGAGCCGTTCAGTCAGCTTGCGTCCTTCGCGCCCGGTCAGGATCGGGCGGGCCGGGACGGGGCTGTGATCGGGCGCGGCCAGTTCGGGGAACAGGGTCAGCACCTCGGCCCGACCGGCGGGGCCAAGCCCCTTGAGCGCCTGCGGGCCGGTCAGCAGGCTTTCGGCCCATGCGCCATTCGCGCGCAGGATTTCATGGCCGTCGAACAGCAGATGCCAGTATTCGATGCCCTCGGGCGGGTTCAGCACGGAAATGCCGGGCAGGCCCAGCAGGTGCTTGGCGGCGACCAGCACCTCATCATGGCCGAACATGCGGCGGATGATAATGGACCGCACCAGCAGCCGGTGCTGGGGCGAAACGATCAGATCGCGCGCAGGGGCGCCTTGGCCCAATGCCCCCGCACGGATGCGGATCGGGCGCAGGTTCGGCTGCACATCCAGACGGGTGGCATCGACGGCCGTGCCGCGCACCCAGGCCAGCCGGCGATGGCCGGAATCGCGGGTGACGATCATGTCGCCCGCGCACAGCGATTCGACCGGGCGCGGGCCGCGGGCGGTGTCGATCAGCGTGCCGGCAGCAAAGCAATCGACACTGGTCAAAGGCGGATAGGACAGGCTGTAATTGGCGGGGCCGAAGCTGACCCGTGGGGCCAGCGTGAACCCGAGGGTTGGGTCGAAGGTGGGATAGGTAGTGGTGCCATCTTCATTCGTCTGCGGCAGGGGCAACACCATTATGGAAAAGCGATCCCCGATCAACGTGCCGGTCGAGTTGGAGCCGGGAATATGAGGGAAGGTTGCTGCAAAGCGGTTACCGCTGCTGTCGATCAGCACCCGGTAATAGCTGAGCGTCATCGGGGTGCCTTCGTCGAGCGTCACCGCACTGCTGCCGGAACCGAAGCTTGTTGCCTGGGCCAGGGTTTGTTCGGTTTCGGGATCGAGACCGTTATGCACCCTCATGGCCAGATTTTCGAGAAGTCCGTCGCTGTCGCGCAGCCCCATCGTGCTGGAGGTGCCGGCGGAAAGGTCCACAGTTCGTCCTGCTGTCTGATCGCCCCAAGGAGTATGTTGAGATGCAAGGTTAGTCCGCGTGATTGGAACCTGCGTGTCGAAGGTAAGAACTGTGATGGCGTGGATCATGCTGCCCCGTTGTCTTGTCGGCGGATGTATCGCCGTTGACAAAGGCTTAACGGGGCAGGGTTAAAGGCCGGTTAACGCTGTTCTGCTTGACGCCGGGTCAGTCGCCGCCCATCCCGCGTTCGCGATAGGGCGTGCTGCCGTATTGCGCGCGATAGCATTTGGAAAAATGCGACGGGCTGGAAAAGCCGCAGGCCAGCGCCACCTCGATGATGGTCAGGTCGGTCTGCATCAGCAGGTTGCGCGCCCGGCCAAGCCGGGTTTCCATGTAATACCGTTTCGGGCTGCGGTTCAGATAGCGGCGGAACAGCCGTTCCAGTTGCCGCGTGGACATGCCGGCATCGGCGGCCAGTTGCGCCGGGCTGATCGGTTCTTCAAGGTTTTCCTCCATCCGGGCGATGACGGCGGCCAGACGTGGATGACGCACGCCGATGCGCGTGGGGATCGACAGGCGCTGACGGTCCTGCCCGGTGCGGATGCCGGTATGCAGCAGTTGATCGGCCACTTCGGCGGCCAGCGCGTCGCCGTGATCCTCGGCGATCAGGTGCAGCATCAGGTCGATGGACGATGTGCCGCCCGCCGCCGTCATCCGGTTGCCGTCATGCACGAAAACCGACCGATACAGGTCGATTTCGGGGAAGGCTTCGGCAAAGCCGTCGTGGTTTTCCCAGTGGATCGTCGCGCGCCGGCCATCCAGCAGCCCGGCTTCGGCCAGAACCCATGCGCCGGTGCAGACCGCGCCCAGTTGCGCCCCGCCACGTTCCATCCGGCGCAGAAAGGACAGCACGGGTTTCGTGGCATTGCGCGCCACGTCGATCCCGCCGCAGACGATGACGACCTGATCACGCCCCGGCTCCGAATCCAGCCCCCCATCCAGCGCCAGCCGCGCACCGTTGGAACAGGTGGCGTGGTCGCCGCCCTCGCCGACAAGACGCCAGTCATACAGCCGCCGGCCTGAGGCGCGATTGGCCAGCCGCAGCGGCTCGATCGCGGCGGCAAAAGGCATCATCGTGAAACGATCGAGCAGCAGAAAGATGAAACGGCGCGGTCTGTCGGTGTCCATGAGGGTCACATTGCAAGGATTTGCGACAGATCAGCAGGGAAAACCGGGGGGCGCAAGGGGTTGCTCTTTCCCTTGAGCGCGGCGTCCTCTATAACCCGGCGACATTTATGTTTCCGGAGGACCACAGCATGACGCAGGAGACCCGCACCGCCGCCCGCCAGCCCTGGGACAAGGCCGGATGGCGCGCCTATCCCCGCGTCCAGATGCCGGATTATCTTGATGCACCGGCGCTGGAGGCGGTCGAGGCACAGCTGTCCAAATACCCGCCGCTGGTCTTTGCCGGAGAGGCGCGGCGTCTGCGCGCCGAGCTGGCCGAAGTGGCGGCGGGTCGCGCTTTTCTGTTGCAGGGCGGCGATTGCGCCGAAAGCTTTGCCGAGTTTTCCGCCGACAATATCCGCGACACCTTCAAGGTGATGTTGCAGATGGCGGTGGTCCTGACCTGGGGTGCGCAACTGCCTGTCGTCAAGGTCGGGCGCATGGCGGGCCAGTTCGCCAAGCCGCGTTCTGCGCCGACCGAAACCGTCGATGGGGTGGAACTGCCCAGTTATCGCGGCGATATCATCAACGGCTTCGACTTTACCGAGGCCGCGCGTGTGCCCGATCCGAACCGGATGCTGATGGCCTATACGCAGGCGGCGGCCAGTCTGAACCTGCTGCGGGCGTTTTCGACCGGCGGTTATGCCGACATGCACCGTGTCCAAAGCTGGATCAGCGATTTCGCCGGCGGCCCCGAGGCCGCGCGCTATGCCGAAGTGGCCGAGCGGATCAGCGATGCGATGGCCTTCATGGCGGCGGCGGGCGTGACCTCGGAAACCGCGCATGATCTGGGCAGCGTCGAGTTCTATACCAGCCACGAGGCGTTGCTGCTGGAATATGAACAGGCTCTGGCGCGGGTCGATTCGACCACCGGCCTGCCGGTGGCGGGGTCTGGCCATATGCTGTGGATCGGCGACCGCACCCGTCAGGTCGATGGCGCGCATGTCGAATTCTGCCGCGGCGTGCAGAACCCTGTCGGGCTGAAATGCGGCCCTTCGATTTCCGAGGACGACCTGAAGGCGCTGATCTGGAAGCTGAACCCCGACAACACGCCGGGCCGGCTGACGCTGATCGCGCGGTTCGGTGCCGGGCAGGTGGGCGATCACCTGCCGCGCCTGATCCGCACCATTCAGGCCGAGGGCGCAAATGTCGTCTGGTCCTGCGATCCGATGCACGGCAACACGATCAAATCGGCCTCGGGGTACAAGACCCGGCCGTTCGATTCGGTGCTGCGCGAAGTGCGCGAGTTCTTTGCGATTCACGCGGCCGAGGGCACCATCCCCGGCGGCGTGCATTTCGAGATGACCGGCAAGGACGTGACCGAATGTACCGGCGGCGTGCGCGCGGTCACCGACGAAGACCTGTCGTCGCGCTATCACACCGCCTGCGACCCGCGCCTGAACGCCAGTCAGTCGCTTGAACTGGCCTTCCTCGTGTCCGAGGAACTGCGCGCCCGCCGCCGTAACGGCGGCACCGCGGCGGCGGTCAAGGTGGGCTGACACGGAATTGCGTCCAGCGATGGCCGCGGGCCTTCTGCCCGCGGCCATCGCGGATATTTGGGCACCAAAGACGGGCGGGGTCAGTGGACCTGATCTAGCCCGATTCCATTGCCGATATGACGAAAGCCGTCGTGACGACGCAGATATCCGATCCGGCCGATCATCGAGGGCCGTTCCAGTCGCCGCCCAAAAGTTGCCGTCCTGCCGGACTCGTGCGCGCGGCGGTGCGCAAAGGCGGTCAGTCGGCTTAACTGGTTAACCTATTTCCAGCGACGGTGAATCCAGAACCATTGGTCCATATGCTGTCGGACAAGCTGTTCCAGATCATCGTTCAGCGCCTGCATCATCTCGGGCGGGGTGTTGTGAGGGATGGGGGCGCCGATCTGGATGCGGAAGGACAGGCCGTCATCCTGCCGGACGCCCGCGATGGGGATCAGCAGCGCGTCGTATTTCAGCGCCAGTTCGGCGGGGGTCAGCACGGTGCGGGTGGACAGACCGAAGAACCTCAGTTCGGGCGCGTCATAGGTGTATTGGTCGAACCCCAGCGCGAGCATCCCGCCGCCACGCAGGAACCGCAGCATCGCGCCCATGCCCGCCCGGCTGCGCGGAAACAGGGGTTGGGCGATGGCGTTGATTGCCGGGACGTAATGTTCGTTGAACGCCTGATTGTTCATCGGACGATACAGCGCCCCCACCGGCCAGTCGCGGGCGGCCAATGCGGCGCGCATGGCGTCGTAATTGCCGAAATGCGCGCAGGCGAGGATCACCGGCCGGCCCTGATCGGCTGCCTGTTCCAGTGACGACAGGCCCGGACCTTGCAGGATGGCGCTGTCACGGATGCGGGTGGTGAATTCCTCGCCGGAATAGATTTCGGCCAATGATCGCCCGGCATTGTCGGGCACGGCCCGCGTCAGGCGGTGGATGTCGTCCGGGCGCAGGTCGGGCCGGGCCAGCGCCAGATTGGCCCGGATGCGCCGCCGCCACCCCGCGACCGGCGCGATCAGATGGGCCATCACCCATCCGGCGGCGGCGATGCGGCGGGGATAGGGCAACAGCCGCGCCGCAGCCATCAGCGCGGCAAAAGTTCCGCTGGCCAGCCGGTCGGTAAAGCGGGCCGGATCAGCCATCGCGCGCCATTCTTGCCTCGCGCGACCAGACATAAAGCCCCGCGATGATGATGATGGCCGCGCCGATCAGGCTGAAACCGTCGGGGATCTGGCCAAACAACAGCCAGCCCCACAGCCCTGCCCAGATCAGCCCGGTATAGCCGAAAGGCGCGATCGCCCCCGCCTCGGCCAGCGAGAATGCGCGGATCAGCATGGCCTGACTGACGGCGCCCAGAATGCCGATGATGACGAAAGCCCACAGATGCGCTGCATCCGGCATGATCCAGAAGAACGGCACGGCAAGAGATGACAGCACCGTTCCCACCATTGCCGACCACAGCACCGAGGTGGCGGTGGAATCGAACCGCACCACCCGCGTCAGCAGGGCGCCCGCCGCATAGGTGAACGCCCCGATCAGCGGCAGCAGCGCGGCGGGCTGAAACACGCCCGCGCCCGGCTTGATGATGAGCATCGCCCCGATCATGGCGACGGCGATACCCGCGATCCGGCGCGGGCCGATGCTTTCGCCCAGAAACAGCGCCGCGCCCAGGGTAATCAGCACCGGGTTCAGGTCCATGATGGCCGTGGCCTCGGCCAGACCGATGAACTGGATCGAGGTAAAGAACAGCACGACCGAGGCGACCTGCGTCAGCGCCCGCGCGACTTGCATGCCGGGTTGACGCGACCGCATGGTCGCCGCCAGACGCGGCCCAAGGACCAGCGCCACCAGCACGATGTTTCCGGCAAAACGCGCCCAGACCACCTGCACCGGGTGATAGAACTGGGTCAGGTATTTGGCCGTCGCGTCCATCAGCGTAAAGGTCAGGATCGCGGCCAGCAGCAGAACGATCCCGGCGGTCTGATCGCCGCCGGGTCGGGGCAGCCCGACCTTTTCGCGCCCTGACAGCGCAAGGGCGCGCGGCAGGAGAGGCATCAGATGACGCCCCCCGAATGCGCATTCGGGCAAACAGAAAGCGGCCTGTTGCCTGCCCTGTTGCGCTTGCCAGAGGCGTCCCGCGTCACAACAGCGCCCTGGCGTGTTCGACGACCGCGTGTGCGGTGATGCCGAATTCCTTGTAGAGTTCCGGCGCCGGGGCGGATGCGCCGAAACCGGTCATGCCGACAAAGCCCGATTTCTTTTCGCGCCCGCGTTCGCCCAGCAACAGCCAGTCCCAGGGTTGACGCACGGCGGCCTCGATGGCGATGCGGACCGGGCCTTTGGGCAGGATTTCCTTGCGGTATTCACGATCCTGCGCGCGGAACAGTTCCATCGAGGGAACCGACACGACGCGGGTCGGGATGCCCTCGGATTCCAGCGTGTCGCGGGCGGCCACGGCGATTTCGACCTCGGACCCGGTGGCCATCAGGATGACCTGCGGATCGTCGCTGGCCTCGCGCAGGATATAGGCGCCGCGCGCCGACAGGTTTTCGGACCCCGCATCCTCACGCAGCAGGGGCAGGTTCTGCCGTGACAGCGCCAGAACCGAGGGCGTGGATGCCTGCGACAGGGCGATTTCCCAGGCCTCGGCGGTTTCGATCTGATCGCAGGGGCGCAGCACCAGCGTGTTGGGCGTGGCGCGGCTGATGGCCAGATGTTCCACCGGTTGATGGGTCGGCCCGTCCTCGCCCAGACCGATGCTGTCATGGGTCATCACATAGACCACCGGCAGGCCCATCAGCGCCGACAGGCGCATTGCCCCGCGCGCGTAATCGGTAAAGGCCATGAAGGTGCCACCATAGGGGCGGAACCCGCCGTGCAGCCAGATGCCGTTCATCGCCGCCGCCATGCCGTGTTCGCGGATGCCGTAATGCAGATAGCGGCCCTTGCGATTGTCGGGGCCGAAGATGCCCAGATCGGCGGTGCGGGTGTTGTTCGAGCCGGTCAGGTCGGCCGAGCCGCCAAAGTTTTCCGGCATTTCCGGGTTCAGCACTTCCAGCACGTTTTCGCTGGCCTTGCGGGTGGCGACCTTGGGCTTTGCCTCAAGCGTCTGCTGTTTCAGCGCGTGGATGGTAGGGGCCAGATGCGGGCTGGTCTCGCCGTTGATGCGGCGGGCGAATTCGTCGCGCTGATCGCCGGGCAGGGCATCGACGCGGGCGGCCCAGGCCTTGCGGGCGTCGCCGCCGCGCTTGCCGATCTTGCGCCATTCACCCAGCACGTCGTCGGGGATAACAAAAGGCGCATGGTCCCAGCCAAGGGCGGCGCGCACCGCCGCGATTTCGTCCTTGCCCAAGGGCGAGCCGTGGGCCCCGGCGCTGTCGGATTTGTTGGGCGCGCCGAAACCGATGATGGTTTTCGCGGCGATCAGAACCGGGCGGCCGTCGTCCTGTTTCGCTTCGGTCAGGGCGCGGTCGATGTCGGCGGCGTCATGGCCGTCGCAATTCAGCACGCGCCAGCCGGCGGCGGCAAAGCGCGCCTTCTGGTCGGTCTTGTCCGATAAGGACACGCGCCCGTCGATGGTGATGTCGTTGTCGTCCCAGATCACGATCAGCCGGCCCAGATTCTGGCGTCCGGCCAGGCCGATGGCCTCGTGGCTGATGCCTTCCATCAGGCAGCCGTCGCCGGCAATGACCCAGGTGCGGTGATCGCACAACTCGGGGCCGAATTCGGCGCGCATTGCTTCTTCCGCGATGGCCATGCCGACCGAGGTGGCGATGCCCTGACCCAAGGGGCCGGTGGTGGTTTCCACACCCTCGACATGGCCGTATTCGGGATGGCCCGCGGTGATCGCGCCAAGCTGACGGAAGTTCCTGATCTGGTCCAGCGTCATCTGTTCATATCCGGTCAGATGCAGCAACGAATAGATCAGCATCGACCCGTGGCCCGCCGACAGCACGAAACGGTCGCGATCGAACCAGTTGGGGGCGCTTGCGTCGAATTTCAGGTGGTTGCGGAACAACACCGTGGCCACGTCGGCCAGACCCATCGGCGCGCCGGGGTGGCCGGAATTGGCAGCCTCGACCGCATCCATGGACAGGGCGCGGATGGCGGTTGCGAGGTTCCAGTGCAGCGGCTCGGCGGCTTTGCGGCGGGCGGCGATATCCATCAGGCGTCCTTTCGGCGTAAATGTTTACAGGTGTGATAGGCAGGCCGTGTCCCTGTTGCAAGCGCAAGCCGCGCCCGATAGCTTGCGCGCGCCGCTGTCAGGAACCCGCCCCTATGACCGATTTTCCCGCCCTCATCGGATATCGTCAGGATCGGGTGGGCGCGCGGATCGTCTGTCTGCTGAACGTGATCCGGCTGGGGCGGCAATTCAACGTTCCGGCAAAGCTGGTCTGGATCAGCGATCTGCGCGGACCCTATCCCGAACTGGCCGATCCGACACATTTTCTGGATGCCGGTTTCGTGGCGCAGCACATTCGGATCGTGGACGGGCTGCAGGATCTGTCCGGGCTGCGCAACCTCAGCGCGCTGGCCCCGACCATGGACCGCGACCATTTCGCCAAGGCGCTGGCGCGGGGCGACAGGTTCTATTGCGACACCGCCTTTGGCGCGATGTGCCTGATCGACGAGGGCGAGCGCAACGTGCGCGCCGAACTGGCCGCCATCGCCGCCGATCTGCCGCTGTCGGACCGGATGCGGGCCGAACTGACGCATCTGCGCGGGCGCGTGGCGGGGAACGGGCCGGGCGATGCCGCGCCGGTGGCCATCCATGTCCGACGCGGCGACATTCTGGACGGCTACCCGTGGAGCCTGACTTCGTGGCCGGGGAAATATGTGCCGGATGAATTCTTCCGCGCCTGGGTGGACCGGCAGACCGGGCCGGTCGTGGCCTTTTCCGATACGCCTGCCGCCGTGCGACATCTGGCGCAGGGGAATCCGCGCATCGTGCTGATCGACGATCTGCTGAAGGACCGCGGGCTGTTACCCGCGGAACGCGACGTTCTGGAACTGTTGCTGATGGGCGATTTCACCTGCATCGGCGCACCCGCCAACAGTGCCTTTTCGCGTGCGGCGCAACTGGTCGGTCGCGCACGGATCGAGCCGCTGCCGGCGTCGCTGCCCCGCCCGGCGGTGATCGCGGCCTATGGTGCGCTGCTTGACCGGGCGGCTGACCGGCCCGACAGTTTCTTTGCCTCGGGCGATCTGGCGCAGTCGCTGGAATATGCGGAGTCGCACGCGCTGAACACGCGGCAGGGCGGGCGGCTGGCCGATGCGCTGTCGGGGGACGAGGCGCTGATGGTCGCGCATCCCTTTACCCGGCTGCTGCTGGCGCGGGCCGCGCT
>JAUNUO010000022.1:18338-21272 GCA_030538135.1 Paracoccus sp. (in: a-proteobacteria)
GGGCGCGCGGGCGAGGCGCTGTTGTTTGCGCCGGATCTTGCGGCGGCGGTGTCGCGGGAAACCGGCGGCGGCGACGATCCGGCCATCGCCGCGCTGAGCGGCATGCCGGACGCAAGGGTGCTGCCCGCATGGCTTTACATGATGGACTGGGCCGAACTGCTGCCCGACGAGGATGCGCGCCAACCGATCCGTCTGCATCCGCCGCTGCATGGCAAGCTGCGCGTGATCGGGCCAGATGCCGCCGAGGCCGAGGCCCGGCTTGAAGCGGGTGAAACCCCACCCGCCCCGGCGACCGATCTGCTGGCGGGGCTGATCGGGTTGTATGGTGCGGCGCTGACCCTGCATGGCCGGTATCGGCGGGCCTATCAGGTGCAGGCATGGCTGCGCGATCACCGGCCCGACGATCCCTTGGTGTGGAAGCGGCTGTCGAACATCCATTTCGCGCAGGGCAACGATCACAAGGGGATGACCTGTCTGGACAAGGCGCTTGCGCTGCGGCGCACCAATCCGCTGATGCAATTGTCCAAGGCGCGGCGCATGGCCGGTGCCGGGCGGCGGCGCGGGGCACTGTTCCATCTGGGCCGGGCGGAAGGGTTCTGGCCGGGGTTGAACCTGTGGGTGCAGCAGCGCATCCTGATCCAGCGCGACCTGAAGGTCGCCGCGGCCACCGCCGATACCCAGCCGGAATCAGGCGGCTGATTCGTCCTCTGGCGTGTCGGGTTGGACGGCCTGTCTACCCGACAGCGGCCGAATGCGCAGCTTGGCGACGCGGTTTTCGCGCCGTTGCGCCACCTCGAACCGATAGCCGTGAAAGCTGAACACCTGTCCCTGTTCGGGGATCGACTGCGCCATGTGAATGACCAACCCGGCCACGGTGTTCGCCTCGTCGTCGGGCAGCGTCCAGTCCAGCGCGCGGTTCAGATCGCGGATCGTCATGGCGCCATCGACGGTGTAATCGCCGGTCGGGCCGGGCGTCAGCGCCTGCGCACCTTCGGCATCATGTTCGTCGGTGATTTCGCCGACGATTTCTTCCAGAATATCCTCAAGCGTTATCAGGCCCCGGATGCTGCCGTATTCGTCCACGACCAGCGCGAAATGGCTGCGTCGTTTCAGGAATTCGCGCATCTGTTCGTCCAGCGCGGTGGTGTCGGGCACGAAATAGGGCTTCATCGCCACGGCCATGAAATCGAAATCACGCACCGCCTCGGCCGGGTCGCCCTTGCCGTCATAGGCGCTGTGATGCACCGCGCGCAGCACGTCCTTGGCGTGAAGAATGCCGACGACGTTTTCCCTTTCGCCCCGGAACAGCGGCAGGCGGGTGTGGCTGCTGTCCAGCACTGCCTGAAGGATTTCCGCAGGCGGCAGACCCGCGTCGATCATCTCGATTTCCGAACGGTGACGCATGACCTCCTCGACGGCGCGATTGCCCAGATCCAGCGCGCCCAGCAGGCGGTCACGGTCCTCTTTCTGGACGACGCCGGTGGCGTGGCCGATGGACAGGGCGCCGGCGATTTCCTCTTGCACGCTGAACATGGCGCCGGCGGGGTCGGTCTTCACACCGAACAGTTGCAGGATGCCACGCACGATCAGCCGCACGATGGCAACGATGGGCGACAGGGCCAGCGTGACCCAGCGGATCGGGCGGGCGACGCGGCGGGCCAGATCCTCGGGCGCGGAAATGGCATAGGTTTTCGGCATCACCTCGGAAAAGATCAGCACCAGAACGGTGACGACAAAGGTGGCGATGGCCACGCCCTTTGACCCGAACACCGCCGTCAAAAGCGCCGTGGCCAGCGATGCCGACAGTATGTTCACCACGTTGTTACCCAGAAGGATCGCGCCGATCAGACGCTCGCTGTCCTTCGTCACCTCAAGCGCGGCCTGCGACCCGGCGTCACCCTTGTCTGCGCGGGCCTGCAACTTGCCCCTGCTGGCGGCGGTCAGCGCGGTTTCTGAACCCGAGAAAAAGGCCGACATGGCCAGCAGCAGCGCGATGAAGCCGGCGGTCAGCCAGAATGTCATGTCAAACCGCTCCCCGGTCGCCGCTGTGGTTTCGGCGGTCTGGGCAAGGGCGGTGGTGGCAAGGGCGGCGATCATCGTCGGGTTCCTGCGCTGTTACGGGTCGGGCGGCGCATCGCGCGCCAGCGGGTGATTGTCCAGCACCAGCCGCCGCATCCGGTCGGCCAGCACATGCGTATAGATTTCAGTCGTGCCAAGATCGGCGTGGCCAAGCAAGGTCTGGATGGCGCGCAGATCGGCCCCGCCTTCCAGAAGATGCGTGGCAAAGGCGTGGCGGATGACATGCGGCGTCACACGCGCCGGGTCGATTCCGGCCAGCGCCGCCATCTGATCCAGCAGCCGCCCGAACACCTGACGCGGCATGTGCCCGGCGGACGATGGCGCGGGAAACAGCCAGCGCGCGCCGCGCCCGGCCACCAGACGGCCGAGCGCGGTATCCTCGCCCGCGCCGTCGCGCCGGTTCAGCCAATGGCTCAGCGCGTCGCGGGCAGGGTTGGACAGCGGCACCATGCGGTCCTTGCCCCCCTTGCCGCGGATCAGGATCACCTGCGGATCGCCGCGCACTGCGGCCACCGGCAGGGCGACCAGTTCGCTGACCCGCATTCCCGTGGCATACAGCAATTCGATCAGACAGGCGTTGCGGGCCTGTTCTGCCGTATCGCGGCCCGCGCGGGGGGCGGCGGCGATCAGCGATTCGACCTCGGCCATGGTCAGGGTGCGGGGCAGGCGTGGTGCCCGGCCCGGCCCGGCAATGCGGATCGCTGGATCGTCGGACCGCCAGCCTTCGGACAGGGCAAAGGCGCAGAACTGCCGGATCGACGACAACCGCCGCGCCCGCGTGGCCCGCGACAGCCCAAGCGCATCGCAGGCGGCCAGATAATCCTCGATCTGGTCGCGGCTGGCGGTGGTCAGATC
>JAUNUO010000022.1:21372-26114 GCA_030538135.1 Paracoccus sp. (in: a-proteobacteria)
CCGCGTGCCGCCCGCGTCTCGTCGCCGTCGATGCCGGCGTCGATATCCGCCATCGCCTGCAACAGCGATTCGCCCCGGCGGCTGTCAGGCGGCTGGGTCGCCTCGGGCAGGGGGGAGGGCGTATCGCCCTGTCCGGTCCAGGCACGCAGCCGGGTCAGCGCCTCGCGCGCCTTGGGATCGTTGGCCGACAGGGCGGGCAGATCGGGGGCCAGCATCGCGGCCAGCACGTCCTCGATCCCGGCGTCGGCAAAGGCATCGGCGGCCGTCATCAGCGCCTGATCCGGCGCGGCATCCCCGGCGGCCATCGCCCGGTCGAGCGCCTGAAGCGCCGCCGCCCGGTCCCACACGCCGCCCGATGCCGCCGGGCGCTGTTCGCTATAGATCGTGCGCATGTCGGACGAGGTCAGAACGCCCGCCGCCGCAAGCCGTTCGGCTGCGTCCAGCCGCGCCTTCCAACCGCTGTTGGGGCGCAGGTCGGAATGGGCAAAGGCAATCGGTAACGGCGTGGTGGGCAGGGGCTGCCCTACCGCTTCGAGGATGCGGAAATCCAGTGGCGTCATGGGTTCGGGTGGGGTCAGCGCCTGATGGGAATCGACATAGGAATCATCCAGAAACTGTCGCATCAGCCCGTCGCGCGCCGCGTCCATCAGGCCCAGATCGCTGGCCCCGTGAAACACGATCGCCGCCGCCGACCAGTCGCCCGACTGCGCCAGACAAAAGATGCGGGCGGCAAAGCTGGGCGCGATACCAGGGGTCGAGTTCATCATCTGGCAGGCCTGCACCTCGTCCCCGTCCAGAAGGGCGATGTCGAACAGACGGCGGAACACCTCGGGCTTGCCGCTTCCGGCCTGCTGGATCAGCAGGGCACGCGCCGCCTCCAGATCGCCCATGCCCAACAGACGGTCGGCGCGGGCCAGAAACAACTGACCGCGCGGCGAATCACCAACGGGCGGGGCAAGCTGCGCGGTCAGCAGACGTTGCATCAGCGCGGTCATTGCGGGCAGGCGGGCGGGCGTCTGCGCGATCAGCCGCGCCAGATCGTCGGCGGTGCTGCCGTGCCACAGATCGGCGGGCAGCCCGGCCGCCTGCGGTGTCACCGTTCCGGCGGTGTCGGGGTCGTCACTGTCCAGCCGCGATACCGTGACCCGGCCTACCGATCCGGTGCGGGCAACGGGCGGCTGCGCCGGACCCGCCGCCATACTGTCGGCGCGCGACGGTGGGCGGGCATCGCCGGGACGCCAGCCCGAAGCCTGACGCGGCGGTGCCTGCACCGATCCCGACAGCCAGTCGCTGGCCGACAGCGGCGATTGTGCCGCCGCCGTCCCCGCCGCCAGCCCGATCAGCAGCGCCGCCGCAGACAGCGTCTGGATCACCCAAGCCCCCCCAGCGTGACGGGTTGGCGCATTTCCTGCTGTTGCGGTTCCATATCGCCCAGATACGCGTAGCCGATCAGCCCCAGAGCCGCCACCACCAGCAGCACCGCCAGAATTTTTACCAGCCGCATCGATTCGTCCTTGCCTTGTTCCGCCTGTCGCGCCCTGTGCCGGTCTGCCGCCAGCCGGGGTGGACTATAAAGGGCAATTCCGCAAAGATCACGCCATTCGGTGCGGAACGTGCCGGGATAACACAAGTCTTTGACGGCACGGGCGAATCGGCGGGTTCATGGGGCAAAAGGCAGGGCTGCGACTGACACGGCATATCGTGTTGGTCGGCATGATGGGGGCCGGAAAGACGGCGGTCGGGTCGGAAACGGCGCGGCGGCTGGGTGTTTCATTCATCGATTCCGATGCCGCAATCGAGGCCGCGGCGGCCATGACCATCAGCGAAATCTTTGCCCGCGACGGCGAAACCTTTTTCCGTGACCGTGAAACTCAGGTGCTGTCGCGCATCCTGCATGGTCCGCCGGGGGTCGTCTCGACCGGCGGCGGGGCGTGGATGCGGCCGGAAAACCGGGCGCTGATCCGCGAATACGGGCTGGCGGTCTGGATCGACTGCGATCTGGAAACGCTGTGGCAGCGCGTCCGCCAGCGCCCTACGCGGCCCCTGCTGCAAACGCCCGATCCCAAGGGCACGCTGGCCACCCTGATCCAGACGCGATCCCCTGTCTATGCCAAGGCCGATCTGGTCTTTCAGTCGCGCGCGGGCGATACGGTCGAGGCCGCCAGCACCCGCATGATCGACATGATCCAGACCTCCCGGCCCGATATCTGCGAAAGGACTGCACGATGACCTCTGACGACAGCCGCGTTCACGTTGCCCTTGGGGATCGTGCCTATGACGTGGTGATCGGGCGTGGCCTGCTGATGCGGGCGGGCGAACTGATCGGCCCGCTGCTGCGTCGGCCACGGGTGGCGATCCTGACCGATGAGACCGTGGCCGGGCTGCATCTGGCGCCGTTGCGGGCCGCGCTGTCCGCTGCCGGCATCGAATCGTCGGCCCTCAGCCTGCCGGCGGGCGAAGGCACCAAGAACTGGGATCATCTTGGCCGTGCGGTGAACTGGCTGCTGGCCGAAAAGGTGGAACGGCGCGACATCGTGATCGCGCTTGGGGGTGGGGTGATCGGCGATCTGGCTGGCTTTGCCGCCGCGATCCTGCGGCGCGGGGTGCGGTTCGTGCAATTGCCCACCACCCTGCTGGCGCAGGTGGACAGTTCGGTCGGCGGCAAGACCGGGATCAATTCCCCGCATGGCAAGAACCTGATCGGCGCCTTTCATCAACCCTCGCTGGTGCTGGCGGACATCGACGTTCTGGCCAGCCTGCCTGCGCGCGACTTTCTGGCCGGGTATGGCGAGGTGGTGAAATACGGCTTGCTGGGCGATGCCGGTTTCTTTGAATGGCTGGAAAGGCACGGCCCCGCGCTGCACGGTGATCCGGTGCTGCTGCAACGGGCGGTGGCGCATTCGGTGGCGATGAAGGCCGGCATCGTGGAACGGGACGAGACCGAACAGGGCGAGCGTGCCTTGTTGAACCTTGGCCACACCTTCTGCCACGCGCTGGAATCGGCGACCGGCTATTCCGCGCGGCTGTTGCATGGCGAGGGCGTGGCGATCGGCTGTGCGCTGGCCTTCGATCTGTCCGCACGCATGGATTTGTGCCCGCAGGAAGAGCCCAGCCGCGTGGCCGCGCATCTGGCCGCGATGGGGATGAAGACCCGCATCGCCGACATTCCGGGCGATCTGCCCGATGACGCGGCGCTCATCGGGCTGATGGGGCAGGACAAGAAGGTCGTGGATGGGCGACTGCGGTTCGTGTTGGCGCGTGGTATCGGTCGGGCCTTCGTCAGCGACGATGTGCAGCGCGACGATCTGGCGGCGGTGCTGGCGCAATCGCGCTGACGGGTGTGTGGCGGGTCGCCATTGCAACCATTGCGGTCGGAAACGATGACGCCGCCCGAATGGGGCGGCGTCGGATGGGATCAGAACGGAATTTCGTCGTCGTAATCGGCGCGGCCACCGCCGCCCTGCGATCCGCCGCGTCCGCCGCCCGAAGGGCCGTCGTCATAGCCGCCGCCGCTGCCAAAACCGCCCCGGTCGCCGCCGAAGCTGCCGCCACTGCCGCCGCCCGAACCGCCGCGGCTGTCCAGCATGTGCAGTTCTGACCGATAGGGGCGCAGCGCCACTTCGGTCGAATAACGGTCGTTGCCGGACTGGTCCTGCCATTTGCGGGTCTCAAGCTGACCTTCGACATAGACCTTGCTGCCCTTTTTCAGATATTGCTCGGCCACGCGCACCAGCGGTTCGGAATGGATGACCACGGTATGCCATTCGGTCCGTTCGCGCCGTTCGCCGCTGTTGCGGTCTTTCCACGCTTCCGAGGTGGCGATGCGCAGGTTTGCGATCTTGCCGCCGTTCTGGAAGGTGCGGATTTCCGGGTCCTGACCAAGATTGCCGACCAGGATGACCTTGTTGACGCTGCCTGCCATGGGATGTCCTTTGTTGTTCTGCCGGGCGCCGGGCGCCGTTCGGGCGTGTTTACAACCTGCGGCGGCGCGGGGAAAGAGCGAGTTGGTAAACGCATCGTAAACACCACCCAAGCAGGTTTCGGCGGAAAACCGCCGAGGCTTGGCGGCGCTTTTCAACCCAAAATCGTGATGCTGGTCCGCCGTTCGAATTTTGCTATAGTCCCCGCAACGAAAAAGAGGACGAGGGCGGTTACATGGGTTTTCGCAGGCAGTTGCGTGTTGCAGCGGTCGTGGCCTTGGGTCTGGTCGTGGCGCTGCCCGCCGGGGCGCAGGGTTTGCTGGTGCCGCAGGGGTCCGACCGTTCCCGCGCCGCCCAGTTCGAGAGGCAGACCCGGCTGATGGATTCGCGGCTGTCCAGCCAGTATCAGCAATCGGCCCGGCTGCGCCCCGATGGCGGCAACCGGTCCGAGGTCGTGATCGAACTGTCCAGCACCAATATCCCTGCCTATCGCGGGCGGCGCAGCGAATATCTGCCCCATGCCCGCGCCGCCGCGCGCAAGCATGGTATCCCCGAGGATCTGTTCCTGCGGTTGGTGCAGCAGGAATCGGGCTGGAACCCGCGCGCGCGGTCGCACAAGGGCGCGACGGGGCTGGCGCAGCTGATGCCCGGCACGGCGGCGAAACTGGGCGTGAATCCGCATGATCCGGTGCAGAATCTGGACGGCGGGGCGCGCTATCTGCGGATGATGTATAACCAGTTCGGCAACTGGCGGCTGGCCCTTGCGGCCTATAACGCCGGACCGGGCGCGGTGCAGAAACACGGCGGCATCCCGCCGTATCG
>JAUNUO010000022.1:26214-28181 GCA_030538135.1 Paracoccus sp. (in: a-proteobacteria)
CCTATAACGCCGGACCGGGCGCGGTGCAGAAACACGGCGGCATCCCGCCGTATCGTGAGACGATCAACTACGTCCGCGTCATCTCGGGCAGTTAAGACTTGGCGGGTGCGGCGCCCATGCGGCGCAGCACCGCCTGCGGGATGGCGTAAAGCCGAGTCACGGTCTGCCAGTCGCGCAACCCGGCCATCTCGCGCATCACCATGAATTCCCACGCGGCTTGCGCGGCGCTGGTCGCTGGGATCGGCAGCATAATCGGCAAGATCGCGTTCCAGCCTGCGCCCGGCGCGACCCAAGGCAGACGCCCGTTCGGCCTGCAATTCGATATCCAGCGGCGAATCGCCGAACTTGTCGCGGGTGGTCGCCCAATCCATGCGCAGGCGGATGTCGGTTCGCATCGGTTTGTCCCGGTCTTTGGCGGCTGTGCCGCACCCCAAGAGCGTATTTGAGCAAACAGAAAGCGGCAAGCCGTGAGGCGTCAGACTTCCTCGATGCGCAGTTCGACGGGTTCGCCCAGGATGACGCCGGTTTTCGGCAGTTCCTCGATGGCAAAGTCGATGGCATGTGGGGTGGTCTTGTCGGTGACGATCAGCACCGGCACACCGTCGCCGTCATGGTGGCTGTATTGCCGCATCCGGTCGATGGAAATGCCCGCATCGGCCAGAACCGAGGCAACCTTGGCCAGCGCACCGGGTTTGTCCAGCAGCGACATGCGCATGTAGTAGGCGGCGGGCACCGCCGTGCGGGCGGGCTGCGCGGCCGTCAGGCTGTCGGCGGGCTGGCCGAAAGTCGGCAGGCGGATGCCGCGCGCGATTTCCACGATGTCGGACATGACCGCGCTGGCGGTCGGGCCTTCGCCCGCGCCCGCGCCGCGCAACACGATCTGGCCAACGCTGTCGCCTTCGACCACCACCATGTTGGTGCCGCCGTTCAACTGGCCCAGAGGGCTGTCGGCGGGGACGAGGCAGGGCGACATGCGCTGTTCCAGCCCGCGCGCGGTCATCTGCGCCACGCCCAACAGTTTGATCCGATAGCCCATATCGCGGGCGCGGCTGATGTCGTCGATGCTGACCCGCTCGATCCCCTCGATTTCCACGGCGTCGAAATCGACCTGCGTGCCAAAGGCGATGGCGGCCAGAATGGCCAGCTTGTGCCCGGCGTCGATGCCACCCACGTCCAGCGTCGGGTCGGCTTCGAGATAGCCAAGCTGACGGGCTTCCTCGAATACGGTTTCATAGGGCAGGCCCGCGCTTTCCATCCGGGTCAGGATATAGTTGCAGGTGCCGTTCATCACCCCCATCACGCGGGTCATGCCGTTGCCCGCCAGCGATTCCGTCAGCGTCTTGATGACCGGGATGCCGCCCGCCACTGCCGCCTCGAACCGGATTACGCGGCCAAGGGATTCGGCCAGTTCGGCCAGTTCCTGCCCGTGAATGGCCAGCAGCGCCTTGTTTGCGGTGACCACGTCCTTGCCGGCACGCAGGGCGGCCTCGATACTGTCCTTGGCCACGCCCGCATCGCCGCCGATCAGTTCGACGTAAACGTCAACATCATCGCGCAGGGCCAGATCCATCGGCGAATCCTCCCAGCCATAGGCGGACATGTCGAAATCGCGGTTCTTGTGGCGGTCGCGGGCGGAAACCGCGCTGATCGCGACGGGGCGGCCGGATCGGCTGGCCAGCAGGTCGGCATGGCGCTGAATGATCTTGACGACCCCGGTTCCCACGGTGCCAAGCCCGGCGATGCCAAGGCGAAGGGGGGCGGTGTCGGTCGTCGTCATAGGATGCCTCTTGTCCAGAATCTGCCGGGTGTTAGCGCGGGTCGCGCCGCGCGGCAAGGCAGCAGATTACAGCCAGCGCCGCGTGCGGGCGCAATAGTCCGAAAAGGCGGGACCGAAGGCGGCGGCGAGGCGGCGTTCCTCGGGGCGGATAAAGCGGGCGGTGATGATCGCGACAAAGGCCGGGGTCAGG
>JAUNUO010000022.1:28281-30008 GCA_030538135.1 Paracoccus sp. (in: a-proteobacteria)
TTCCTCGGGGCGGATAAAGCGGGCGGTGATGATCGCGACAAAGGCCGGGGTCAGGATCAGCGCGGCCAGCGGGGCATGGAACGCGGCGCACAGCCCCGTCAGGATCAGCGCGTCGGCCAGATAGATCGGGTTGCGCGACCACGCGAACAACCCGTCCGTGACCAACGCGCGCGGCGGGGCATGAGGGTCGGACGGCGTATCGGCGCGCCGCATCTGCACCGCGGCGGCGATCAGCAGCCCAAGCCCGGCCAAGGCCAGAACAATGCCTGCCCCGCTCAGGAACGCAGGCCCATGGGGCGCCGCCCACCCTGTCAGCCATGCCAGCAAGATGGCCGCGGCCAGCCAGGCTTTGGGATAATCCGCCGTCACGCGCATGGCGGCGGGCCGGGGTCGTCTTCCTGCCCGGCGATTTCACCGGGAATGCCGGTCGCACGCATGATCGCCAGACAGCGCCGCGCAGCCGCCATGGTCTGATCGTGCAGCCGGTTCACTTCAGCCGCGGTCATGGGGCCGGGCGGTGCCGCGCCCTTGGTGTTGATGAAGGTCGGCTGCCACAGCCCCGGCGCATGGGTCGGCCGCCAAGAGGCATGGCAGATCAGGTTACGCATCTTGCGGATGTCGCGCAGTTCGGCGATCAGCGCCTTGCGTCCCTCGGACCCTGCATCGCGGCTTGCGGCGGCAAAGGCGTCGATCAGGGTGCCCATGCTGTCATCGGCCAGATCCTCCATCCGCTCGATCCAGGCTTGCAGCGTGGTATCGCTTGCGCCGCTGCCAAGCCCTTTGAGCGTCAGCGAATAGATCGCCCGTTTCAGCGATTCCTCGAGAAAGCCGAAAGAGGATACGGCATGGCCGATGGCCTCGGCCATTTCGGGATCGACAAGAGAGCAGGGCGCGCTCATTCGTGCCAGACGCCCGCCACCCAATCGGCGGGGCGGGTATAATGGCGCAGATGCCGCCACAGGCTTTCGCGGCGCTGCCCGTTAAAGCCGGCGCGCAGGTGATCCAGCGGGCTGCGCGCCACCGCATTTTCGCCCCAGCGTCCCTCGATGGCCGCATCGGGGTTCAGATCGCCGGGAAAGGCTACGATCCGTGCCCCGCCGGGTCGGCGCGGCGGCAGAAAATAATTCAGCGGAAACACCGGGATCGAATGCATCCGGTAATGCGCCAGCCAGCCGCGCGGCCAGAATTTGATCCCGCCCGGCGCATTATAGGTCACGAACCGCTGTTCATAGCGGTATTTGTCGGCAATGCCCTGAGGATCGGCCCGGAACAGGTCTTGCAGAGGTTTCAGCTTGCCCACGCACATCCGGTAAACCGAGGTCTGCCCCAGCTTTTCGAACGGCGTGTTGGGGTTGCGCCACAGAACGGTGTCGTCCGGCTCGCCGAGGGTAAAGAAATCGTCCAGGTTGCCGGTAATCAGCAGGTCCAGATCAAGAAACAGCACCACCCCGGTCACATCGCCCAGATCGCCCCATAGGCGTGACTTGGGCCATTTGCCGCGCGTGTTCGTGGGTGCAGTATAGTCGAACTCGGGCAGGGGCCGCACTGCGATATCTGGGTGCAGCCCGGTGCCGTCATCGGTGAAACAGAACAGCTGGAACGGCGGCGTTATATTGCGCGCGATCATCGCGTGCAGCCGATTCACATAATCGGGGCCGAATTTTGTGCCCCATTTGATGCAGATGATCTGTTTGACGGTTTCGTTCATTCGCTGCCCCTGTGCTGGC
>JAUNUO010000223.1 GCA_030538135.1 Paracoccus sp. (in: a-proteobacteria)
CGGGCGTGTCGATTTCGGTGGTCGAGGTGCCGGCGGGGTTGATCGGCATACCCTTCAGCGTTTCCGTCGTCTTGAAGTCATGCGTGATGGGTGAGTTATAGGTCAGCGAGACGCGGGCCGCGATTTCCGGCTTTTCCCAGCTTACACCCACGGCATAGCCCCAGCCGGTATTGCCATCCAGCTTGACGTTATAGCCGTCAAGCGAACTGTAGGCCGCCCCGCGCAGAGTCACGTCGCCATCGGCGGTGCTGCCGCGCAGCCCGCCGTGAACGCCGAAGTTGTTCTCGAACTTGTAACGCAGCAGGGCGGTATAGGTCGTCGAATCCACCGTCACCGCTGTGCCGGCAAGGGCGATGGATTGTGCGGGATAGAAAATATCCGCGCCGAACGGCTGTTCGATGATAAGCGCCGCCGACAGGTTCGGGTTAAGCTGCCGCTTGTAGCCGAGGCCGAAGAAATTGTAACCGGCGCTGACATTGCCAAAGCTGCCGCCGCCGGACAGGGGCATATCCTGCCCCGAGATGCTGGGCTTGACGCGGCCAAAGCTCAGTTCCGCATAGTTGCCCTCTTCAAAGAGGATGCCGATTGACTGGGGCGCGCGTTCCAGCCCGCCCGCGACGACCGGCGCGGCCGACACCATCAATGCGGCGATACCTTTCAGAACCGTTTTCATGTTACTCTCCCCGAAGCGGATTCGTATTTTCATTTGGCCTCAGCGTAACGATCAGCCGTTACGAATCAATTGCCGCACTGCAATGACGCTGCGTTTGGCCTGTTGCCGCCGCAGCATCGTGTCATTGGTGCAACGCCATGACAGGTCTTAACTATTCTTTCAGACTGTGCGGCTAACTGACCAGAGGATGAAAACGATGCGCTTTGCCATGCCACGACAGGTTCCACCCGGACTTTGGCGCCGCGTGCCGCCGGTGGTGTTCGCCCCGGTTCTTGGTGCCTTGGGCCTGGTTCTGGCCTGGCGCGGCGGCGCGGTTCTGTTCGCGCTGGATACCGGCCTGATCGAGGCGGCGGCGGGCGCTCTTGTGGCGCTGACGCTGTTTGCGGTGCTGACCTATACGGTCAAGCTGGGGCGACGGCCGGGGGTTCTGTATGACGAACTGATCATCCTGCCGGGGCGCGCGGGCGTCGGGGCCGGGGTGCTGGTGCTGTATCTGCTGGCCGGGGTGCTGGTGGCCTATGCGCCCGGCGTTGCGCGCGCGGTGCTGTTGGCCGCGATGCTGGCGCATGTGACGGTTCTGGCCGTGCTGGCCACGGTATTCCGCGACGGCCCGCCGGAACGGCGTCAGGTCACCCCGGTCTGGCATCTGAACTGGGCCGGGTTTCTGGTCGCGGCCATGGTGGCGCTGCTGTTGGGCTGGCGCGGGCTGGCGACGGTGCTGTTGTGGCCGTCGCTTGCCGTGGCGCTGGTGATCTGGGCGACCAGCGCGCGACAGTTCGCGGCCGCCGTTCCGCCGCCGCCGCTGCGCCCGTTTCTGGCAATCCACGCGGCGCCCTTTGCGCTGACGGCGACGGTTCTGGCCGGGCTGGGGCAGGTGGCGCTGGCCACCGTGTTCGGCATTGCCGGCCTGCTGTTGGTTCTGGCTCTGGCCGCGTCCGGGCGCTGGCTGCTGGCTTCGGGCTTTTCGCCGATGTGGGGCGCGCTGACCTTTCCCCTGTCGGCCACCGCCGGGGCGTGGATCGCGCTGGCGCTGGCCGGTGTGCCGGGCGCGCGGATCGTGGCCGGGATGCTGCTGGTTGCGGCGACGCTGGTGATCCCGCCGATCCTGTTCCTGATCCTGCGCGACTGGGCGCGCGGCCGGCTTGCGGTCAAGACCAACGCCGCCATCGCCTGACCCCTCCGGCGGGTCTGGACAATTCCGGCCCCGCGTGAAAGGGGAAACTGCCAAACGAACCCCAGCACGGAGCGTCCCATGCAGATTCGCGAGGCCCTGACCTTTGACGATGTCCTTCTGGTGCCCGCCGCATCATCGGTGATGCCTTCGACTGCGGATGTCACCACGCGCCTGACCCGGCGCATCGCGATGAACATCCCCCTTGTATCCAGCGCCATGGATACCGTCACCGAAAGCCGCATGGCCATCGCCATGGCGCAGGCCGGCGGGATCGGCGTGATCCACCGCAACCTGACCACCCAGCAGCAGGCGGACGAGGTGCGGCGCGTCAAGCGGTTCGAATCCGGCGTCGTCTATGACCCGATCACCCTGCGCCCCGACCAGACGCTGGCCGATGCCAAGGCGTTGCAGGAACTGTATAACGTCACCGGCTTTCCGGTGGTGGACGAACGCGGGCTGGTCGTCGGCATCGTGACCAATCGCGACATGCGCTTTGCCAGCGACGACAAGACCCCGGTCAGCGTGATGATGACCAGCGACAATCTGGCCATCCTGCGCGAACCCGCCGACCGGGCCGAGGCGATCAACCTGATGAAGGCCCGCCGCATCGAAAAGCTGCTGGTGACCGACGGCAAGGGGCGGCTGACCGGGCTGTTGACGCTGAAGGACACCGAAATGGCGGTGCTGAACCCGCTGGCCTGCAAGGACGAACTGGGCCGGCTGCGCGTCGCCGCCGCCTCGACCGTGGGCGAGGAAGGGTTCGAACGCAGCCAGGCCCTGATCGAGGCCGGGGTGGACCTTCTGGTCATCGACACCGCGCACGGCCATTCCGAAGGCGTCGCCCGCGCCGTTGACCGGATCAAGTCGTTCTCGAACGATGTGCAGGTCGCCGCCGGCAACGTCGCCACCGGCGAGGGCACGCGCGCGCTGATCGACGCCGGGGCCGATGCGGTCAAGGTCGGCATAGGGCCGGGGTCGATCTGCACCACCCGTATCGTCGCGGGTGTCGGCGTGCCGCAACTGACGGCGATCATGGATGCGGCGGCAGCGGCGGGCGACGTGCCGGTGATCGCCGACGGCGGCATCAAGTTCTCGGGCGATTTCGCCAAGGCCATCGCGGCCGGCGCGTCCTGCGCCATGATCGGCAGCGCTATCGCCGGCACCGACGAAGCGCCGGGCGAGGTGATCCTGTATCAGGGCCGGTCGTTCAAATCCTATCGCGGCATGGGATCTTTAGGCGCGATGGCGCGCGGATCGGCCGACCGCTATTTTCAAAAGGACGCCGCCAGCGACAAGCTGGTCCCCGAAGGGATCGAGGGGCAGGTGCCCTACAAGGGCAGCGCCGCCGCCGTGATCCACCAGCTTGTCGGTGGGCTGCGCGCGGCGATGGGCTATACCGGCAAGGCCACCGTGGACGAGATGCGCGGCGGCTGCGAATTCGTCCGCATCACCGGCGCCGGCCTGAAGGAAAGCCACGTCCACGATGT
>JAUNUO010000224.1:0-1630 GCA_030538135.1 Paracoccus sp. (in: a-proteobacteria)
CCGTGGTCATCCACCGACAGCCCTTCCAGATCGTTCAGCTTGCGGCCAAAGGCGCGCATCAGCCGCACATCGCCCGCCGGATCCTCGATCAGCGCCCCGTCCGCGCCGATGCTCATCAGGCTGAGGGCGCGCGTCGCCTCGTCCTCGACCACCAGGATGCGGCCATCGGGCAATTGCTGCACGGCGGAAGGTTCGTAGATGTCGCGGAATTCTGAAATCCCGAGGTTGCGCAACTGCGGCAGTTGCTGGGCCGGCCACAGGCTGACGGCGGATTTCACGGCGATGAAGCACAGAACCGAGATCAGCAGGCCCCAGCGGAACACCGTGTAGGAAATGTTCAGCATCTTGAACTTGCGATCCGCCATCAGACCCAGCCAATACAGCTGATCGCTCATCTTGTGATAGATGTCGTCGCGGTCACGCAGCAGGGTCTGCATCCGGATCCAATAATCATCGGGGTCCATCCGCACCCGATCTTCGTAGATCAGCAGGTTCAGTTCGTTGCCCTGATGGACACCGCCGGCCCGGTCCAGATAGGTCTGGAAATCGCCGATCCGCGCCTCGCGCCGCCAAAGTGCACGGGACCAGTCCATGAATGCGCGGGCGTAATGCGCCCGTTCGGGCGATGCCGCCAGCAGCGCAAAAATGATCGAAGCCGCCGCCGTCGCCATGAACACACCCGCCGGCAACAGAAACGTGGTGGAATTGGCAAAGATGAACGCGCCCGAAATCATCAGCGCGGAAATGATCAGCCCGTTCAGCGAAATCATGATGTTCGCCTTGGTTGCAGCCAGCGCGATCAAATCCATTTCGGACCGGACCGCGTTGCGGAACATCGTCTCGACCGCCTTGGAGGTGCCAAGGGGTTTCTGTTTTTCCTCGCTGTTTTCGGGATGATCGCCGCCGGCGGCACCGGCCAGTTCGCTGATGTCATCCTCGACATCATCGAGCTTGTTTTTCTTTGGCTTTTTCATCCCACTCTCCGGCTTACGTAATTCCATCACAGGTTATGACAGATAACGCCCTCCCCGCCGGAATATTCCCAGATCAGGACGGGAACGTAAAAAACAGTAAACTGTTCCACGCCGTTAGCGCAAGGCTTTGATGAATCAGACGTTCTGTTTCAGAAGCCGCTGTTTCTGGCGGCCCCAGTCGCGTTTCGCGCTGGTTTCGCGCTTATCCGCGACCTTCTTGCCCTTGGCGATGCCGATCTTGAGTTTGACCCGGCCGCGATGGTTGAAATACATCACCAGCGGCACCAGCGTCATGCCCTCGCGCCCGATGGCCTGCCACAGCCGCGACAATTCACGACGGCTGACCAGCAGCTTGCGGCGACGCCGTTCCTCGTGTCCGAACACCCCGGCATGGGGCAGCGCGGCGATATAGCCGTTGATGAGCCATAATTCGCCGTCCTCGACGCTGGCGTAGGATTCGGCGATGTTCGACTGGCCGGTGCGCAGCGATTTCACCTCGGACCCGGTGAGGACGATACCGACCTCAAGATCGGATTCGATGAAATAGTCGAACCGCGCCCGCCGGTTTTCGGCGATCACCTTGTAGTTCTTGTTTTCGGGTTCTTTGGCCATGACGCACCCAGATAGGTGTGCGCCGCGCCGGTGTAAAGGGCGGC
>JAUNUO010000224.1:1730-3308 GCA_030538135.1 Paracoccus sp. (in: a-proteobacteria)
GCAAAGCGGCGGTTGAACATCGGGCGGATGAGGGCTTTCATGGGCGCGGCACGGCATCATGCCGGGCCGGATCGGGTTGGGAGAACGGACGATGCGCCACGGCGGGCAGATTCTGGTGGATGCGCTGAAGGCGCAGGGTGTGGGACGCGTGTTCAGCGTGCCGGGCGAATCGTTTCTGGCGGTTCTGGACGGGCTGCATGACAGCGGCATCCAGAACGTCGTCTGCCGTCAGGAAGGCGGCGCCGCAATGATGGCCGAGGCGGCGGGCAAGCTGACCGGGCGGCCCGGCGTCTGTTTCGTGACGCGTGGGCCAGGGGCGACCAATGCCAGCGCGGGCGTGCATGTGGCGAAACAGGACAGCACGCCGATGATCCTGTTCATCGGCCAGATCGCCCGCGCCGACCGCGACCGCGAGGCGTTTCAAGAGGTCGATTACCGGCAGATGTTCGGCGGGCTGGCGAAATGGGTGGCGCAGATCGACGATACAGACCGCATCCCCGAATATGTCGCCCGCGCCTTTGATCTGGCGATGGCGGGGCGGCCCGGCCCGGTGGTGCTGGCCCTGCCCGAGGATATGTTGTCGGCGCAAAGCGATGCGCCCAACCTTGCCCCCGCGCCGCGTCCGGTGGCGGGTCTGTCGGCGGGGCAGTTGGCGGCGATCACCGAGGCGCTGGCGGCGGCTGAACGCCCGCTGGTCATCCCCGGCGGCGCGATCTGGACTCAGACCGATGCCGACAATCTGGCGCGGTTCGCCGAAGGCTGGGGGCTGCCGGTGGCGGTGCCCTTCCGGCGGCAGGATTACATGGATAACCGCCTGCCCAATTACGCGGGCGATCTGGGCGTGGGCATGAACACCCGCATGGGCGAGGCGCTGAAGGCGGCCGATTGCATCCTGTCGCTGGGATCCCGTCTGGGGGATACGCTGACGGCGGGATATGAGCTGATGAACCCGCGCGCGCAGGGGCGGCGGATCATCCATGTCTATCCCGACCCGGACGAGATCGGGCATCTGTGGCGCGCCGATCCGGGCATCGTCGCCTGCCCGCGCACCGCGCTGGCCACGCTGGCCGATGCCCCTGCCCCGCGCCGCTGGGACGGTTGGACCACCAGCCTGCGCGCCCATTACGAGGATTGGCAGACCCCGCGCACCACCCCCGGCGCGGTTCGGATGGAGGCCGTTGTCTGCTGGCTGTCGGCCAATCTGCCCGAGGACGCGATCATCACCAATGGCGCGGGGAATTATGCGTCCTTCGTTCACCGCTATTTCCGGTTCAAGCGGGCGAAAACGCAGATCGCACCGACTTCGGGGTCGATGGGATACGGGCTGCCCGCCGCGATCGCGGCCTGTTTGCAGCACCCGGACCGAACGGTGGTCTGCATGGCCGGGGACGGCTGTTTCCAGATGACGCTGAACGAACTGTCCACGGCGGCGCAATACGGGGCCGCGCCGGTGGTGATCGTCGCCAATAACGGCCGCTATGGCACGATCAGGATGCATCAGGAAAAGCACTATCCGGCGCGGGTGTCGGGCACCGATCTGGCCAACCCCGATTTTGCCGCGCTGGCCCGCGCCTATGG
>JAUNUO010000225.1 GCA_030538135.1 Paracoccus sp. (in: a-proteobacteria)
TTGCCGGGCGGCTTCGGTGACTGCGGCGCCGAGGGTATTCAGATGTTCGGGGCCGACGCGATGGGTCGGGCCGCTGATCGAGATAGCGGCGACCGTCTGGCCCTGCGGGTTCAGCACGGCTGCGGCGACGCAGCGCATTCCCGGTTCGACTTCTTCGCGGTCCAGCGCAAAGCCGCGGGCGCGGGTGGCGATCAGTTCCGGGTCCGTGCCGCCGTCCGGCGCACACAATGCCCGACCCAGACCCGAGGTTTCAAGTGGCAGCCGGGTGCCGGGCGGGAACAGCGCGCGGATCGGGCGCGGCGTTTCGGCCTGCGCCACGATCAGCACCGCATCGCCGTCGCGAATGCCCAGATTGGCGGTTTCCGACGTGGCCTGCATCAGCCGCCGCAGGATCGGCGCGGCGCGTTCGGCCAGCCCGCCCCGGCGCAGAAACGCCGCACCCAGACGATAGGTCTGCGGTCCGATATACCAGATCTGTGTGGCCGGGTCGGTTTCCACCATGCCCCGTGCCGCCAGTGATGCCAGCAGCCGATGCACGGTCGAGGCGGCCTGTCCCGTCTGTGCCGCGATTTCCGTCAGCGCCAGCCCCGCCGCCCCGGCATCGGCGATGCGGTCCAGCAGATCCAGCGCGCGGTCCAGCACCTGAACCGTGGCGGGGGCGGCTGCGGCGGATTTGGGCGGGCGGCCCCGGCGGCGAGGCTGTTGGGCCATCTGTCTGCTCCTGTCAGGGAGGCGCAAGGATAGAGGCAAAATCGGTGCTGCCAAGGGGCGCCGGCGAAGAAGACGACCGGGCCGGGCAACACCGGCAAAACCTCGCCCCGGCCACGCCCCTTGGCCTGCCCGCCGTTTTCCGTTATCGCGGCGCCGGACAATTACGGGGCGATCTTGTTCTATCCGCTGGCTACCACGACCTGGGATCAGGCCGAGACGCGCGCGTTGCAGGACGTGATCGCCTCGGGCCGGTTTACCATGGGCGAAAGGGTGGCGGCGTTCGAGGTGGCGTTCGCCGATCGGATGGGCGCGCGTTACGCGGTCATGGCGTCGTCGGGGTCGGCGGCGAATCTGCTGGGGCTGGCGGCGGCGTTTCATCACCCCGATCTGGGGTGGCGCGCAGGGGACGAGGTTATCGTGCCCGCCGTCAGCTGGTCCACCACCTATTTCCCGGTCAGCCAGATGGGGCTGCGGCTGCGCTTTGTGGATGTGCTGGGGGATACGCTGAACATCGACGCGGATCAGGTGGCCGCCGCGATCACGCCGCGCACCCGTGCCGTTCTGGCGGTGAACCTGCTGGGCAACCCGGCCGATCTGACCCGGTTGCAGGCGACCTGCGACGATGCCGGTATCCCCCTGATCGAAGATAACTGCGAATCCATGGGTGCGCGGCTGGATGGGCGCGAGGCCGGGACGTTCGGGTTGTTCGGCACGTTTTCCACCTTTTTCTCGCATCATATCTGCACGATGGAGGGCGGGCTGGTCGTGACCGACGACCGCCGCCTGTATGACAACATGCTGTCGCTGCGGGCGCATGGCTGGACGCGGGGGCTGGCCGACGACACGCATCTGCCCGTCGATCCCGACCCGTTCGTGCGGCAGTTCCGCTTTGTGCTGCCGGGCTGGAACCTGCGCCCGCTGGAAATGTCGGGCGCGGTCGGTTTGGTGCAACTGGCCAAGCTGGACGGGTTCATCGCGGCCCGGCGCGCCAATGCCGCGCGGTTTCAGCACCTGTTTGCCGGGCATCCCGATGTGGATATTCAGGCGGAAACGGGCGAATCCTCGTGGTTCGGCTTTGCCTTGCTGCTGAAAGGCCGGTTGGCCGGGCGGCGAGCCGATCTGGTCGCGGCGCTGAGCGCGGCGGGCATCGAAAGCCGGCCCATCGTCGCCGGGAATTTCCTGAAGAATCCGGTGATCGCGCGTCTGGATCATTCCGTAGCCGGGCCGACCCCGGCGGCGGACCGGATCGACGCGGACGGGTTGTTCACCGGCAACCACCACTATCCCATCGGCCCGCAACTGGACCGGCTGGCGCAGGTCGTGGCAGATGTGGCAAAGGGCGGGGCATGACGAAACGCGCGCTGATAACCGGCATCACCGGACAGGACGGCAGCTATCTGGCCGAACTGCTGCTGGCCAGGGGATACGAGGTCCACGGGATCAAGCGCCGGTCCTCCAGCTTCAACACCGGGCGGATCGACCATCTGTCGATCGACCCGCATTCCGGCAGCCGGTTGCATCTGCATTACGGCGACATGCTGGACGCCACCACCTTGACCCGGATCATCGCCGACACCCGGCCTGACGAGATCTATAATCTTGCCGCGCAAAGCCATGTCCGCGTCAGTTTCGACCAGCCCGAATATACGGCAGAAGTGGATGCCATAGGCCCGCTGCGGATGCTTGAGGCGATCCGGCTGTTGGGCCTGACGGACAAGCTGCGGTTCTATCAGGCGTCCACGTCGGAACTGTATGGCGGGCAGCATGACGGCCCGCTGGACGAAGGCACGCCCTTTGCGCCGCGTTCACCCTATGCGGCGGCGAAACTTTATGCCTTCTGGACGGTGCGCAATTACCGCGAGGCTTACGGGATGCACGCCAGCAACGGTATCCTGTTCAACCATGAAAGTCCGCGGCGGGGCGAAACCTTTGTCACCCGCAAGATCAGCCGAGCGGTGGCGGCGATCAGCCTTGGTTTGCAGGAAGTGCTGTATCTGGGCAATCTGGATGCGCTGCGCGACTGGGGCCATGCGCGCGATTACGCGGAAGGCATGTGGCTGATGCTGCAACAGGATCGCCCCGGCGATTACGTTCTGGCCACCGGGGAATGTCATTCCGTGCGGGATTTCTGCCGGCTGGCCTTTGAACAGATCGGTATCACGCTGGACTGGCGCGGGCAGGGACTGGATGAAACCGGCCATGATGCTGCTACCGGACGCTGCCTGATCCGTATCGACCCGGTCTATTTCCGCCCGACCGAAGTGCCGCGCCTTTTAGGCAATCCGGCGCGGGCGCGGGAACGGCTGGGCTGGACGCATTGCACCGATTTTGCCACTCTGGTGACGGAAATGGTGGCCGAGGACCGGCGCTTGCTTGAATCAGAGCGGCTGGCTCGCCGCGCATTCGGAGTTCTGGAATGAGTAACGATATTATCCCCGTCCTGCTGGCAGGCGGTTCCGGCACGCGGTTGTGGCCGGTATCGCGCAAAAGTTTTCCAAAACAATTCGCCCATCTGACCGGCGATTTCTCGCTGTTTCAGGATTCGGCGCGGCGGCTGTCGGGTGCGGGCTATGCCGCGCCGGTGGTGATGAC
>JAUNUO010000226.1 GCA_030538135.1 Paracoccus sp. (in: a-proteobacteria)
TGGTCGCGGCGATCTTTGGCGCCACCGCGCTGATTTTGTGGGAAATGATCGTGCGGATCTATGCCGTGCCCTCGGTCATCCTGCCCGCGCCAAGCGTGATCTGGGCGCGGATGGTGGGGGCGGTGCCGATCCTCTGGGGCGATTTCGTGCAGACGATCCTGAAAGGCGCGCTGACCGGCTGGATCATGGGCGCGCTGGCCGCCGTCGCCACCGCCATCGCCATCGACCGCAGCCCGTTCCTGCAACGCGGTCTGCTGCCTATCGGCAATTTCGTCGCCGCCCTTCCCATCGTCGGCATCGCGCCGATTCTGGTGATGTGGTTCGGGTTCGACTGGCAGTCCAAGGCGGCGGTCGTGGTGGTGATGGTGTTCTTTCCGATCCTCGTGAACATGATCGCGGGCCTTGCCGCCACCGATGCGCTGCAACGCGACCAGATGGCGGCGTGGTCGGCGGGCTATTGGCAATCCTTGTTCAAACTGCGCCTGCCCGCCGCCCTGCCGTTTCTGTTCAACGGGCTGAAAATCACCACCACATTGGCCCTGATCGGCGCCATCGTGGCCGAATTTTTCGGCAGTCCGACGCGCGGCATGGGCTTTCGCATCTCGACCGCCGTGGGTCAGTTGGATCTGCCGCTGGTCTGGGCTGAAATCGCCATCGCGGCAGTCGCCGGAACGGCTTTCTATGGTATCGTCGCGCTGGCCGAACGCCGGATGACCTTCTGGCATCCAAGCCAGCGCCGTTAACGGGGCAAAGACCCCAGAAACAGGGAGTGGAAGATGAAGAAACTGATGCTGATCGCAGCCTTTACCGCCGCCGCCGGCGCCGCGCGGGCCGCCGATGATCTGACCTTGCAGCTCAAATGGGTCACGCAGGCGCAGTTCGCCGGCTATTATGTGGCCAAGGACAAAGGATTCTATGACGAGGAAAACCTGAACGTCACCATCCGCCCGGGCGGGCCGGACATTGCGCCGACTCAGGTGCTGGCGGGGGGCGGGGCCGATGTGACGGTGGAATGGATGCCCGCCGCGCTGGCCGCGCGCGAAAAGGGCCTGCCCCTCGTCAATATCGCGCAGCCGTTCAAATCGTCGGGCATGATGCTGACCTGCCTCAAGGAAACCGGCATCACCGACCCCAAGACCGATTTCCCCGGCAAGACTTTGGGCGTGTGGTTCTTTGGCAATGAATACCCGTTCCTGTCCTGGATGAACCACCTCGGCATCCCGACGACTGGCGGCGCGGATGGCGTCACCGTCCTGAAACAGGGCTTCAACGTCGATCCGCTGTTGCAGAAACAGGCGGCCTGCATCAGCACCATGACCTATAATGAATACGGTCAGGTTCTGGACGCCGGCATCAGCGAGGAGGACCTGATTACCTTCAAATACGAAGATCAGGGCGTCGCCACGCTGGAGGACGGGCTTTATGTGCTGGAAACCGCGCTGGCCGATCCGGCGATGGAGGACAAGCTGGCCCGTTTCGTCCGTGCCAGCATGAAGGGCTGGAAATACGCCGAGGAACACCCCGAGGAAGCCGCCGAAATCGTGATGGATAATGACGAAACCGGCGCCCAGACCATCGAACATCAGACCCGCATGATGACCGAGGTGGCGAAACTGACCGCCGGATCGAACGGCGCATTGGACGAGGCCGATTACCAGCGCACCGTGGACACCCTGATGAGCGGCGGATCCGATCCGGTCATCACCGCCGCGCCCGAAGGCGCGTGGACCCACGCCATCACCGACAAGGCGCTGCAATAAGCATGACGGTCGGGCCGGGCGCACCCCGGCCCGCCCTGCCCTGAAAGGCATCTTCGGTTCATAAATATCCTCGGGGGAGTCGCCGGAACGGCGACGGGGGCAGACAGCCCCCTGCCCCCTTGCCCGCCCCGGCGCAGGGGTGCATCAGAACGCATGGAACCAGACAGAACACATCACTCGGCCCTCGATGACGCGCAGGGCATCGCTTATGGCAGCTTCATGGCGGCGGTGTCCGTCATCCTGCTGACGCATCTGGGCTTTGTCACCGGACAGACGGCGGGCATGGCGATCCTGATCTCCTACGCGACCGGCTGGGGGTTCGGGCCGGTGTTCTTTGTCATCAACCTGCCGTTCTATTGGCTGGGGTATCGCCGCTTTGGCCGCATGTTCGTGCTGAAAAGCTTTGCCGCCGTGGCGATCATGTCGGTGCTGGTGGCGCTGCTGCCGCGCTGGCTGCATTTCGGTGACATTCATCCGGCCTTGGGTGCCGTTCTTAGCGGCGCATTGACCGGCACGGCCTTGCTCGCGCTGTTCCGGCATGGGTCCAGTCTTGGCGGCATCGGGGTTCTGGGTCTTTATATCCAGGATGCCACCGGCTTTCGCGCGGGCTGGGTGCAGATGGGCTTTGATGCGCTGGTGTTCGGCGCCGCGCTGTTGCTGCGCGACTGGCACCTTGTCGCCTGGAGCTTTCTGGGCGCGCTTGTCATCAATCTGGTGATCGCGATCAACCACCGGCGCGACCGCTATGTGGCGACGTAATCGGCAGGGGGCGCGGGCCTGCCCCCTGCCTGACCGCCGGCCTTAACGGGCGGTTTCCCGAATCACCTGACCGGCGCGGTTCACTTGCAAGGTCACCGCCTCGCCATTGGCATTGACCGCCGGAATGGCGATACCGCGACCCTGACGGGTGATGTCGCCCAGATCGGTATAGCCGGCCCCGGTCAGGCTTTGACGCAGCGCGGCTTCGTCCAGCGGTGCGGCACGCTGGCCCATGCGGTCTCCGTGCATTTCGCCCCGGCCGTGGCCGCGCCGGTCAAAGCCGCGCTTGCCGCCCCGGTCGTGCTTGCCCTGCATCCCCGGCCCGCGATCATCGCCCCGGCCGAACCGCATCAGCGTCCCGTCCGGCGCAAAGCCCGCGCGCAGGTTCTGGCCCTCCGCATCCTTGCCGCCTATCATCACCATGTCGGGCATCACCCCCAGACCGGAAATGGTTGCGAATTGTTCGATGATCGCATTGCCGCGCACCGGTGCCGGCAGCATCGTATCGACCAGCGTCTGCGGCAGGGCTGCACCGTCACCCGCACGCACGCCGCGCAATGTGCCGTCATCGCCGACCATCGCATTGATGCCGGTGCCATCCGCCACCTTTCCTGTGACGCGGGAACCGCGCTTGCCGGTGCGGATATCCAGATCGGTCAGGTTCAGCGCCTTCAGCGCCTCGGGCAGCGTCTCGGCGGTCAGCGCCTGGTTCTGCGCCGGTTGGGTCGCGG
>JAUNUO010000227.1 GCA_030538135.1 Paracoccus sp. (in: a-proteobacteria)
CCATGCGGCAACGATGCAGTCCTTGCAAGTTTATCAAGTTTCGCAAAGGGGGTGACTTGGCTGCGGCGCAGCATTATAAACGCGGCCAATTGTGACGAGTAAAGGCGATCATGCGTATAAAACCCACCGCCATCCCCGATGTCGTGGTCATTGTCCCTGCGCGCCATGGCGATGCCCGCGGTTTTTTCTCGGAAAGCTGGAACCGCCGCACGCTGGAACGGGCCGGGCTGAACCTGCCCGATTTCGTGCAGGACAATCATTCCATTTCCACCGCCACCGGCACGCTGCGCGGGCTGCATTATCAGGCCCCGCCCCATGCGCAGGGAAAGCTGGTGCGTTGTGGCCGCGGACGGCTGTTCGACGTGGCCGTTGACGCGCGGGTCGGCAGCCCGACCTATGGTCAATGGGTGGGCGAGGAACTGTCGTTCGAAAACGGCAGGCAATTATGGATCCCCGCCGGTTTCCTGCACGGCTTCGTGACGCGCGAGGCGGATACCGAGATCGTCTATAAATGCACCGATCATTATGACGCGTCGGCGGATGGCTCGGTCCGGTGGGATTCGCTGGGGATCGACTGGGGCGTGGATGCGCCGGTGCTGTCCGACAAGGATCAGAAAGCCCCGGCATTCGCCGATTGGGTGTCGCCGTTTGGGGAACAGGCATGAAGATTCTGGTAACGGGTGGCGCGGGCTTTATCGGCTCGGCCGTGGTGCGGCTGGCGGTGGCGCGCGGGCATCAGGTCGTGAACCTGGACGCGCTGACCTATGCGGCCAATCTGGAAAACGTGGCCGACGTGGCCGATGCGGCGGGCTATTCCTTTGAACAGGTGGACATCCGCGACCGCGCCGCGCTGGACCGCGTGTTCGCACAGCACCGCCCCGATGCGGTGATGCATCTGGCCGCCGAAAGCCATGTGGACCGGTCCATCGACGGCCCGGCGGCGTTCATTGAAACCAATGTCATCGGCACCTTCAACATGCTGGAAGCCGCGCGGGATTACTGGGTCCGCGAGGGCCGGCCCGAGGGCTTCCGGTTCCACCATATTTCCACCGACGAGGTGTTCGGCAGCCTAGGCGAAACCGGACAGTTCACCGAAACCACCCCCTATGACCCGCGCAGCCCCTATTCGGCGTCCAAGGCCGGGTCAGACCATCTGGTGCGGGCGTGGCACGAAACCTATGGCCTGCCGGTGGTGCTGACCAATTGTTCCAACAACTACGGCCCGTTCCATTTCCCTGAAAAGCTGGTGCCGGTGGTGATCCTGAACGCGCTGCACGGCCGCCCGATCCCGGTCTATGGCGACGGCGGCAACGTGCGCGACTGGCTGTATGTGGAAGACCACGCCGACGCGCTGCTGCTGGTGCTGGAAAAGGGCGAGTTGGGCCACAGCTATAACATCGGCGGCGAGAATGAGGCGAAGAACATCGACCTCGTGCGCACCATCTGCGCCCATATGGACGACCTGCACCCCGAGGGCGCGCCCCATGCCGATCTGATCCAGTTCGTGACGGATCGCCCCGGCCACGACCGCCGCTATGCCATTGATCCGACCCGGATCAGGGATGAGCTGGGCTGGCGCCCCTCGGTCACGGTGGAACAGGGGCTGCGCAAGACGGTCGAATGGTATCTGGCCAACCGCGACTGGTGGGAACCCCTGCTGTCGCGCGAGGGCGTGGGGCAGAGGCTGGGCAAGGCATGATGCTGGTTTTCGGCAAAACCGGGCAGGTCGCCCGCGAACTGGCCCGCCGCGCGCCGGATGCGCGCTGTCTGGGCCGGGACGAGGCCGATCTGACCCGCCCCGACGCCTGCCGCGACGCGATCATGGATCTGTCGCCTTCGGTCGTGGTTAACGCGGCGGCCTATACGGCGGTGGACAAGGCGGAAAGCGACGCAGAAACGGCCATGCTGGTCAATGGCGAGGCACCGGGCGCCATGGCACGTGCCTGCGCGGCGCTTGGCATCCCGTTCCTGCATGTGTCCACCGATTACGTCTTTGACGGCTCGGGCGATCAGCCGTGGCAACCCGGCGATACGACCGGCCCCCTGGGCGTTTACGGCGCGACGAAACTGGCGGGGGAACAGGCGGTTCTGGCCAGCGGCGCCCGCGCCGCGATCCTGCGCACCTCCTGGGTGTTTTCCGCCCATGGCGCGAATTTCGTGAAAACCATGCTGCGGTTGGGGGCCGAACGCGACCGGCTGACCATCGTGGCCGACCAGATCGGCGGGCCGACGCCCGCCGCCGCGATTGCCGACGCGCTTTTGACCATGGCCGCGCAGATGCGGCAGGGCAAGGCGGGCGGCACCTATCATTTTTCCGGCGCGCCCGATGTCAGCTGGGCCGATTTCGCGCGCGAGATTTTCGCGCAGGCCGGGTTGAACCCGGTGGTCGAGGACATCCCGACCAGCGCCTATCCCACGCCGGCAAAACGGCCGGGCAATTCCCGCATGAACTGCGACAGTCTGGCGGTGGATTTCGGTATCGCGCGCCCCGACTGGCGTGCCGGGCTGGCCGATGTGTTGGCCGAGTTGAAAGGATAAACCATGCAGCGCAAGGGCATCATTCTGGCGGGCGGGTCGGGCACGCGGCTTTATCCCATCACCATGGGCGTGTCGAAACAACTGCTGCCGATCTATGACAAGCCGATGATCTATTACCCGATCACCGTGCTGATGCTGGCCGGCATCCGCGAGATCGCGATCATCACCACCCCCGAGGATCAGGCCCAGTTTCAACGCCTGCTGGGCGACGGGTCGCAATGGGGGCTGCGGTTCGAATGGATCGTGCAGCCCAGTCCCGACGGTCTGGCGCAGGCCTATCTGCTGGCGCGCGATTTCCTGGACGGCGCGCCTTCGGCCATGGTCCTGGGCGACAACATCTTTTTCGGTGTGGGTCTGGGCAAACTGCTGAGCGGGGCCAGCGCACAGACATCGGGCGGAACGGTGTTCGGTTATCACGTCGTGGACCCGGAACGTTACGGCGTGGTCGATTTCGACGCCGATGGCACGGTGCGCTCGATCATCGAAAAGCCGCCGGTTCCGCCGTCGAACTATGCGGTGACGGGGCTGTATTTCCTTGACGGCACCGCGCCCGACCGGGCTGCACAGGTGCAACCCTCGGAACGGGGCGAGCTGGAAATCACCACGCTGCTGGAATCCTATCTGGCCGATGGCGCGCTGACCGTCGAACTGATGGGGCGCGGCTATGCCTGGCT
>JAUNUO010000228.1 GCA_030538135.1 Paracoccus sp. (in: a-proteobacteria)
TATAGGTTCCGACCGCAAGGGCCAGACCAAAGGGGGAATCGCTGTTCTGATCGGGGCGCGCGCTCATGCCCGGCACGCTATCCGCGCCGCGCAACGGGCGAAAGCGGTTTGTCGCGCCCCGGTCACGCCAGCCCATCCTGATCCAGCAATGTGCGCCCATCCCGGCTTTCGATCTCGATCACCCACAGATCTGGGTCAAAACCGCGCTGCCGGGCAATCGCTGCATCCACGTCGTGCTCGGCCCCGGCGCGCATCTGCGACCAGATCCGCTCGCCGCTGTCCAGATCCCATTCGCGCGCCCACAGATCGGCCGTCCCATTCAGCCGGGCGCACTTCACCAGCACCGCCCCCGCCGTGGCGTCGCCGCGTGCCACGACATAGGCCGGGATATGCGCCTGCCCCAGCCGCGCCAGATAGGCCGCGACCCACAGCCCGGTGGCAAGCCGCGCCTCAGCCATCGCCGTCGCGGAAATCCAGCCCGATTTCGGAATAGCGTTCGGATTCGTCCTGCCAGTTCTCGCGCACCCGGACCTGAAGGAACAGATGCACCCGCCGGCCCATGAATTCCTCAAGCTCGGTGCGCGCGGCCTGGCTGACGGCCTTGATCGTCTCGCCGCCCTTGCCCAGAACGATGCCCTTGTGACCGGGCCGGGCGACATAGATCACCTGATCGACGCGGGCCGACCCGTCCTGCCGTTCTTCCCAGGCTTCGGTCTCGACGGTCAGCTGATAGGGGATTTCCTCGTGCAGCCGCAGGGTCAGCTTTTCGCGGGTCATCTCGGCGGCGATCATGCGCATGGGCAGATCGGCGATCTGATCCTCGGGGTAAAGCCACGGGCCGGCCGGCATCTGTTCGGCCAGCCATTCCCGCAGATCGTCGCAACCGTGGCCGCGTTCGGCGGATACCATGAAGGTCCGCGCAAAAGGGAAAGCCGCGTTCATCTTTTCCGCCAGCGCCAGCAGGGCCTCGGCCTTCACCCGGTCGATCTTGTTGATGATCAGGGCAACCGTGCGCCCCCGCGCCTTGTCCATCAGCGCATCCAGAATCCGCCCGACGCCATCGGTCAGCCCCCGGTGCGCCTCGATCAGCAGGCAGATGACATCGGCATCATCCGCGCCGCCCCAGGCCGCCGCGACCATCGACCGATCCAGCCGCCGCCGCGGGCGGAAAATGCCCGGCGTATCCACGAACACGATCTGCGCCGGGCCTTCGATGGCGATGCCGCGAATGCGCGCGCGCGTGGTCTGAACCTTGTGCGTGACGATGGAAACCTTGGCCCCGACCATCCGGTTCAAAAGCGTGGACTTGCCCGCATTCGGTTCCCCGATCAGGGCGACAAAGCCCGCCCGTGTCGTCTCGGTCATGCGCCGCCCTGTCCTGTCTTTGATGTGGAAATATCCTGAGTGTCCGGGGCCAATGCCCCCGCCGACACCTGCGCCAACAACGCCGCCGCCGCCGCCTGCTCGATCCCGCGCTTGGCCCCGGCCCCTTCGGCCTCGGCACTGCGGCCATCGGCCAGCCGCACCGTGATGTGGAACACCGGCGCATGGTCCGGGCCTTCGCGACCGGTCTGTTCATAGACCGGCGGCGGCATCCCCTGCGCCTGCGCCCATTCCTGAAGCGCGGTCTTGGCGTCGCGCGCATCCGCCGCGACATTGTTCAGCCGGTCCGCCCACAGCGTCAGGATCACCCCGCGCGCCGCCTCAAGCCCCGCGTCCAGATAGATGGCGGCCAGCACCGCCTCCATCGCATCGGCCAACAGCGCATCCTTGCGACGACCGCCGGACAGCCGTTCCGACCGGCCCAGACGCAGCACCTCGCCCAGCCCGATCTGCCGGGCGATGTCGGCACAGGTTTCCCCGCGCACCAGCGCATTCAGACGCGGCGCAAGCTGCCCCTCGGACGCCGCGCGATCGGCCGCGATCAGCGCCTCGGCGATGACCAGCCCCAGAACGCGGTCGCCCAGAAATTCCAGCCGCTGATTGTCGGGCCGCGAGGGGCCGGACATCGACCCATGCGTCAGCGCGCGCGACAACAATTCAGGCCGGGCGAAATCATGGCCCAGCCGCGCCATGAAGGCCCGCGTTTCAACGCCGATCTTCAATTCACCGCCTTGAAGAAACGGTCCCCGCGCCAGGTCCAGAAATACAGCAGCGACGACCCCGCGGACGAGAACATGATCCGGTCCGCGCGCCCGATCAGATATTCCGCCGGCACAAAGCCAAGGCCCCCGGTGATCGCGCCGAAACGCGAGTCCTCGGAATTGTCGCGGTTGTCGCCCATGAAGAAATACTGGCCCTCGGGGACGGTGAACACCGGCGTATCATCCGCGATCCAGCCGTCGCGGATGTTCAGCACATCATGCGACACGCCGTTCGGCAGGGTTTCGGTGAACCGCTGATATTCGCAATTCCCGCCCGGCGGCACGGGATCGTTGGCGCAGGCCGGCACCAGACGCTGCGGCCCCTGCGGTTCCTTGATCTCGGTGAAGGTGCCGTTCGGTTCCTGCGGCACCTCTTGCCCGTTGATATAGACCCGCCCGCCCTGCAACTGCACGGTATCGCCGGGCATCCCGATCAGCCGCTTGATGAAATCGACGTTGCGGGTCGGATGGCGGAACACCACGACATCGCCGCGTTCGGGTTCGCTGGCCAGAATCCGGCCGGTGATCGGGCAGGCCGAGAACGGGCAGGAATGGCGGGAATAGCCATAGGCCATCTTGTTCACGAACAGGAAATCCCCGATCAGCAGCGTGTCCTTCATGCTGCCCGAGGGAATCCAGAACGGCTGGAAGAACAGCGTGCGAAAGATCCCCGCGATCACCAGCGCCCAGAAAATGGTGCGGATGGTTTCGATGATGCCGCCCTCTTTGCGGGCGCTGCTGCGGTCGGCCATGGTCGTTCCGGTCCTTTTCGGTTCGCGCCCGTCATGGGGCGGCAAAGCAGCCAGAGTCAAGCGCCGGGGTCGGGTCGCGCCTCGATGACGACGAAAGCCTGCGCCCAGGGGTGATCGTCGGTCAGCGTGACATGGACCACGGCGCGATGGCCGGGCGGCGTCATATCCGCCAGACGCGCGGCGGCCCAGCCGGTCAGTGCCATGACCGGCTGGCCGGTTTCCAGATTGCCCACCGCCATGTCGCGCCACGCGATTCCCATGCGCAGGCCCGTGCCCAAAGCCTTGGAACAGGCCTCTTTCGCCGCCCAGCGTTT
>JAUNUO010000023.1:0-10654 GCA_030538135.1 Paracoccus sp. (in: a-proteobacteria)
ACTGACCATCCGCGCGGAAGAAGATCGCCTTCGCCTCGTCCAGAGAAACCGAACGACCCAGCCAGATCGCGGTGCGGACATGCGCGTGCGTGACACGCGCGGCGGTGTTGAATGTGGTCCCCAGACCCAAACGCACACCCCTCGACGAAGCAAGGTCGATGACCCGATCTTCGGCAACCGATATGGCGCCATGCGTCCAGTCACCGTTGTTCAGGCGCACCGCGGAATAGGTGATACGCGCCCCATTCGCGCCATGCGGTCCCAGACCCATGATCACATCCACCAGATCGCCCCTGGCAGGCAGGGGTGCCAAGAAGGTCTGTCGCAGACCCCTGGTCGCGCTTTCCGCAGGCGGGTCGGTGCGCAGGAACACCCGCAGACTGCCGGTCGCATTCGAGACGGTCACCTCGAGATTCGAGTTCAGGCTGACGATGTTGCCGCGCAGATCGGTATCTTCCGCATCGGGGTCGAACCGGAACCGCGTCACCAGCAACGCCGCATCGGCGTTTTCAAAGGTCCGGTTCCACTGCATCGCATCGTTCTCCAGCGCATTGAACCGCGTCGGCACCGGGGCAAAGGTGGTTTCGCTCTGCACGGTCTGACGCGCCGATACCTCGGCCTCATGTTCCACGGTGGCAATGTTGATCAGCCGCACGGCCATCTCGATCTGTGCATCCATGTCCAGCGCCTGCCGGGTAAAGCTTGCGCCCGAACCGGCAAGGGTGCCGTCCACCAGCCAGTCGATCAGCACCGACACCTGATCGGCGGCCGGCCAGGCATACAGCCCGTCGCGCGTCACGGTGAACGTGCCGACCGGACCTTCGGTCGCCTCGGGCAGCCGCAGGATCACCGGATGTCCCGCCTCGATCGCGGCGCTGGCAATGCTGTAATCGCCGTCGTGATCCGTTCCGCTCAGCGAAAAGCCGACGCCGCCATCATCCAGAAGCCGCAGATCATGGGCCTCGCCGGCGCTCAGCGTCAGCGGCATGACGACAGGGGCTTCCGCCGCGGCGATGCGCAGCATCAGTTCCGCCTCGGCCGCACCGGCGCCATTCGCCGCCCGCAGGACCACCGGCCAGTCGCCCGGTTCCGGCATCGACAGCAGCATCAGTCGCACCTGCGCCTGCGCCATGTCCAGCGCGACATGGCCTTCGGGCCCGGTCAGCGACCAGTTGAGCGGCAGAGTGCCGTCCGCCGCAGCCACCGCCAGTTCCAGCGGCAGTTGCGCATCGGCGCGAACCTCGGCCTGAACCGCCGACAGGTTTACCGAGGCCGGCGCCATCAGCGCGGCCTGCACCTCAAGCGAAAAAATTGTCACGGCCGCACCCACGTCATTCGCCGCATGCAGCGACAGTTCATGCGCGCCCGGTTCAGGCATCCGCGTCAGCATCAGCCGCATTTCGCCCGTCGCACCGTCCTGTTCCAGCACGGCAAAACCGTCACCGCCGGTCAGCGTCCAGTTCAACGGGGCGGACCCGTCAGCCGTCGCCACGGCCAAAAGACGCGGCAAGGCGCTGTCGTTCACCACGACCGCCGTATCCGCGGACAGGCTCACCGCTTGGGGGGCCTTGATCTCGGCGGTCACGGACAGCATGAAATCCGCACCGCCGCCGCCCACCGCGATATGCAGCGGCCAGACGCCAGCCTGCGGCATCGCGATCAGCATCAGATCGGCACCATCGCCGCGCGCGACCAGTTCGGCAAAGCCCTCGCCGCCGCTCAGCGACCAGTCCTGTGCCTTATCCGCCCACACCTGCGCCAGCACCAAGGGCAGCGTCGCATCCGCGCCGATCTCGGCCGCGGTCGCCGACAGCCGAACCTGCGCCGGTTCCTGCGCGACGGCAACGCTCAGCGCAAAGGCGGCCTCGGCGGAACCCGCCGTGTTTTCGGCGATGATCCGCACCGCATGATCGCCCGGCGCAGGCATGGCGACCAGAACCAGCTGCACCACGCCGTCCTCCTCGGTCAGGATCAGTGCGTCGCTGCCCTCGACCGTCCAGATCAGCGGGGCTGAACCATCAGCCGCCACATTCGCCAGAACCACAGGCAGCGCCTGATGCGGCGTCACCCGCGCGGCCTGCGCCGACAGTGCCACCGCGCCGGGCGCCGTCACGGGTTCGGTCACGATCAGGTCGAACACCGCCCGCGCCGTTCCCGCAGCGTTCGAGGCGCGCACGGCCACCGTTTCCACACCCGGTTCGGGCATGGCGATCAACCGCAGTTCCAGCGCTTCGTCGCCCTGTTCCAGTGCGAACCACGCATCCGCCTGTTCCAATGACCAGTCCAGCGGTTCGGTGCCGCCCGCGCTCAGCCGTGCCAGAACGCGCGGCAGACCGGCATCGGCCGCGACCGTCGCATCGACCGCCGACAGCACGACCGCCCCCGGCGCCCGCAGCACGGGCCGGGTCACGTTCAGCACAAATGCCGCCTCGGCCTCGCCCGCCGCATTGGCCGCGCGGATGCTCAGGGCATGAACATTCTCGTCCGGCATCGACACCAGTTGCAGAACCGGCACCACGGCATCCGTGTTGATGACCACATGCGCGCCCGCGCCCTCGACCGTCCAGCTCAGCGGCTGGGTGCCGTCCGCCGACAACTGGGTCAGGATCAGCGGCAATTCCACATCGCTCGCCACGTCCGCGCCGCCATGGCTCGGTACGATCTGCGCCGGGGCGATGCGCGCAACCTCGATCGCGGCGCGGGTTTCGGTGGTGCCAAGCGGGTTGGTCGCCACCTCGATCACCTCGATGCGGCGGTCCAGATCGTCCTCGGTGATCGCGATTTCCAGCCCGGTCAGCAGCACATCCTCGCCGCCCCGGATCAGGCGATACGACAGTACCACCGCGGGAAAGCCGGTATAGACGCCGGGCACGATGCCCACCGTTTCGCCGGGGCGCGCCGCGCCCGACAGGGCAACGCCGACAATCGCCGCCGGGGCCGCGGCCTTCGCCGTCCGCCGCAGGGCCGAACTTCCGTCCGGGCGCAGCAGATCGGTCTGGGTCACCACGCCGCCGCGCACGACGACGGCACGGTCGAACTTGCCGAAAAAACGTTCGAGGCTCATGCCGCCTCTCCTTCGACCAGATACAGCGCATCGACCAGCGTGCCGGCCTCTTGTCGCTGCACAAAGACCTCTGCGCTGATCGGGATGATCCGGCTCAGGCGGCTTTCACGGGCGATGGTGTTGGCCATCAGCAGATCGGCCAGATCCAGCGGCGCATCAGCATCGGGCACGAACAGGGCCGCCTCGATCAGGTCTGGCTTTGCCGCGCCTTCCTTTTGATATTCCACCCGATAGGTGCTGCCCATGCGCCCGCGTTCATTGGGCCACAACCTGACCCCCGAAAATTCCCCCTCACCGTCCAGAGGCACCGCCTGAACCGCCGGTTCGATAACAGTCGAGCCGTCAAAGTCGCGTTGCGATAACGTAAAGAACAACGTCCCCGAAACCGAGGACACCCCGTCCTGACGGTCGAAGTTTCCCTTGATTTCAACGGTGGTAAGCATGAAAGACTCCTGTTCGCCGCATGATTTGCCGGACGACAGGATCGGTGCCGGTGGTAAATAATCCCTTAATATATCGGCGCAACACGCGAACGGAATAGGAACAAAATTCCCACCAAACACCTGTCTTTCAACGATAAAATTAAGACGCTGCGGTGCAGGGCAACACCTCGCCCGCCGCCCGCCAGCCTGTGTGGTAAATTACGAATCGGACCCCGTGATCCGCCCCTCGGCCACCGACAGATCCTCGACCCGGTTCACGTTGAAAAACGAATCGAACCCGCCCGGCGGCACGTCCCAGATCACCACCTGCGCGCCGTGATCCATGGCCCAGCCCTGCACCCGGCGCTGTCCGGCGGCAATCGCATCGCGCAGCGCCGCGCGCAGATCGACCGGCCACAGCGCGCAGACCGGATGCACCCGCACCTCGCTGCCCGCGCGGCTGGCCGCCAGCGCGGGCGCGCCCGCCGCAATCAGGCGCGCCGCCAGATCACCGGGCAGGAACGGCGTGTCCCCCGCCGCCGTCAGCACCCGCCCGGCACCCAGACCCGCCGCCCAATCCATCGCCGCCAGCACCCCGGCCAACGGTCCCGGCTGATCGTCCACCGGATCGGGCAGCACCGGCAGGCCCAGACCCGCGAACCGCGCCGGATCGCCGTTCGCATTCAGGGCCAGCGCCCCGCATTGCCCGCGCAGCCGCGCCGCCACATGCGCCAGCATCGGCCGCCCGCCCAGCAGCCGCAGCCCCTTGTCGCCCCCGCCCATGCGGCTGGACCTGCCGCCCGCAAGGATCATCGCCGGAATATTGCTCATTCTGCCCCCCGTCCGCGCAGCTTACGCCCGGCGGATCGGATCGGCCAGCAGCCGCAATCCGTTCAGCACGACCAGCAAAGTGCCCCCCTCGTGCCCGATTACCGCCAGCGGCAGCGGCAGGGCAAAGAACAGACTGCCCACCACCAGAACCGCCATGGCGCCGATGGCAAAGATCAGGTTCTGGCGGATGATGGCGGCGGTGCGCCCGGCCAGACGGCGGGCTTCGGCCAGACGGGTCATGTCCTCGGACAGAAAGGCCACGTCGGCGGCGGCCAGCGCCACGTCCGACCCTGCCGCCCCCATGGCGATCCCGACATCGGCGCGGGCCAGCGCGGCAGCGTCGTTCACCCCGTCGCCGACAAAGGCGACCGCGCCCTTGCCCGCCATATCGGACACCAGCCGCACCTTGTCCTCGGGCAAAAGATCGGCGTGGATTTCATCGGGGCGCAGGCCAAGGGCTGCGCCCACACGCAGCGCAACCGCCCGCTTGTCACCCGTCATCAGCGCGATGCCGGTATCGCTCTCGCGCAGCGCCACCAGCGCCGCGGCCGAGGTTTCGCGCGGCGTATCCGCTACCGTCGCCGCCCCGACCAGCCGGTCGTCACGACCGAAAAACACCGTGGTTTCATCGCTCTGCACCAGATGCGCCATATCGTCCGGCAGCGTGATCCCGCGCCGCGCCAGCATCCTCAGATTGCCCGCCCAGACCACACAATCACCGTCGCGCCCGGCGATCCCCTCGCTGGCGGTGTTATACATGTCGTCAAAGACCAACGGCGCCACGCCCCGTTCTGCCGTCGCCCGGCGGATGGCCTCGGCGATCGGGTGTTCCGAATGCGCCTCGATTCCGGCCAGCAGGGCCAGCGCCGCATCCTCGTTGCCGTCAGGCACGAACAGCCCGGTCAGATCGGCGCGGCCCGTGGTCAGGGTGCCGGTCTTGTCAAAGGCAAAGCTGCGCACCTGCGCCAGATCCTCAAGCGCGGCGCCGCCCTTGAACAGCACCCCGCCCCGCGCCGCCGCCGACAGCGCCGACAGTATCGCCGCCGGAACCGAAATCACGACCGCGCAGGGGCTGGCCGCCACCAGCAGCGTCGCGGCCCGATACAGCGCGGTATCCCAGTCGAGCCCAAGCGCCAGCAGCACCACCAGCGCCAGCACCGATCCGGCCAGCACCGCCACCGTGTAACGCCGCCCGAACCATTGCGAGAACCGTTCCGACGGGGCCTTGGCCGCCTGCGCCTCGGTCACCATCTGGATCATCCGGGCGACCGTGCTTTCGGCGCGGGGGCGGGCGACGCGGATGGTCAGCACGCCGTCGATATTCACCGTCGCCTCGTGCAGTTTCGCGCCCGCTTCTTTGGCCACCGGCATGGATTCGCCGGTGATCGTGGATTCGTCGATGGACCCCGCGCCACTGACCAGAACCGCATCCACCGGCACCCGCGCACCGGGGCGCAGCACCACCAGATCACCCTGCGCCAGCGTGTCGGCCGCCACCTCGCGCACCGATCCGTCCGGGGTATGCAACAGCGCCGTATCGGGACGCAGCGCCATCAGCGCCTCGACCGCGCGGCGGGCGCGGCCCATGGCGCGGGCTTCCAGCGTGCCGGAAATGCTGAACAGGGTCAGCAGCACCGCCCCCTCGATCGCAGCACCCACAGCGGCGGCGGCCAGCGCGGCCACCACCATCAGCAGGTCGATGTCGATCTCGCCATCACGGATCAGCGCCCGCAAGGCGCCGATCCCGGCAGGCAGCCCCCCCGCCAGATAGGCCAGCACCAGACCGCCCCAGACAGCCGCGGGCCAAGGCACGACCCAGGTTGCAAGGGCTGCAACCACTGTCCCGGCGACGGTCACAAGGGTCAGAATCAGATCACGGTTTTCGTGCGAGGATTCGTCATGCATCTTGGCTGGCTTTCACCGCTGGCTATGCGCAGCCTGCCCCGCTGACGCGCGGGCCGCAATGGGCCGCGGGCCGGAAAGGCGCAATCAGCGCGCCCAGCCCATCGCGGCAAAGTCGCGGCCCAGCGCGGTGGCCAGATCCTCGGCGGAATCATACAGCAGTTGCAGGGCATAATGCGGGTTATGCACATGCACCCCCTTGTCCGAGCTGACGAATTTCCAGTTATAGGCGGCCTTCAGCAGACGCGGCGTCCAGGCGTCATAGGCCACACGTTCTCCGTCGGCCTCGTCGATCACGCCATCATCATTGGCATCAGCAAAGAAATAGGGGTGACGCCCGCCGTCATAGATCATCGGACGACCCGACACCTCACGCGCGTAATCGAGGATCAGTTGCTTCAGCACATCCGCATTGGCGGCGATGTCCTGGCCGATGCCCTTGGTCGTATCGCCACTGCCGTCATGGCTGAGCCGCGAGATGCGGATCGCCATCGCGTCGGTCGCGCCGTGGCAGGTCTGGCAATTGTCGGCCGCCACCTCAAGACTGTGCGGATCGTGGCAGGCGGCGCAGGTTTCCACCGGCGGGGCATGGGTAAAGCGCCCCTCATAGGTCTTGCCGTCATATTCATAACCCAGCCCGGCATAACCGCCCAGCCAGGTGGCGGCGGCATTGCCGTAATGCGGGTTGATGAAACTGATGCCGGGATCGGGCGTGTCCTCCATCTTTTCGGCGACGGCGGCGGCGATGCCCGAACCGGATGCACGGCCCTGATGGCAGGTCAGGCACGAAGCCTCGCCGCCCCGGACGGGATGCATCAGGCCGTTGGGCAGCCGCACCTCGCGGATTTCGCCGATGCCGGGGTTGTGACAGGTGTCGCAGTCGATCACACCGCCGACCGGCACCGGCGGCACCTCGCCGCCCGCGCTGCCGTCAAGGCCGTGATAGGCGCGGAACCCCGCGCCCGAATGGCAGGCGGCACAGTTGGGCGGAATCGTCCCGGCCTCGTTCCAGTTGGTGAACGACCGCGACGCCGCATCGGCATGGCCCGACCGCGACCAGGCGGCGATTTCAGCAGCATTGCCGATCTTGATCTGTTCAGGGTTCAGGGGTGCCATGCTGGGCAGGGTATAGGCCGGGGTCTCGCCGGTGGGGACCGCCTCGGCGGGCGCATCCTGCGCCAGCGCAGCCACCGATACCCACCCCGCCGCGATTGTAACAATTATCTGAAAAAATATCGGTTTCGCGGGAAAGGTCATTGCGGGTCGCCTCCGAAGGTTGATGCGCCAGACCGAACTTGCTAACCGTTAGGCTAACGGAGAATGCCGGTCTGAACAACCCTGACCCCAAGGGAAAACCCGTGACGATGCTGTTCCGCAATGGCTTGATCCTGCCCTTTGGCGGCCCGTCGGATGCCGTGCCGGATCAGGTGTCGGCCATCACCGCCGAGGCGGCGCTCGGCCCCGGTTTCCCGCCCGATTTCCGTGTCGATCTGCTGGTGCAGCAGGGCGAGACCGTGGCACAGGGTCAGCCGGTCCTGCGCGACCGGCGCGCGCCCGATCTGTGCGTGACCGCGCCGATGGGCGGCCGGGTGGCGCGGATCGACACCGGGCCGGGGCGGGCACTGAACCATATCCTGTTCTTTCACGATCCGGGCGCCGATCGGCACCACTATGACACAGGCGGCGATGTGGCGGCGCTGATGCTGACGTCGGGGCTGTGGACCGGCTTTCGCGCGCGCCCCTTTGGCGGCTTTCCCGCGCCCGGCGCGCGGCCCGCGGCGATCTGCGTGATGGCGCATGACACCCGCCCCGGCGCATTGCCCGCCGCCGCCATGATCGGCGAGGGCGACGATTTCGCGCGCGGGCTGACCGCGCTGGCCGGGCTGACCGAAGGCCCGCTGCTGCTGGTGCAGCCGCCCGGCCCGGCGCTGGCCGATGCGCCGCGGCTGCGGGTCGTCCCGGCCGGGCCGCTGCATCCGCAGGGGCTGGCGGGCACCCATATCCACGCCCTGCACCCCGCTCGCATGGATGCGCCGGTCTGGGACATCGCGGCGCAAGACGTCGCGGCCCTCGGCCACCTGATCCGCACCGGCTATCTGCCCGAAACGCGGGTGGTCGCCGTGGGCGGGCCTGCGGCCTCGGGTCAGCGGATCGCACGTTGTCAGCCGGGGGCCGATCTGCACGGTCTGGCGCAGCCGGTGCTGCGGCCCGGCCCTTCCGCGATCCTGTCGGGATCGGCGCTGGACGGGGTGGAATCGCGGTTCCTGTTCCTGCGCGACCGGCAGGTCACGGTGATGCCCCGCCCTGCCCCGCCCGCGCCGCCGCACTGGTTCCGCGCGGCGCTGATGCGCATGTCGCGCCCCGCGCCTTTGATCCCCACCGTCGCGCTGGAACAGGCGCTGGCGCCCAGCTTGCCCGCGATTCCGTTCCTGCGCTCACTGTCGGCGGGCGACGACGAAGCGGCGCGGGGTTTCGGCGTGCTGTCCCTGCTGGAAGAGGACCTGATGCTGGCCGATTATGTCTCCGGCGCAGAACCGCCGCTGGCCGCCGTGCTGCGCGGGATGCTGGACCGCATCGCCACCGAGGGGGGCGCGGCATGAAGGGCATCTGGTCGCGCGAAACCGTGGCACTTGTCCTGATCGCGGCGATGATGCCGGTGGTGGTGACATGGCTGCTGGCCAATGGTCCTGCCGTGCTGCCGCGTCTGGTGTTCGTGCTGGTTCTGGCAGGGCTGTGGCATCTGGCCTTCATGCTGGCGCGGGCGCAGCCGCCTTCGTTCGCCGGGGCGCTGTCGGCCATCGCCATCGCGCTGTTGATGCCGCCGCAGATCGGGCTGATCGCGCTTTTGATCTCGGTCAGCTTTGGCGTGGTGGTGGCGGAACTGATCTTTGGCGGCTGGGGGCGCAATATCCTGAACCCGGCCACTGTTGCGCTGGCCTTCGTCAGCTTTGGCTTTCCGACCGAGATCTGGCCGGTGCCCGACCCGCAGATTGGCTGGGCGGCAATCCCGGCAGCGCTGATCGGCATGGGGTTCGGCGTCATCAGCGCGCGTCTGATCGGCGGGGCGCTGATCGGGGCGGGGCTGGCCGCGCTGATCGGCTGGCCTCTGGCCGGGGCATACGCCACCGCCGCCGCCATCGTGCTGGTGCTGCTGGTGGCCGATCCGGTAGCCAGCGCGGCCACGCGGCTGGGGCGCTGGCTGACGGGGGGGCTGTTTGCGCTGCTGATGGCGGGCTTCGCCACGCATTGGACCGGCGGCAATCCGGTGCAGGTGGCGGTGTCGGCGGCGTTGCTGACCGCGCTGGCCGCGCCGTTGATGGATGAAATCGCGCTGATGATCTGGCGCATGGGCCGGAGGAAGCGCCTTGTCCCTTGACCTGAACCCGATCAGCGCATGGCGGCGGATGCTGGCGCAGCCCAATGACAGCCGCAGCAAGACCATAGCCATCGCCTTTCTGACCGCCGCCGTCTGCGCCCTGCTGGTAACGGCAGCGACGGTGACGCTGCGCCCCATTCAGGCTGCCAACCGCGCCGCCGAACAACAGGCGCGCCTGGAATCGCTGATCGCCGCGATCCCCGGCATGTCGGACCTGCTGTCGCAATCGGGCGATGCCGCGCTGTCAACGGTGGTGGTCGATCTGGAAACGGGCCGCGCCACGTCCGAGATTACCCCCGACACACTGGCCGAAACGCTGGAAAACCCGGCCAACCGCACCGCGCTGACACCGGCGCAGGATCTGGCCGATCTGGGCAGCCGCCCGGATTACAGTCAGATCTTCATCCTCCGCCGGGGCGAGGGCGGTCCGGTCGATCTGGTGATCCTGCCGGTCGCGGGGGCGGGCTATGACGGGGTGATTCAGGCCATGATCGCCCTTCGCGGCGACATGCGCACCATCGCCGGCATGACCGTCACCAGCCAGTCGGAAACCCCCGGCCTTGGCGCGCGCATCACCGAACCGGCCTGGCAGGCACAGTTCGCGGGCCGCCCGGCGGTCGATGACGGCGGCACCGTGCGGCTGGCGGTCGCGCGCGGCCGCGCCGCCACCGAATACGAGGTGGACGGCATCACCGGCGCGACCCGCACATCGAACGCGATCACCAATATGATGCGGTTCTGGCTTGGCCCCGACGGCTATGGTCCGCTGCTGGACGCCATCCGGCGGGGGGATTTCTGATGTCCCGCCCGCTGTGGTCCATCCTGACCGAGCCGCTGATCGCCAGAAACCCGATCACGCTGCAAATTCTGGGCATCTGTTCGGCGCTGGCGGTGACGACCTCGGTAGCGACGGCGCTGACCATGTCGGCCTCGCTGACGGTGGTGCTGATCCTGTCGGCGGTCGTCATCAGCGTGATCCGGCGGCATGTCCCGTCCTCGATCCGGCTGATCGTGCAGATCGTCATCGTCGCCTCGCTGGTGATCGTGATCGACCAGATA
>JAUNUO010000023.1:10754-13563 GCA_030538135.1 Paracoccus sp. (in: a-proteobacteria)
GCTGATCGTGCAGATCGTCATCGTCGCCTCGCTGGTGATCGTGATCGACCAGATATTGCAGGCGTGGCTTTATGGCATCAGCCAGCAATTGTCGGTCTTTGTCAGCCTGATCGCCACCAACTGCCTTGTGCTTGGCCGGACCGAGGGCTTTGCCCTGCACAACCCGCCGCTGCCATCGGCCGTGGACGCCTTGGGCAGCGGTCTTGGCTATTCTCTGGTGCTGGTGGTGATCGGCGCGGTGCGCGAACTGTTCGGCACCGGGCATCTGCTGGGCCTTCAGGTGCTGGTCACGGTGGACGAAGGTGGCTGGTTCACGCCGCTGAACCTGATGCTGCTGGCGCCAAGCGGGTTCTTTCTGCTGGGTGGGCTGGTCTGGACCATCCGCAGCCTGCGCCCCGAACAGATCGAACCACCCACAGCCATCGCCCCCGCCCCCGGCGAGGTGCAGAGATGAGCGATCTGTTCGCCCTGTTCCTGCGCGCGGCCCTTGTCGATAACATGCCGCTGACGCTGTTTCTGGGGCTTTGCACCTTTCTGGCGCTGTCGCGCCGGCCCGAAACGGCGGTCGGTCTGGGCCTTGCGGTGATGCTGGTTCTGGCGGTGACGGTGCCGCTGAACCAGCTGATCTATGCCACCCTGCTGGCCCCCGGTGCGTGGGGATGGGCGGGGATGCCGGAACTGGACCTGTCCTATCTTGCGCTGATCGCCTTCATCGGCACCATCGCCGCCTGCGTGCAACTGCTGGAAATGGTGCTGGACCGCTGGTTCCCGGCCATTCATGCGTCCTTCGGGGTGTTCCTGCCGTTGCTGGCAGTGCAATGCGCCATTCTGGCCGGCAGCCTGTTCATGGTGGAACGTCGCTATGATCTGGCCGAAAGCGCGGTGTTCGGTCTGGGCAGCGGCGCGGGATTTGCGCTGGCGGTGCTGATGCTGGCGGCGATCCGGTCGCGGCTGGCCTATGCCGACCTGCCCGGCGGGCTGCGCGGGTTGGGCATCGCCTTTTTCCTGACCGGGCTGATGTCGCTGGGCTTTTCGTCCTTTGCGCAGGTGGTGGCGCCATGACGGAAATCGCGCTTGGCACCCTGATCGTGATCGGCCTGCTGCTGGCGCTGACGCTTGGCCTGCTGGCGGCGCGCAGGCGGCTGGTTCCGCAGGGGGCGGTGACGGTCATGGTCAACGACAGCCACCGCATCAGCGCCGCGCGTGGCGACAAGCTGTTGCCGGTGCTGCACGATGCAGGCATCGCCATCCCGGCTGGTTGCGGCGGGGCGGGCACCTGCGGGCTGTGCCGTGTCACCGCCACCGGCGAGGGCGCGGGCGATGCGCTGGCCACCGAACGCGGCATTCTGTCGGGCGCGGAACGGCGCGATCATGTGCGGCTGGCCTGTCAGGTGACGTTGCGCGGCCCGGTTCAGGTGCAGGTCAGCGGCGACATCCTGTCGGCGGGCAGCGCCGAATGCCGCGTGCTGTCGAACCGGATGCTGGCCCCGCTGATCCGGGAACTGGTGCTGGAACTGCCGCCCGATTATCCGTTCGATTTCCGCGCCGGCGGGTTCATGCAACTGACCGCGCCCGCCTATGATCTGGACTTTTCGCAGATCGAGGTGGCCCCCGAACACCGCGCCGCATGGGCCGCCGCCGGATGGGACAGGCTGCGCGGCCGGTCCGCCGCGCCGGTGACCCGCGCCTATTCCATCGCCAGCCGCCCGCAGGATCAGGGCCGCGTCGTGTTCAACATCCGCCTTGCCGTGCCCCCCGCCGGGCAAGAGCGCGAGATCCCGCCCGGCATCGTATCCTCGTGGCTTTTCGCGCTGAGACCCGGCGATATGGCCGGCATGTCGGGGCCGTTCGGCGAATTCCACGTTCAGCCCACCGACCGCGAGATGATCTTCATCGGCGGCGGCGTCGGCATGGCGCCTTTGCGCGCGATGATCCACGAACAGCTTGGCGCGGGCACGGCGCGGCGCATCCGCTATTTCTATGGCGCGCGCACCGCGGCTGATCTGTTCTATGTCGATGAATTCGCCGCTCTGGCCGCCGCCCATCCCAATTTCACCTGGACGCCCGCGCTGACCGAACCCGCGCCGGGCGACAGATGGGCCGGGCCGACCGGCTTTATCCACGAAACCGTGCGCCGCGCCCTGTCGGGCCATCCGGCGCCCGAGGATTGCGAATATTATCTCTGCGGCCCGCCGGTGATGATTTCCGCGGTGATGGCCACCCTGACCCGGCTGGGGGTCGAGCCGCAATCCATCTTCAACGACGATTTCGGAGCGTGAACCCATGACCGATACCGCCACCCACATCACCCGCCGCGCCCTGATCGCAGGGGCCGCGCTGGCCCTGTCGGCCCCCGCCCTGCTGGCGGGCGCGCCCGCGACGCAGCGGATCGGCGGGCGGGCCTTCGGGGCGCAATGGGCGATCACCCTGCCCGATGCCGCGCCGCTGGCCGGGCTGCGCGCAGCGGTGGACGATCTGCTGGCCGGGATCGACCGGCAGATGTCGCCGTGGCGCGGCGACAGCACTATCAGCGCGCTGAACCTTGCAGGCGCGGGGCCGCGCGATCTGCCCGAGGAAACGGCACAGGTTCTGAAGGCCGCGCTGATTCTGGCACGTGACAGCGAGGGGGCGTTCGATCCGACCGTGGGACCATTGGTGGCGCGCTGGGGCTTTGGCCCGATCCACGCGGGCGACGCCAGCCCCGACTGGCGGCATCTGGCAGTCGGCGGAACCACCGTGACCAAGGCCGCCCCCGGCACCACCGCCGATCTGTGCGGCATCGCCAAGGGGCACGCGCTGGACCGGATGG
>JAUNUO010000023.1:13663-15542 GCA_030538135.1 Paracoccus sp. (in: a-proteobacteria)
GGCACCACCGCCGATCTGTGCGGCATCGCCAAGGGGCACGCGCTGGACCGGATGGCCGCGCTGATGACGGCACGTGGCGGCGACTGGCTGATCGACCTGGGCGGAGAGATCGCGGCGGGCGGGCACCACCCCTCGGGCCGGGCGTGGCAGGTGGCGGTAGAACGCCCCGATGGATCGGGCGCGGCCGAGGTGCTGGCCCTGCGCGGCGGGCTGTCGGTGGCGACATCCGGCGCGGGGGTGAACGGCTATGATCTGGGCGGGCGGCGCGTCGGGCATATCATCGACCCGGCGGCGGGCGCCCCCGCGCAGGGCGGGCTGGCGCAGGTCAGCGTCATCGGCCCGCAGGCGCGCGCGGCGGATGGCTGGGCAACTGCCCTGTTCGCGGCGGGCGAGGCGCGGGCCGTCACGCTGGCCCACCGGCACCGGCTGACCGCGCTGATCCTGACCGCAGACGGCCGCCGCATCGAAAACGGCGATTTCGCCGCGCACCGGGCGTAACGGCGATGGAGTTTCTGCTCGCCGTCATCGTCATCGCCCTTGCCGCAGGCGGGCTGGCGCTTGGCATGGCCTTTGGCGGACGCCCGGTCAGCACATCCTGCGGCAGCATGGATTGCGTGCCGGGTATCCGCTGCACCGATTGTCCCAACCGCGCGAAGGACACTAAATGACCGACACCATCGCCCCGCTGATGCGCCGCGACGTGCCGCGCCTGACCGCCGCCATGCCGATCCGCGATGCCGCCGCGATGCTGGTCGATCACGGCTTTGCCGCCGCCCCGGTGGTGGACGACAGCGGCGCATTGGTGGGCGTGCTGACGCAGAAGGACTGTTTCGGCCCGGCACTGAACGCCAGCTATTACCGGCAATGGTCGGGCACCGTCGCCGACCGGATGAGCCGTGATCCGGTGACGCTGGACGCCGCGACCGATCCCGTCACCGCCGCGCAGGCGTTTCTGGATCACCCGCACCGCAGCTTTCCGGTGATGCGGAACGGCGCCTTGATGGGGCTGCTGCGCCGGTCCGATCTGCTGGCGCATCTGCTGCGACTGGGCTGAACGTCCCAAGCTGCGTATTTCGCCAGACTGGAAGCGGAACTCACACCCGCAGCCGCCGCATCTGGATGATCTGGCGGCCCAGCGTGGCAGGGCCGTGGGTGCGCAGCATGTCGGCGATCATCCCCGCATCACCGCGCAGCCCGCGCCAAAGCCCGTATTTGCGATGTTTCAGCGGGCTGGCCACATCGGGCCAGCGCACCACCGCGACAGGCAGGGCAGCGCGGGTGATGAGCGCATTCAGGAACACCTCGAAGCCGAAGGGCGGCAGGCTGGTCAGCCGGTCCAGATGCGGCGCGATCAGGTTGCGGGGCAGCACCCGTTCGCCCGAGATGTAATCCAGCCCGATCAGCCGCCACGGTGCGGGGGCATTGCCGCGCAGGCTGATGCTGACGGCGGCGCGGGTTTGCGCCACCGGGGTAATCAGGGCGGTGATATGATCGGCGGTCAGCCCGGTCAGGTCTGCATCCAGCAACAGGGTGTGGCTGCCCTGCGCCTGTGCCAGCCCCCGCGCCAAGGCGGCGGTCTTGCCGGCGTTGCGCGGCTGTCGGATCAGGCGGACACCGGGAATCGCCGCAACCTGCGCGGCGGTGTCGTCACTCGATCCGTCATCGACGATGATGGTTTCCGTGATGGCCGGATGGCTGGCCGCCACACGGGCCACGCGGGCGATACGCGGGCCTTCGTTATAGGCCGGGATGATGCAGGTGACGCCGTGGACGGTCATGCCAGATCGCCCCGGTTGCGGTAATGCCGCGCCAGCCACGCCCCGCCCGCCAGCAGCACGACCACCAGCATGACCAGCGAAATCCCCGCGATCCAGCCGTT
>JAUNUO010000023.1:15642-28720 GCA_030538135.1 Paracoccus sp. (in: a-proteobacteria)
CGATGCTCATCAGCCCCTGCCGGGCGAACCATGCGGCGATGACGGTGACGATCGGGCCTTCCAGAATGGCGACGGGAAACAGCACCGCCAGCCCGTAATCCTGAATGACGGCGCGGATCGTATCGAGATCCATCAGCCTTGCCCTGCCGTCGCGGTCACGGCATTGCCGCGCCATGAGATCGGCGCGGATCGCCAGCCCGCCAGCCACAGCGCCGGCTGCATCAGGTCGCGGATCGCCCATGCCGGCACGTCGGCCACGCCATGCGGCCAGCCCGCCCGCCGCGCCAGCACCCATTCGCCGCCATACCAGATCAGCAGGAACGGCAGGATCGCCGCAGGCCATGACAGCGCCAGCAGCACCGAAAGCACCACCGGGCTGACCAGAGGTTCCGCCGCATAGACCGCCGTCACGCCGTCTCGCCGCAACTGTGCCCAGCGTGCCTGCCGTTTCCAGACCGCACCCGCGGGGCGGATGCCCAGCGGTTGCGCAAAGGGGCGCGGCACCATGCGCACCGACAGCCCATCCCGCCGCACAAGCGCGGTGGCGGCGATATCCTCGGCCTTTTCGGCGGCCAGCGCGATCAGCCCGCCGCGTTCGTTCAGCCAGTCGCGCGGCAGCGCCAGCGTCTTGCCCTGCGCATAGCCGATGCCCAGATCATCGGCGGCCAGCATCCAGCGGGTCTGAAAGCCGTTCAGAAACCCCGCCTCGACCCGCGCCCACAGGTTCTGCGGCCCCAGCCCGGTACCGCAAGAGGTCACCAGTCCGATGCCCGGCGCGCGACAGGCCAGCACCTGCCGCAGATAATCGGGCGGCAGGTCCAGATTGCTGTCGGCCATGACCACCCAATCGCCGCGCGCGGCGGCCCAGCCCTTGACCATGTTGTTCAGTTTCGGGTTGCCGCTGATGGTATCCCGCCCGATCAGCAAATGCGCAGCCACCTGCGGATATGCGGCCATCAGGCGGCGCAGGACCGGGATGGCGGGGTCGCCGGGATCATCGACGCAATGAATCAACTGAAAATCCGGCGTATCCTGCCGAAAGCCCGATCCCAGCGTCTGATCCAGCCCGTTTTCCAGCCCGCAGACCGGACGCAGCAGCGTTACCGGGGGCATGTCCTGCGGCGCCACCCGCGCCACGGGCCGCCCATACCGGTGCGCGACCATGACCACGTTCACCAGATGCGCCACCAGCACAATTCCGACGATCATCAGCAGCACCACCGTCACACCAATGCCTCGGCCGGGGTGGGGCTTCCCTGGGGTTCGGGCGCGGGCTGCCATCGGATCAGCCGCAGCGCGCCATCGAAACCCTCGCTCACGGCCGAACAATGTTCGACCCAATCGCCGCAGTTCACATACAGCGCGTCATGTTCGCGGTGCAGTGCGGGGCGGTGGAAATGGCCGCAGACGATGCCGTCAAAGCCGCGCGCGCGGGCAATGTCGATCAGCCGCATCTCGAACCGGTCGCGCGACCGGATCAGGCGGTTGAACCGGGCCAGCGCCGATTCCAGCCCGTCCCAGCCATCGCGTCCCAGCCGTTCGCGCACGATGTTGATGCCGTGACCCAGACGACGGATACCGGATTCCAGCCAGCTTCCGGCCTTGGACAGCATGGTAAAGCGGTGCGAGAAAATGTCGCAGCAGTCGCCATGCGTCACCAGCAGGCGTTGTCCGTCGGCGGTGCGATGCGTCATGTCGCGACGGATTTCGAAACCGAACAGGCCGGTGCCGATGTGATGGCGGAAAAAACCGTCGTGGTTGCCGGGGATATAGATGACGCGGGTGCCGGCCTCGGCCCGGCGGGTCAACAGGCGCAGCACCTCGTGATGGGCTTGGGGCCAGTTGTCGCCAAGCGGGCGCCAGGTGTCGATGATGTCCCCGACCAGAAAGATCGTCTCGGCATCATGGCTGTTCAGGAAATCCAGCAGGCGCTGTGCCTTGCAGCCCATTGCGCCCAGATGCAGATCGGACAGGAACAGAGTGCGGACATGCCGCGCGGACCGGAGCGGCGCTGGTCTGGTGAAGCTGCCGTCATCCATAATCCTCGCCCCTTACGTCCCTGTCATCCGACGACCTGCACCAGACGATCCGCGATCGCAAGCCCGTTGGGAGCGATATGCCGCCGATGCGGCGCCCGCAACCTATCCATGCACATACTCCCCCGGCGCATTGCCCAGTTGTCCCTTGAGCGGCCCAATCGGCGGCGGATCGGTCAGGTCCGGGTCCAATGCGGTCAGCCACGCGCCCCAGACCGGCCACCACGTTCCCTGCACCGGAGTCTGGTCGATGAACCGGTCGGGGTCGGGCACAAGCGCGTCGGCCTTGCGCCCGATCAGCCGGTGCCTGGCCCGGCCGTTCGACAGCGCCGCCACGATGCCGGTGTTATGCCCGCCCGACGCCAGCGCGAATTGCACGTCGCCAGACAGCAGATACATGAACTTCCACACCGAGCGCCACGGGGCGATGTGGTCGTGTTCGGTGCCAACCAAGAAGGCAGGTACCTGAATATCCTTGGGAAACACGGGCTTGCCGCCGACCTCGAACCGGCCTTCGGACAGGTCGTTGCCGATGAACAGGCGGCGCAGATATTCGGAATGCATCCGATAGGGCATCCGCGTGGTGTCCTTGCTCCACGCGGCGATGTCGGACGGATCCTCGCGTTCGCCCAGCAGATATTCCCGCGTGATCCGCGACCAGATCAGGTCCTGCGACCGCAGCATCGAAAACGTGCCCGCCATCGCCCGCTGATCCAGATAGCCGCGCTCGAACATCATCGCCTCAAGCAGCGACACCTGCGCCTCGGTCGTCAGCAGGGTCAGTTCGCCCGCCTCGGAAAAATCGGCCTGACCGGCAAGAATGGTCATCGAGGCCAGCCGGTCGTCGCCGTCGCGCGCCATCGCCGCCGCCGCCACGCTCAGCAGGGTGCCGCCAAGGCAATAGCCAAGCGCGTGGGTTTTCGGCGCGCCGGTGATCTGTTGCACCGCGTCCAGCGCGGCCATCACGCCCTTTTCGCGGTAATCGTCAAAGCCGGTGTCGCGATCTTCCTCGGTCGGGTTCTTCCACGAGATGCAGAACACCGTGAAACCCTGATCCACCAGCCAGCGCACAAGGGAATTTTCCGGCGACAGATCAAGGATGTAATATTTCATGATCCAGGCCGGGATCAGCAGGATCGGCACCGGATGCACCCTGGGGGTTCTGGGCGCATACTGGATCAGTTCCATCAGACCGTTGCGCAGCACCACCCGGCCCGGCGTCGTGGCGACGCGCCGGCCCGGCTCGAACCCCGGCAGGGGGCCGCCGCGCGATGGGGTCAGGAGGGTCATCAGATCGCGCAGCCAGAACCCATAGCCGTCCATCAGGCTTTGCCCCTGCGTATCGGCGGCGCGTTTCAGCACCACCGGATTCAGCCAGGGAAAATTGGACGGCGACATCATATCCAGCCACTGACGGCTGGCGAATTCAAGGATGCGTTCGTGTTCGCGCGACACGCCTTTGACCCCGGTGGTGGCGTTGTGCCACCATTGCTGGGTCAGCAGGAACGACTGCCAGATGGCGCTGAACGGCATTTTCTGCCATTCGGGCGCGGAAAAGCGGCGGTCCTGCGGCAGCGGTTCGATCCGCTGACCCTCGACACCCATCGGATCGTGCAGTCCGGCCAGCAGGCGCTGAACCTTGCGCAGCGCCTTCCAGTGCAGGAACATCCGCCGCCCCGGCGACATGGCTAGATGCGTGATCCAGTCAGCAAGCGCCGCCTGAAAGGCCGGGGCCGAAAGCCCGCCCGACAGCTTGCCCAGCGCCGCTAGCGCCAACCGGTCCAGATCGTCGAAAACGGCCTCGGGCGAACGGGGCGGCATGGGATCCTGAGCGGTCATGCGGTGGTCCTTAAGGGTCGTCTGCGCCGATTGTCTAGGCAGAATGCGTGACAATTCGGTGAAGGCGACATGTCATAGGGCCACGCGTGCCGCGATCAGGCGGCATCATAACGGGCGAAAACCTCGGCGCTGCCGTCGCGGCGGATCAGCAGCACGTCGTAAGCCTCGCGTTCGCTTTCCGGCCCCATGCCGGGCGATCCATAGGGCATCCCCGGCACCGCCAGCCCCACGGCATCAGGGCGCTGCGACAGCAGGCGCCGGATGTCGGCGGGCGGCACATGCCCCTCGATCAGATAGCCGTCGATTGCGCCGGTATGGCACGAGGTCATGCGCGCCGGAATCCCGCCCTCGATCTTGAACCGCGCAAGGGCGGTGCCGCTGCTGTTCTCGCTGGTGACAGTAAAGCCGTCGCGTTCAAGCACCTTGATCCAGTCGCCGCAACAACCACAGTTCCGGTCTTTCAGCACATGAATGGCGGGCGCATCGGCACGAGCCGCGGCAGGGATCAGCGCCACGGCGGCGCCGGCGATCAGCAATTGGCGACGGTTCAGCATCGGCATCTCCTGTTTTTCCGGGTCAGGATAGGGGTGACGGGCGCAAGTGAAAACCCCGATGCGCCGCGACGCATTGTCCGACCACGCGGTCAGCCCTTGGTCGCCCCCACCGGCGGCGTGACCGCGCGCCGCCGCAGCCGCGCCTCGCGCCAGGTGATATAGCTGATCGCCCCGATCATCAGCCCCCCGCCAAGGATGACCCAGCCGTCCAGCGGTTCGTGAAAGACGAACCAGCCCAGCAGCGCGGCCCAGATCAGTTGCAGGAACGTCACCGGCTGCGTCACGGTCAGCGGCGCGGCGGCAAAGGCGCGGGCCATCGTGTAATGGCCCAGCGTCGCGAACACCGCGACCAGCCCCAGCCAGCCGATCTGCGCCAGCGTCGGCGGCACCCAGACCGCCCATGCCAAAGGCGCCAGACCGATGGTCACGGTCAGCGACATCATCGCCACCACCACCGCCGGGCTGACCAGCGCCGACAGCCGCTTCGCAAGCAGATAGGAGGCACCAAAACAGACCGCCGCCGCGATCTGTGCCAGATGGCCGGGGTCGATCTCGCGGATGCCGGGGCGCAGCACGATCACCGCGCCGATGATCGCCACGCAGATCGCGCCGATGCGCCGGGACGAAATCGCCTCGCCCATGAACAGCGCCGCGCCGATGGTGACGACGATGGGGTTCAGATAGCCGATGGCCGTCACCTCGGCGATGGGGATGCGCGACATCGCATAGAACCACGCCACCACCGCCGCCACATGCAGCGCCCCACGCAGGCCCATCAGCCGCCAGACCGGCGCGGAAAACCCCGCGCGCAGGGCCGGGGCCAGCACCGGGCCAAGGAAAACGAGGCCAAAGCAGAACCGGATGAACGCCGCCTGCGAGGCGGGCAAGGCCCCGTCCAGCCAGCGCACGATGCCGTTGACGGCGACAAAGCTCAGCCCCGTCGCCACCATCCAGCCGATCCCGATCAGGTCGCTGCGCGTCTGCCTGTCCATCTGCATGGCGGCGACCTTGGCCGGGATCGCGGCGGGCGGCAAGATCATCCGTGCAGCATCAACCCAAGCGCGATGGCCCACATCACCGCCCCGATCAGCAGGTCCAGAACCTGCCATGCACGGGGTCTGGCGAACAGGGGCGCCAGCCAGCGCGCCCCGTAACCCAGCGAAAAGAAGAACAGGAACGACCCGCTCATCGCGCCGGCGGCAAAGGCGGTCTTGTCGGCAAAGCGGGCGGACACCGCCCCCAGCAACACCACCGTATCCAGATAGACATGCGGGTTCAGCCATGTCAGCGCCGCAACCGTCGCCAGCGCCGCGCCAAGGCTGCCGGTGCCGCCCGCCGCGCGCAGGGCCGATGCGCCCGTCATCGCGGCCCGGAACGCCCGCGCGCCATACCAGATCAGAAACGCCGCGCCGCCCCAGCGCATCAGCGGCAGGAACCACGGCACCGCCTGCGCCAAGGCCCCTGCCCCGGCCACACCCGCCGCGATCAACAGCGCGTCCGAAACGGCGCAGAACAGGCAGACGGCAAAAACATGTTGCCGCAGCAGCCCCTGTTTCAGCACAAAGGCGTTTTGCGCCCCGATCGCTACGATCAGCGACAGCCCCGTGCCAAGCCCCGTGAAAAATGCCGGTCCCACGCCGCCCCTCGATTGAATGGCCTTGCGTGTCGCATAGCTGCGCGGTTAGCTCAAACTTATCTTTCTGAAGCTGATTAAGGCTGGCTTATGCTGGACTATCCCGCCCTTGCCGCGCTCGCCGAAATCATCCGCCGCGGTTCCTTCGAGGCGGCGGCGGCCGCGCTGCATGTCACACCCTCTGCCATTTCCCAGCGGATCAAGGGGCTTGAGGAACGGATGGGCGCGGTGCTGATCCATCGCGGCCCGCCCGCACGCGGCACCGAACAGGGGCTGCGGCTGATGCAGCATCTGGACCGGGTGCGGCTGCTGGAACAGGGACTGACCGACGAAAGCCAGCCCGCCATGCTGCGTATTGCGGTCAATGCCGACAGTCTGGCGACATGGTTTCCGCCCGCCATGACGGCGCTGAACGTGACCTATGATCTGGAAATCGACGATCAGGATCATGCCCGCGACTGGCTGCGGCAGGGCAAGGTTTCCGCCGCGATCACATCGGACCCCGACCCGGTGCCGGGCTGCGATGTGATCGCGTTGGGCCGGATGCGTTATCTGGCGCTGGCCACCCCCGACTTCATCGCCCGGCATTTTGCGGGCGGCGTCACGGCAGAGACCCTTGTCGCCGCGCCGGTGGTGATCTTCAACGCCAAGGACGCCGCGCAGGCGCAATGGGCGCAGTCGATCACCGGCCAGCGCCTGCACCTGACCGGCCACCTGATCCCCTCGTCCGAAGCCTTTGCCCGCGCGGTCGAACTGGGCCTCGGCTGGGGGATGATTCCCGAAACCATGGCCGCCCCGGCGCTGAGTGAAAACCGCCTGTCCCCGCTGGCGCCGACGCCGCTGGACGTGCCGCTGCACTGGCAGGTGCAGCGCGCGCTAAAACCGGCGCTTGCCCCGCTGACCGCCGCGATACGAAAAAAGGCCGCAGAAACCTTGCGTCCCTGATGCTTCGTTTGTGCCTAAATATCCCGGGGGTCCGGGGGCTGGCCCCCGGCCATCGCGGGACGCGGGTCACAGCTGGGCCGCAACCTCGTCGGACAGTTCGAAATTGCCGGTGACGTTCTGAACGTCGTCGTCATCCTCCAGCGCCTCGATCAGCTTCATCAGCTTCTGCGCGGTCTCCAGGTCGATCTCGGTCGGTGCCTGCGGCTTCCAGATCAGCTTGGCGGTCTCGGATTCGCCAAGCGAGCCTTCCAGCGCAGTGGACACCTCGTTCAGATCGCTGTCGGCGCAATAGATCCAGTGGCCGTCCTCGTCCGATTCCACATCCTCGGCCCCGGCCTCGATGGCGGCCAACATCACCGTATCGGCGTCGCCCGCGCTGGCGGGATACATGATCTCGCCCTTGCGGTCGAACATGAACGCGACCGAGCCGGTCTGTCCCAGATCGCCACCATGCTTGGTGAAATAGGACCGCACGTTCGACGCGGTGCGGTTGCGGTTGTCGGTCATCGCCTCGACCATGATCGCCACGCCGTTGGGGCCATAACCCTCATAGCGGATCTCGTCATAGTTTTCAGCATCGCCGCCAAGGGATTTCTTGATCGCCCGGTCGATCACGTCCTTGGGGACGGAATTCGACTTGGCCTCTTTCACGGCCAGCCGCAGGCGCGGATTCTTTTCCGGGTCGGGATCGCCCATCTTGGCGGCCACGGTGATTTCCTTGGCCAGCTTGGAAAACAGTTTCGATCTGATCGCATCCTGCCGCCCCTTGCGGTGCTGGATGTTGGCCCATTTGGAATGGCCTGCCATTGCTTTGTCCTTGCCATCGTCATGCAGAAAATTGCGCCGTTTCTAGTCAGACACGCGCCCTGCTGCAAGCAACCGTTTGTCACCCCTCTGCGTTGTCTGGCATCATTGCCCGACAACCCAAAGCGCAGGATGTGCCATGACGACACCACAGATCACCCTTTTCGCGATCTTTGGGGCAGTCATGGTGTTGATGATCTGGGGTCGGTGGCGGCATGATCTGGTGGCCTTTGCCGGGCTGATGGCGGGCGTGCTGACAGGCGTCGTCCCCGCGACCGAGGCGTTCAGCGGCTTTGGCCATCCCGCGACCATGGTGGTTGCGCTGGTTCTGGTCGCGACTGCGGGGCTGGTGCGGTCGGGGGCGGTGGCCCTGCTGACCAAATTCCTGTCGCGCCCGCAATGGCCCGTGACGCTGCATATCGCGGTGATGGGCGCGGTCGGCACCCTGTTGTCGGGCTTCATGAACAACATCGCCGCGCTGGCGATCCTGATGCCGACCGACATGCAGGTGGCGCGCAAGGCGGGGCGCGCGACCGCACTGACGCTGATGCCGCTGGCCTTCACCACCATTCTGGGCGGGATGCTGACCCTGATCGGCACCCCGCCCAACCTGCTGGTGTCCGGCTTTCGCGAGGATGTCATGGGCGAGCCGTTCCGCATGTTCGACTTCCTGCCGGTCGGCGGCGCGGTGGCGGCGGCGGGGCTGGCCTTCGTGGCGCTGATCGGCTGGCGGCTGATTCCCAACCGCGCCACCGAACATCCGGCCGGCGATGCCGAGGCCAAGGTCCGCGACTATATGGCGGCGCTGGTCGTGCCGGATGACAACGCGGTCATCGGCAAGATGGTCGCCGATCTGGACGAGGCGGCGGACAAGGCCGACCTGTCGATTCTGGCCGTGCATCGGGGCAAGGCCCGCCTGCCCGGCCTGACCCGCGCCATCGTTCTGGAACCCGGCGACATGCTGGTGGTCGAGGCGGCGCCGGCTGCGCTGGACGAATTCCGGTCGGACCTGCGGCTGGCCTTTCCCGACGGCCACGGCGACAGCATTCCACGCGCCGGCGGCGACGGGGAGTCGCTGGTCGAATGCGTGGTGCCCGAGCGCGCCCGCGTCGTCGGCCACACCGCCCGCGGCCTGCGCCTGTCCAGCGAATACAACACCGTCCTGATGGGCATTCAGCGCCGCGGCCGCACCATCCGCCAGAACCTGCGCCATGTGCGGATCGAACCGGGCGACATCCTGTTGCTGCTGATCCCCAACGACAGGGCCGAAGAGGTCATCGCCGCCCTGGGCTGTCTGCCGCTGGACGGGGCGCGGCTGACCGTCACCAAGGAAAGCCGGATGTGGCTGGCGGTCGGCATGTTCATCGCCGCCGTCGCCGCGACCACCATGGGCTGGGTCACCATGCCCATCGCATTGGGCTGCGTCGTCGTCGGCTATGTGCTGTTCAAGATCCTGTCGCCGGACGAAATCTATACCAATATCGACTGGCCGGTGATCGTGCTGCTGGGCGCGATGATCCCCTTGGGTCTGGCGATGGACACAACGGGCGGATCGGCGCTGCTGGCCTCGGGGCTGGTCGCGATCACGCAGGGCTATCCGGCCTGGGTGGCGCTGGTTCTGCTGATGCTGGCGACCATGACCCTGTCGGACGTGCTGAACAACAACGCCACCACGATTCTGGCCGCGCCGGTGGGGATTCGTCTGGCGCAACAGCTTGACGTGAACCCGGATGCCTTCCTGATGGGCGTCGCCGTATCGGCAAGCTGCGCCTTTCTGACCCCCATCGGACACCAGAACAACACCCTGATCCTTGGCCCCGGCGGCTATCGCTTTGGCGATTACTGGCGCATGGGCCTGCCGCTGGAAATCGTGGTCATGGCGGTATCGGTGCCGATGCTGCTGATCGTCTGGCCGTTGTGATCCGTCACAGATAAAGCGGGAACACGATGGGTATCAGCACGGAGCCCACCACCGCCAGCAGAACGTTCAGCGGCAGACCGACCTTGATGAAATCGGCAAAGCGATAACCGCCCGGCCCATAGACCAGCGTATTCGTCTGATAGCCGATCGGCGTGGCAAAGGCCGCCGACGCGCCGAACATCACCGCCACGATCAAGGGGCGCGGATCGACGCCAAGCTGCGTGGCCAGCGAAATCGCCACCGGCGTCATGATGATCGCCACGGCGTTATTCGTCACCATCTCGGTCAGAACCGTCGCCAGAAGATAGACGCAAAGCACCAGCATCCAGGGCGACAGTTCGGTCATGTAGGGCGCAACCCGCGTCACGATCAGTTCCACCGCGCCCGAGCTTTCCAGCCCCGCGCCGACCGCCAGCATCGCAAAGATCAGCGCCAGCAGACGCCCATCGACAAAACCAAGCGCCTCGTCCGCGTCGATACAGCGCGTGGCCAGAACGATGGCCACCCCGATAAAGGCCAACAGCAGGATCGGCGCCACCTCGAAGGCGGACAGGATCACCACACCCATCAGAACCGCGACCACGATCGGCGCATGGCTGCGACGATAGGCGCGGTCGCTTGGCGCGCTCATCTCGACCATTTCCATGTCCTTGGCCAGCCGCTGAATATCGCCCGGCGCCCCTTCCAGCAGCAGGGTATCGCCCACCCGCACCACCAGATCGTCCAGCTGACGGCCGATGTTCTGGTTCTTGCGATGCGCGGCCAGCACATAGACCCCGTAACGCCGCCGAAGCCGCATCGAACCCAGACTGCGCCCGATCATGTGACAACCGGGGGTTATCAGCACCTCGATGGTCGAGGTCTGCACCGTGGACAGCTTGTCGGCGATGCGCAGATCCTTGTTGTTCTGAAGCCCCAGAATTTCCGACATCGGCGTGCGCAGCACCACCCGGTCGCCCGGTTCCAGCCGCACCGATTCCAGATCGCGGCGCAGCGAATCATCGCCGCGCAACACGTCGATCACCCGCGCATTGTCACGGTTGAACAGCAGGATCTCCGACAGGGCCTTGCCGACCAGTTGCGAATCCTCGGGGATGGCGACCTCGGTAAAGAACTTCATCCGTGACCGCCCGCTGCCCAGAAGGGCGGTCATCGAATCGCGGTCGGGCAGAACGCGCGGCGCGATAAACAGCAGATACAGGATACCCACCACCGCCATCGGCAGGCCCACGGGCGTGATCTCGAAAATGGAGAAATGACGCTGCCCGGCATTCGCGGCGACGCCATCGACCAGAAGGTTGGTCGAGGTGCCGATCATCGTCACCGTCCCCCCAAGAATTGACAGGTAAGACAGCGGAATCAGCAACTTGGATGGGGCAAGCGACATTTCCTGCGCCAGCCGCATGAAGATCGGCATCATCACCACGACCAAAGGCGTGTTGTTGACGAAGGCCGACAGGCCGCAGACCACGCAGGACACAAGGGCAAGCGTGATCGCAGGGCGCGCCACCGCGTGTTTCGCCGCCTTCTGCCCCACGAAATCCAGCGCCCCGGTTCTGACCAGACCGCCGACGATGATGAACATGAAGGCAATCGTCCAGGGAGCGGGGTTCGACAGCACCCCGGCGATCTGGCCGGGTTGCAGGATGCCAAGTCCCAGAAGGATGACGGCGCCCAGAATCGCGGTGACTTCAGGCGGATAGGTCTCGCGGATGAACAGCGTCAGCATCCCGCCGATCAGAAAGATCGTGGTGATCGCGGCTGTCGTGCCAGTAAGTTCAAGACCAAACATTTGGTTCCGTTCTGGTTGACGCGCCGCCCGGGGCGCCGGAAAGCAGATTTTTCCTTAACGCGGCTGGTCTTTCAAGGTCTCGCGGACCGGTCAACCGGCAAGCGGCGTCGGTTGCAGCCGCCCCCCGCTGCGAACCATTTGGATCCCCCTGGCAAGACCGGACCGGTCGTCGGTTTCCACCAGCACGCCGGACAGGGTGGCCGGCCCTTCGGCCGGGGTAAAGCGGTCGCGCGCCATGCCGGTCAGAAAGCGGCGCAGGGGTTCGGCCTTTTCCATGCCGATCACGCTGTCATAATCGCCGCACATGCCGGCGTCGGTCTGATAGCCGGTGCCGCGCGACAGAATCTGTGCATCGGCGGTCGGCACATGAGTATGCGTGCCGACGACCAGAGCGGCGCGCCCGTCACAGAAATGGCCCATCGCCATCTTTTCGCTGGTCGCCTCGGCATGGATGTCCAGCACGGCGGCCTGCACCATCCCACCCGGTGGATAGGCGCGCAGCACCTGATCGACGGCGCTGAACGGGTCGTCAAAGGGCCTTTTCATGAACACCTGCCCCAAAGCCTGAAGCACCAGCACCTTGCGCCCGCGCGAATCGCTGAACACGCCATGCCCCCGGCCCGGCGCCTCGCGCGCGTAGTTCAGGGGGCGAATGACGCGAGGTTCACGGTCAATGAAGGACAGCATGTCCTTTTGATCGAAGGCATGATCGCCCAAGGTGATGCAATCGGCCCCCGCATCCAGCAGCAGCTGCGCGTGCCCGGCCGTCAACCCCATACCGCCACTGGCGTTTTCGCCATTCACGATGATGAAATCCGCCCGCAGCGCGCTGCGCAGGGCGGTCAACCCTTCGGTGATGGCGCGGCGTCCCGCACGACCCATCACATCGCCCAGAAAAAGAATTCTCATGGCCTGTGGGTAAGGCAACGCGCAGACCCGCTCAAGCTGAAAACGATTAAAATTAAACAGATTAAAATTCAGCGTGTTAGCGGGTTATTCAGGCATTGATGCGCAATCTTCCCCGGTGCAGTCAGTCATGCGGCGGGGGATCATGCGCCTTTTTGTTTTGCTTATTTCTCTTGTAACCGCACCTGCGGCATGGGCGGGCTGCACACCCCACGGGGGGTATGCGATGGCCGTCGATCTCGGCCGGATCACCAATGCAATGCGCGAACAGATCGGATCAGGGCCGCTTACGATCGAGGCGGCGCTCAGCCGCGTCGCACAGGATCATGCCTGTGACCTCGCGCAACGCGGCACCGTGTCTCACCGCGACGGCGCCGGACGAAAGCCGATGCAGCGCCTGCGCAGGGCGGGCCTGACCGTCTGCTATTCCGCGGAAAACGTCGCCATGGGAACGCCCGACGCACACAAGACCGTCGCCGCCTGGCAAACCTCGGTCAGCCACGCCCGCAATCAGCAAACCACCCGCGCCCGCGCTATGGGCATCGGCGTCGCGCGCGGACAGGACGGACAGCTGTGGTGGGTCGCACTCTATGTCGCCGGCTGCGATCGCATGGCGAGCGGAGGATCAAGGATCTGGTAACATGCGGG
>JAUNUO010000229.1 GCA_030538135.1 Paracoccus sp. (in: a-proteobacteria)
CTTTCCTGCCGGGCGATGGACAGGGCCAGTTCCGTCGGCACGCCCAGATCCCTGTCGGCCAGATCGGTCAGCGGAAAATGCGCCGCCGGGAAGATCACCCCTTTGCTCGCCGCCTGTTTCGACAGGCGCAGCCCGTGCCAGGGGGCGCCGGCCTCATACATCAGGCGCGACATGCGGGCGATGTCATCGGGCGCGGCGGTTCCGGCCAGATGGATCAGGAACCGCTGCGCCTCGTCCCGGCGGCCGGTGGCGATCAGCCACAGCGCGGCGCGAAAGGGTTCCGACGCGCGCAGATCGCTGCCGCGCCAGTCTGGCAGAGTGTCGATGGCGGGGCCGGTGGCGGCAAATTCGGGCGGCATGACGGTGCCGGTGCGTTCCGCCGCAAGCTGCCCGTAATAGGTGCCCGGATGCTGCGCGGCACGGGCAAAGGCGGCCTCGGCCTCGCGCCCCCGGTTCAGCGCATCCAGCGCGCGCCCCTGCCAATACAGCGCGCGGGCCGTGCTGATCGCCGCGCCGACCTGTGTTTCCAGATGCAGGAAATGGTTCAGCGCACGATCCGCCGCGCCCTGTTTCAGCGCCGCAAAACCCGCCAGCCATTCCAGATCGGCATAATTGCGGTCGCCCTCGGGCAGGAAATGGTTGGCGGCAAGGCGTTCGGCCAGCGCCCAGTCCCCGGCGCGCATCGCCGCCCGCGCATAATCGACCCGGCGCGCGCCCCACAATTCGGGCCGGCGCAATGCTTCGGCACTGGTCGAGGCTTCCAGCATCAGCGCGCGGGCGCCATCCGTGACCCGGTTGCGCACCCGCCACAGGTAACGATCCAGCGTCAGGCCAGGATCGGCGCGCTGGTTGTCGGGCAGCGCAAGGATCAGATCATCGACCCCCTGCCGCCCGGCCTGAAGCGCGATGCGTGCGGCGGGCAAGGCACGCTGATCCTCGGGCAGCAGCGGCAAGGACGCCTCGGCCGCAGCCCATTCCTGATGGTCCAGCAGCGCGGCAACCCGCGCCCCGGTCAGCGGCGCAAGTTCGGGATGCGCCGACAGAAACGCCGCCGCCTCGGCCGTCGTCAGGGGGGCACTGGTCCAGAAGCGGGCACGTTCCTGCGCCGCCTCATCGGGGGGCAGCGCCGCAAGCAAAGCCGTTTCCGCGGCCAGAGTCTGCGGCGGACGGCCCTTCAGCCATTCGACGATATCGGCAGCGGGCAGACCGGGATGCAACCTTGCATCGCCCCGCTGTCGCAGCAGATCGAGGCCGGGCCAGTCGGGATGGCGGCGCACGAAGGCCAGATAATCGGCAAATTCGCCATGCCCCGACCGCAGCGCCTGCCAGCCGATTAGCGTCTCGGCCAGCGGGCCGGACGCAGCGGCGGAATCCCGCGCCGTCACCCAGTCCCGCGCCTCGGCGGCAGCAAGCGCCAGCGCCATCGCACCCGCATCCTCAGCCCGCGCGGGCGCAGCCAGCATCAGCGCCATCAGGGCGGCGCGCGACATATTCCGAAACCGTGTCATCGCGGCCTGTTGTGGGCGGCATGGCGCGGATGCGCAAGACACATCCTTGGCAAGTCCCGCGCACGGCGTTAATGCGGGCGAACCATACCCTGAAAAAGCAAGGAGCGTGTCATGTTCAAAGGGTCGATGCCTGCCCTCATCACGCCGTTCACCCCGGACGGCGAGCTGGATCTGGACACGCTGAAAAAGCTGGTCGAATGGCATATCGACCAGGGCAGCCACGGCCTCGTGCCGGTCGGCACCACCGGCGAAAGCCCGACCCTGACCCATGACGAACACCGCGAGGTGATCCGCGTGGTCGTCGAGGTGGCGGCAGGCCGCGTGCCGGTGATCGCCGGTGCCGGATCGAACAGCACCCGCGAGGGTCGCGGCCTGATCCAATACACGGCCGAGGTCGGCGCCGATGCCGCGCTGGTGGTAACGCCCTATTACAACAAGCCGACGCAGGCCGGGATGATCGCGCATTTCACCGAACTGCACGACGCCGCCGACATCCCGATCATCATCTACAACATCCCCGGCCGTTCGGTCATCGACATGAGTCCGGAAACGATGGGCGAGCTGGCGAAACTGCCGCGCATCATCGGCGTCAAGGACGCGACCGGACGGCTGGAACGGGTGTCGTGCCAGCGCATGACCTGCGGGCCGGATTTCGTGCAACTGTCGGGTGAAGATGCAACGGCACTCGGCTTCAACGCCCATGGCGGGGTCGGCTGCATTTCGGTAACGGCGAATGTCGCGCCGAAACTTTGCGCCGAATTTCAGGACGCCACGCTGCGCGGCGATTACGCGACGGCGCTGGACTATCAGGACCGGCTGATGCCGCTGCATGTCGCGATTTTCGTCGAACCTGGGCTGGTCGGTGCGAAATACGCCATGTCCCGTCTCGGCCTTTGCAACGACCGGGTGCGGCTGCCGCTGGTCGAACTGACCGAAGCCGCCAAGCGTCAGATCGACGACGCCATGGTCCACGCCGGCCTGATCTGAGCCGCAGCAAGGGGGGCTTTGCGCCCCCCGCCGCCGTTCCGGCGACTCCCCCCGCAGGATATTTGGACACAAACGAAGCAAAAAAAGCACACACCCTGAAACAGCTTTCGGCTGCTCAAGGTGTGGCTTCGTCTGTGACGGCCATCGGCGTCCCCGCCTGTTCCGTGATTCCAGGATAAACCGGAAATTCCTAAGATAAGGTTAAGGCGCTTCGTTTGTGCCCAAATATCCTCTGGGGGTCCAGGGGGCGAAGCGCCCCCGGCCTTCGGGCGTCACCTCTCAGTTCTCGGGCAGTTCCGCAGAAATCACAGCCTCGGCCACCGCGGCGCGGCCTGCCAGCGCTCCCTCCAACTCATCCAGTGTCGCGATACCCGTTTCGCGCAGCAGGAATTCCTGCCCACCCCGGCCGATCTCGGACATGTTCAGGGGCTTTTCCGTCAGCAGCCGTGCGGATGCATGCAGACGCCACAGCAGACGATGCGCCGACGCCAGGGTTTCTACCGCCTCTTTTTCGGCCAGCCCCGCCCGACGGCCCGCACGCAATTGTGCCGTCGTGCCGCGTGCGGGATCACCCGCGCGCAGGGCAAAGGATTGCGCCAGCAGGTCGATGTCCTGCAAGC
>JAUNUO010000230.1 GCA_030538135.1 Paracoccus sp. (in: a-proteobacteria)
TCCCCATGTCCATCCCTGCCTGAATGGCGTGATAGAGGAACACGGCGTGCATCGCCTCGCGCACGGGTTCATTGCCGCGGAAGGAAAACGACAGGTTCGAGACCCCGCCCGAGACATGCGCGCCCGGCAGCGTCTGCCTGATCCGCCGCGTGGCGTTGATGAAATCGACGCCGTAATTGTCGTGTTCCTCGATCCCCGTCGCGACGGCAAAGATATTCGGGTCGAAGATAATGTCTTCGGGCGGAAAGCCGACTTCTTGCGTCAGCAGATCAAAGGCGCGGGTGCAGATCTCGACCTTGCGGTTTTCGGTATCGGCCTGTCCGGTCTCGTCAAAGGCCATGACCACGACAGCCGCCCCATAGGCCCGGCACAGCCGCGCCTGTTCCAGGAACTGCGCTTCGCCCTCCTTCAGGCTGATCGAGTTCACGATGGCCTTGCCCTGCACGCATTTCAGCCCGGCCTCGATTACCTCCCACTTGGAACTGTCGATCATCACCGGCACGCGGGCGATATCGGGTTCGGACGCGATCAGGTTCAGATAATCGGCCATCACGCGGGCGGAATCGATCAGCCCCTCGTCCATGTTCACATCGATGATCTGGGCGCCGTTTTCGACCTGATCGCGCGCCACGTCCAGCGCGGCGGCGTAATCGCCATTGGTAATCAGCTTGCGAAATCGCGCGCTGCCGGTGACATTCGTGCGCTCGCCCACGTTCACGAAGGGGATGGCGGCGGTCAGGGTAAACGGCTCCAGCCCCGACAGGCGCATCAGTGGGGGAGCCGCGGGAATGGTGCGTGGCGGGTATTTGGCCACGGCCCCGGCAATCGCGCGGATATGATCGGGCGTCGATCCGCAACAACCGCCGACGATGTTCACCAGCCCGTCGCGTGCAAAGGCTTCGATCTGTGCGGCCATCGCAACGGGACTTTCGTCATAGGCGCCCATCTCGTTCGGTAGGCCGGCGTTGGGATAGGCGCAGATCAGCGTATCGGCGACGCCCGACAATTCGGCCAGATGCGGCCGCATCGCATCGGCCCCAAGCGCGCAGTTTAGCCCCACCGACAGAGGCCCTGCATGGCCGACCGAGGCCCAGAAGGCGGTCGGCGTCTGCCCCGACAGGGTGCGCCCCGACAGATCGGTGATGGTGCCGGAGATCATCACCGGCAGGCGCAGGTTCTTTTCGCGGAACACCTCTTCGCAGGCAAAGATCGCCGCCTTGGCGTTCAGCGTGTCAAAGATCGTCTCGATCAGGATGATATCCGCCCCGCCGTCCATCAGCCCGCGGATCTGTTCGCCATAGGCGATGCGCAGTTCGTCGAAGGTGACGGCGCGATAGCCGGGATTGTTTACATCGGGGCTAAGCGAGGCCGTGCGGTTCGTCGGGCCCAGCGCGCCGGCCACGAACCGCTCGCGCCCGTCCTCAGTCGTCGCCCGGTCCAGCGCAGCGCGCGCGATCCGGGCACCGTGGAAGTTGAGATCATAGACCGCATCCTCCATCCCGTAATCTGCCTGCGCGATGCTGGTCGATGAAAACGTGTTGGTTTCAATGATATCCGCCCCTGCCTTGGCATAGCGGTAATGAATATCCTCGATCGCCTGTGGCTGTGTCAGGGTCAGCAGGTCGTTGTTGCCCTGCTGCGGATGCTGCCCGTCGCCATGCACCCGGCCCATTGCCCGATGACAGGCACAGCCCGCGCCGTGGCTATGCGCCCCGGTGAAATCATCCTCGCCAAAGCCCAGTTGCTGAATCTGCGTTCCCATCGCGCCATCCAAGATCAGGATGCGCTGCGCGGCGGCGGCGCGCAGGCGGTCGAAAACGGGACTAGGTGGCAGGGTCATGGCATGGCTTTCGTTGCAAGCCACCAATTGAGCCAATCAGGGAATTATAGCCAAATTCATAATTTTCACGATTTACATGAGTCGAATTAATATCAATGCGCCACCGCCTCGCCGGCCCTGATGATGACGGCCGCCCCGTCGGCATTCCCCTGCCGCCTGCACTGCATCACCAGATCCTCGATGCAATCGGATGGGCAGGTGTCGCCAAAGATCCATGTCTCGCGGGTTCCGGCCTGAAACGCCACGGTGCAGGGGCGGGTGCATTGGGTCATGTGGACGGTGCCCGAGATTTCGAAGTCATCGGACATTGCGGCGGCGGCAACGCCAAGCCGCAGCCGGGCCAGCAGATCCAGCCCCGGACGGCAGGGCGCGCCGGTATGGGGGCAGGTCTGGCAGATCAGCAGACGCTGCGCATCATTGCGCGCGGAAACATGGGTGTGTGCCGCCACCGGGCGGCGCGAGGGACAGGTCATCGCAATCTCCTTCCGGGCCCGCCGCCCGGCATGGGGTAAAGGTTACGATGGCAGGTCTCCTGACTTGCGGGTCATGGCTCGCTCCGCCTTCCCGGCCATGACAGGCCAGTGGCGATGGAGGTCGCTGTCCGCTTACAGTTGCGGGGGCAGTCACGGCCTTGGCGCGTGCGCCGCACCGTGTTCCCTTTTCATCCGGTCGTCCCGGAACCATCGGCCCCAGATCGCCTGCCCAAAGGGTTCCTGTCAACCCCGCTGGCGAGTCAGCAGCACGATAAAGAACAGCCCGCCGATCAGCCCTGTGACCACCCCGATGGGCATGTCGTTGGGCGCAGTCAGGCGGCGGGCGGCGGTGTCGGCCAGCACCAGAAAAATCGCGCCTAATAATGCGCTGGCGGGCAGAACGCGGCGGTTGTCGCCGCCGATCAGCAGTCGCGCAATATGCGGCATCATCAGCCCGACAAAGCCGATCATACCCGAAAAGGCGACCAGAACCCCGGTCAGAAACGCGCTGACGATCAACAGCCGCAGCCGCACCGCGCGCACCGATACACCCAGCGTCGCGGCGGTTTCGTCGCCGATGGCCAGCGCGTTCAGCTGCTGCGCGTGCAGCGCAAAGATCACGCTGCACGCTGCCAGCGACACCAGCGGAAAGGCCAGATTGTCCCATTGCGCAAAGCCGAAACCGCCCAGCATCCAGAACACCACCGAACTGATTGTGCGCGGATCGGCCAGCATAATCACGACATTGCTGGCCGCCGCGATGACAAAGGACACGGCCAGCCCGGCCAGGATCAG
>JAUNUO010000231.1 GCA_030538135.1 Paracoccus sp. (in: a-proteobacteria)
CGCGGCATCAAACAGCGCGCCCGCGCGCTGAACGCCTTTCTGCGCGACGTTTACGGCCGGGCCGAGATCGTCCGTGCAGGCCGCATCCCCGCCCGGCTGGTCTATCAGAACGAGGCGTTCGAAAAGGCGGTCGTCGGTTTCGTGCCGCCGCGCGGGGTGTACAGCCATATCATCGGCATCGACCTTGTGCGCACCGGCAGGGACGACTTCTTCGTGCTAGAGGATAACTGCCGCACCCCATCGGGCGTCAGCTATATGCTGGAAAACCGGGAAATCATGATGCGCATGTTCCCGGCCCTGTTCCGCGGCAACCGGATCGAGCCGGTGGACCAATACCCCGACCTGCTGCGCCGCACGCTGGAATCCGTCGCACCCGCGAAATGCGCCGACCGGCCGACCTGTGTGATCCTGACGCCGGGCCATTTCAACAGCGCCTATTACGAACATTCCTTTCTGGCCAATCTCATGGGTATCGAACTGGTCGAGGGGCAGGATCTGTTCGTCGATGGCGAGTTTGTCTTTATGCGCACGACCCAGGGGCCGAAACGGGTCGATGTGATCTATCGCCGCATCGACGATCCGTTTCTGGACCCGTTGTGTTTCCGCCGCGATTCCATGCTGGGTATCCCCGGCCTGATGGATGTTTACCGGTCCGGCGGCGTGTCGATCTGTTCGGCCCCCGGCGCGGGTGTGGCCGATGACAAGGCGATCTATACCTTTGTCCCCGACATGATCCGGTTCTATCTGGGCGAAACGCCGATCCTGAACAACGTCCAGACATGGACGCTGTGGAACGATGATGATTACAAACACGTCATGGCCAACCTGCCCGATCTGGTGGTGAAAGAGGTGCACGGCTCGGGCGGTTACGGGATGCTGGTTGGCCCAAGCGCGACCAGGGACGAGATCGAGGATTTCCGCAAACGGATCGAGGCCAACCCGCATAATTACATCGCTCAGCCCACGCTGTCGCTGTCCACCGTGCCGACCTTCGTGGATGAAGGCATCGCGCCGCGCCATGTCGATCTGCGCCCCTATTGCCTCTGCGGCGACCGGATCGAGCTGGTGCCGGGCGGACTGACCCGCGTGGCGCTGCGCGAAGGATCCTTGGTGGTGAACTCGTCGCAGGGCGGCGGGGTCAAGGACACCTGGGTTCTGTCGGAATAAGGGGAACGGATATGCTCAGTCGCACCGCCGCCAACCTGTTCTGGATGGGCCGTCATCTGGAACGCGCCGAAACCGCCGCCCGCCTTCTGCATGTCGGCCAGCGCATCACCCTGATGCCCAATTCCGAAGAGGGCTATGACAACGAATGGAATTCCCTGCTGCGGGCGTCAGGAACGGCAGGGGGATTTGCCGCCAGATATGACCGGTTGTCGCAGGAAAACATCGAGGAATACCTGTATTTCGACCGCAGCAACCCGTCCTCGGTCGTGTCCTGCTTTGAGAAGGCGCGCGAGGGCGGGCGCATCGTGCGCACCGCACTGACCGGGCAGGTCTGGGATGCGCTGAACAGCGCCTATCAGGACCTGCGCCGGATCGAGAACATGCCGCGCGGCCAGTTGGAGGGCGCGGATCTGACCGATTTCGTCACCCGCAGCGCATCGACGGTGCGCGGCGCGATCAATGCCACGCAATTGCGCAACGACGGCTGGCATTTCATCAACCTCGGCTATGGGCTGGAACGGGCCGATGCGACCGCACGGATTCTGGATGTCAAATATTTCGTCCTGCTGCCACGGGTGGAATTCGTCGGGTCGGAACTGGACAATTACCAATGGCAGGTGGTCCTGCGGGCGCTGTCGGCGCATCGGGCGTTTCACTGGGCCTATGGCGGCGATGTGACGGCCGCGCGGGTCGCGGATTTCATGATCCTGAACGGCGAAAGCCCGCGATCGCTGATTACCTCGCTGTATGAAACGGTCTGGAACCTCGAAGGTCTGGCGCGCCGTTATGGCGACGGCGTGCCGCACACGGCCCGCGACAAGGCGCGGCAGGTTCTGGACCGCTTGCGACAGCACGATATCGACATGATCTTCGACGAAGGGCTGCACGAATTCCTGACATGGTTCATCGGGGAAATCGCCACCGTCGCGAATCTCGTGCATCAGGATTACCTGGCCGGAGGGGTGCAGGCATGAAACTGAAAATCCTGCACGAAACGCGCTATCACTATGACCTGCCGGCGCGGAACCTGATCCAGAGCCTGCGGTTGACGCCATCGGCATCTGACGGGCAGAGGGCAATCGAATGGAAGATCGAGGTGACCGGCGGGATACGCGGCCCGGTCTTTCGCGACGGGGCCGGCGACTGGATTGAGGGCTGGACGGTGCGCGGCCCGCTGGATGAAATCGCGGTGCACTGTTCGGGCGTGGTCGAGACGACCGATCTGTTCGGCATCCTGCGCGGCCACCGCGAGGTCATCAACCCCTTGGCTTATCTGCGCGGAACCGGGACGACAGCCCCCGATGCCGCCCTGACCGATCTGGCCAAGGGTGGTCAGGGCGACGGCGCGCTGAATCTGGCGCATGATCTGTCGCGGCGGGTTCAGGCGGCCATCGCCTATCGCCCCGGCGTCACCCATGCCCGCACCACCGCCGCCGAAGCGCTGGCCCTTGGCGAAGGCGTCTGTCAGGATCACGCCCACGCCCTGATCGCCGTGGCACGGCTGCGCGATCTGCCGGCGCGCTATGTGTCGGGCTATCTGCATTCGACCATCGACGGCACGCCCCATGAAGCGGCCCATGCCTGGGCGGAAATCCATATCGAGGGTCTGGGCTGGATCGGCTTTGACGCCGCCAACGGCTGTTGCCCGGATGATCGCTATGTGCGGCTGGGGTCGGGCCTTGATGCGCCCGATGCCGCGCCGATCCGGGGAATGCGGGCCGGGCCGGGCGCGGAAATGCTGTCCGTCACCGTCAGGGTCGAGGAAATCTGACCCATCACAGCAGGATGCGGTAGCGGGCAAACCCGTCCGCGCCCTGCCCCGCAGCTTCGATCCGCAGACCGGAACGCTGATCCAGATGCGCGGCCGCGGCAGGGCCGGTGTCGAACAGGACACTGGTGCCCGGCATCGGGGCAA
>JAUNUO010000024.1:0-13019 GCA_030538135.1 Paracoccus sp. (in: a-proteobacteria)
TCAACATCCTGCCGCCCGACCTGATGCGCGACCTGCGCCTGACCACCGATCCGGCATGATCTTCAGCTTGGCCTAAATCTTACGGGCGGGCGCCAACGGCGGGGGGGGGGCTGGCCCCCCTTTCCCTGAACGCCGCCTTGAGCTACATCAGGCCATCCAAGGGCAGGAGCCACAGATGAAAGCCGCCGTCATCACCTTTCCCGGATCGAACTGCGACCGTGATCTGGCCGTCGCACTGCAACAGGCCGGTGCAGATGTCAGCCGCGTCTGGCACAAGGATGACGCGCTGCCGGACGGCACCGATCTGGTGGCTGTTCCGGGCGGGTTCAGCTTTGGCGATTATCTGCGCTGCGGGGCGATCGCGGCGCAATCCCCCATCGCCCGGGCCCTGCGCGACCACGCCCAAAAGGGTGGTTACGTTCTGGGCGTCTGCAACGGATTTCAGGTGCTGACCGAACTGGGCCTGCTGCCCGGCGCGCTGATGCGCAATGCCGGGCTGACCTTTCTGTGCAAGCCGGTGACGCTGACGGTGACCACCACCGACAGCGACTTCACCCGCGATTATGCGCCGGGCCAACAGATCACCGTTCCCATCGCGCATCACGAGGGCAATTATCAGATCGACCCCGAAGGGCTGGCCGCGCTGCGCGATCAGGACCGGATCGCATTCACCTATGCGCCCGGCGTCAACGGCGCGGTCGCGGATATTGCCGGCGTGCTGTCTGACAACCGTCGCGTGCTGGGGATGATGCCGCATCCCGAACGCGCCGCCGATCCTGCGCTTGGCGGCACCGATGGCAGGGCGCTGTTTTCCGGGCTGATGCGCGCGCTGGCGACCGCGTGACTTGAGCGAACCCCCGCGCGCGCTTAGATTGCCTGAATCGGGCATCAACAGACGGACCGCCGGGTGAGTCAGCGCGATCATATCGAGGACGACCGACCAGCCGCCGAAGGCGGTGCGCTGCGCAACCCATGGTGGTTGCGCGCGGCGGTGGCGGCCATCCTTTTGGCCGGTGCCGCGCTGGTCTGGGTGACGAACGCCTGGCTGACCGAACGCTTTTCGGAAAATACCCGCGTCCGGGCGGAAATGCGTGCCGCACTTTATACCGGCAACCTGATTTCCGAATTGCAGCGCACCTCGGTGGTGCCCTTGCTGCTGGCGCGCGATCCGTCGCTGATCGGATCCTTACGGGGCAATGATTTCTCGACCACCTCGGCCCGTCTCATCGGGGCGCAAAAGGAAATCGGCGCGGCCTCGATATCGTTGCTGGATTCGACCGGGCGCACCGTGGGCGCCACTGACCGCTTTCAGATCGGCACGAACAACAGCCACCAGCCCTTTTTCGTCGAGGCGCTGCGGTCGCGCGACAGCGTGTTCACCGTCTCGATCCGTGACGAGGGCGGCCACGAATTCGCCTATTCTCGTGCGATCATCGCCGATGGCAAGACCCTGGGCGTGATCGTGGTAGGTGCCGATCTGACCCGGCTGGAACGATCCTGGGCCAGTGTCTCTGATGCGGTTGCCGTGACCGACAGTGAAGGCAGCATCATCCTTGCGACCGAACCGCGCTGGCGCGGGCTGACGCTGCCCGAGGCGCTTGAGGTGCGGTCCGCGCCTTCGGCCATTCAGCGGGCATTTCAGGTCACCACCGACTGGAGCAACGCGCCCGTCGATGCCTATGTCAAGGGCCGTGCAGTGATGCAGACGGAAAGCCGCATCCCGTTCCGCGGCTGGCGGATGATTACATTCACCGCCTATGATTCCGTGCGCGAACGGGTGAACGCCGTCCTCGCGCTGGAAATCATGGGGCTGGCGATTCTGCTGGCGGCGACGTTTTATCTGTTGTCGCACCGCGCCCGCGCCCAATCCGAGGCGTTCATGCGCGAATCCGCCGATCTGCGCGCGCTGAACGCCCGCCTCACCCGCGAGATCGCCGAACGCGAGCGGGTGCAGAACGAATTGCGCGTCGCCGAACAGACGGTGCAGCAATCGTCGAAAATGGCGGCCTTGGGCGAAATGTCGGCGGGCATCAGTCACGAACTGAATCAGCCGCTGGCCGCGATGAAGACCTATCTTGCGGGCGCGCGGCTGTTGCTGCAACGCGGCCGCCCGGACGAGGCGTTGGCCTCGTTCCACCGCATCGACGATCTGATCGAACGGATGGGCGCGATCACGCGGCAACTCAAATCCTATGCCCGCAAGGGCGGCGAGGCGTTCGAACCTGTCGATCTGCGGGCTGCCGTCTCATCCGCGCTGACCATGATGGAGCCGCAGTTGCGCGAACGCATGGTCCGCATTACCCACAAGCTGCCGCGCCGCCGGGTGATGGTGACGGCCGACCGTATCCGTCTGGAACAGGTCATCATCAACCTGCTGCGGAACGCCGTGGATGCGGTCAAGAACACCCAGACGCCGCTGGTCGAGATCGAAGTCAGTGAGGGGGCGCACGCCTATGTGTCCGTCCGCGACAACGGGCCGGGTGTCTCTGATCTTGAAAAACTGTTTGAACCGTTCTGGACGACGAAAAAGCCGGGCGAGGGAACCGGCTTGGGTCTGGCGATTTCATCGGGCATCGTGGCCGACATGGGGGGGCGGCTGACGGCGCATAACGAGGTGACCGGCGGGGCCGTCTTTACGATGGAACTGCCGTTGCATGGTGCGGCGGGGACGAAGCCGCAGCGGTCGATGGCTGCGGAATAACGGGTGGGGGTCGGACGTTCACGGAACGGACGGCCCGGGGGTACAAGCGAAAGGAATGACGCCGGATGGCGCGCAAGTTGAAAATCGCAATTGTCGATGATGAACCCGATATGCGGGAATCGATCAGCCAGTGGCTGGTCCTGTCCGGGTTTGAAACCGAAACCTATCCCAGTGCCGAAGAGGCGCTGAAGGTGATCGGGGCCGATTGGCCCGGCGTCGTCGTGACCGACATCCGCATGCCCGGCATGGACGGGATGGCCTTTCTGAAAAAGCTGATGGCGCTGGATTCGGGGCTGCCGGTCATCATGATTACCGGCCACGGCGACGTGCCGATGGCGGTCGAGGCGATGCGCCTTGGCGCGATGGACTTTATGGAAAAGCCCTTCAACCCAGACCGCATGACCGAACTTGCCAAGAAGGCGACGCAGACCCGGCGGATGACGCTGGACAATCGCGCGTTGCGCCGCGACCTGTCCGAGGGGCAGCAGGTCATGTCGAAACTGATCGGCGCCAGCCCGGTGATGGAACGCCTGCGCGAAGACATCCTCGATCTGGGACAGGCCGACGGGCATGTGCTGATCGACGGGGAAACCGGCACCGGCAAAACGTTGGTCGCCCATGCGTTGCATGCGGTCGGGCCGCGCGCGACCAAGAAATTCATCCCGATCAGTTGTGCCGCCTATGCGCCGGATACCCTGTCCGAGCGCCTGTTCGGCCCGGTCGAGGATGGGCTGCCCGCTGTCGAGGAAGCGCGGGGCGGCACACTGTGCCTTGAGGATATCGAGGCGCTGACCGAACCGTTGCAGGCCCGGCTGCTGGCTTTTATCGCCGATCAGGGCGCGCCCGCGGAAACCCGGATCATCGCCATTTCCAACGCCCGCGGCGAAGGGCGCCGGGCCGAGGACAGCCTGCGCCCCGATCTGTTCTATCGCCTGTCCGCCTTGCAGATCACCCTGCCGCCCCTGCGCGCGCGGGGCGAGGATATTCTGGCGCTGTTCACCCGCATGACCGAACAGTTCGCCGAGGAATACGGCTGCGAGCCGCCGCAGGTCACCGCGCAGGAAGCCGCGCAACTGTTGCAGGCGCCTTGGCCGGGCAATATCCGCCAGCTTATCAATGTGGCCGAACGCGCAGTCTTGCAGAACCGGCGCGGATCGGGGTCGATCACCTCGCTGCTGATGGCCGATGGCGAGGATACGCAGCAGGCGACCACGACCGAGGGCAAGCCGTTGAAGGAATATGTCGAGAGCTTTGAAAAGATGCTGATCGACAATACGATGCGGCGGCACAAGGGCTCGATCGCCTCGGTGATGGAGGAGCTCTGTCTGCCGCGGCGAACCCTCAACGAGAAGATGGCCAAATACGGGCTGTCGCGCGGGGATTATCTGTAAGCCGGGGGCGAGCCCCCGGACCCCCTGCGTATTTGGGCAAACAGGAAGGCATGGGCATGGACGACAGCGACCGCCATCGCGAGAAGATGGCAAAGATCAAGGCCGCGCGCGAACGGATGATGGCCGACAAGACGGCCGAGAAGGGGTTGATTATCGTCCATACCGGCAAGGGTAAGGGCAAGTCGTCCTCGGGGTTTGGCATGATCCTGCGCGCAATCGGTTGGGGGATGCCCTGCGCGGTGGTGCAGTTTATCAAGGGGGCTTGGGACACTGGCGAGCGCCGCGTCATCGAGGAGCATTTCGCCGATCAGTGCCAGATCCACGTGATGGGTGAGGGCTTTACCTGGAACACGCAGGACCGCGAACGAGATATCGCGGCGGCGCAGGCGGCATGGAACAAGGCGAAGGAACTGATCCGAGATCCTTCGGTGCAGATGGTTCTGCTGGACGAAATCAACATCGCGCTGCGCTATGGCTATCTGGATGCGGGCGAGGTAATCGATTTCCTGCTGGATGAAAAACCGGCAATGACCCATGTCGTGCTGACCGGCCGTAACGCCCCCGATCTGCTGATCGAGGCTGCTGATCTGGTGACCGAGATGACCGAGATCAAGCATCCGTTCAAGGCGCAGGGGGTCAAGGCGCAGCGCGGGGTCGAATTCTAATCTTTCCAGATCGCCGGATCGGCCAGTTCGATGGAATTGCCCGCCGGGTCGCGGAAGTAGATCGAGCGTGCCCCGTTCGGCCAGCGGAAATCGGCCTCGATCGCGATACCGTTACTTTCTAGATGCGCGCGCCAGTCGTCCATGGTTTCGGGCGCCACGGCCAGACAGTAATGCCCCGGCCCGCGCGCGCCATGTGGCGGAACCGGCAGGCGGGCATCGGGCTTTGGCGGGCGTTCGGTCGCTTCGGCGCGGAATACCAGCAACACCTGATCGGGTGCGACGCGGAAAAAGACATGCCGATCCTTTACCTGCTGAAACGGCGTCAGGCCGATCACCCCCTGCCAGAACGCAAGGGCGGCATTCAGATCATCGGCATAGAGGGCCGATTCCAAGGTTCCCAGAACAGGCGGCATCATGCCGACCAGACTGACACAAACCGCCGCGATTGTCACACCTGCGTCACAGCATCGCGTTATGCGGCGAAAAAGGACAGATGCGGGGGCTTGCCAGACCCGGAACGCGATATATAGTCGCGGCAAGGATCTGGCCACGCCCCGCGCATCGGGGCAGGCGAAAGGTTGCGAATGCTCGATGAGGCAAGCGATTTCAGAACCCACTTTGTGCGCGAGCCGGCAAGCCTGCGCCATCACCCCGCATTGGTCCTGAACGCCGATTACCGCCCGCTGTCCTATTACCCGCTGTCGCTGTGGCCCTGGCAAGAGGCGATCAAGGCGGTGTTTCTGGACCGGGTGAACATATTGGCCGAATATGACGAGGTGGTGCGAAGCCAGAGACAGGCCTTCCGCATCCCCTCGGTCGTTGTGCTGAAAGATTATGTCAAACCCCAGAAGCGCGTAGCATTTACGCGCTTCAATCTTTTTCTGCGGGACGAATTCTGTTGTCAGTATTGCGGCGCCAGAGGCGATCTGACCTTTGACCATGTGGTGCCCCGGTCGCGCGGCGGCGTCACCAGCTGGGAAAACGTCGTCGCCGCCTGTTCGCCCTGCAACCTGCGCAAGGCGAACCGCAGCCTGCGCCATTCCGGCCTGACCCTGCGCCGCCCGGCACGGCGTCCGACGCCCGAGGAGATGCATGCAGTCGGGCGGCGTTTCCCGCCGAACTATCTGCACGAAAGCTGGATGGATTTCCTTTACTGGGACGCCGAACTGGAAAGCTGAGGCCGGATCACACCAGCCATTTGCGCATCAGAAAGCGTGCCAGAACCTGCCCGTCGCGTTCGACCTGCTCGGCCCGCTCGGTGCGAAAGCCTGCGGCCATGAACGGCCCTTCCGCCATCAGGCTGGCGTGGGTATACAGCGAATCCAGCCCGCGGTCTCGGGCGTCCTGTTCCAGCATTTCGTAAAGCTGATGAAACAGCCCGTGGCCACGATATTCCGGCAGTAGAAACGCCAGATCAATGCGGCCATCCTCGGCCAAGGTCATGAAGCCAACCGCCCGACCGTCCATCTCGGCCATGGCAACGCGCTGTCGCGCCAGCCGGCTGGCCCAAGCGCGACCGGCATTCGGTGCGGGCAACCAGGCGTTCTGCTGCGCGGGGGTATAGGGGCTTTTGCCACGATGAATGGCATCGAACATCACCCGCCCCAAGGCTTCGGCGTCGTCTGGTCCGGCCCAACGCATCATGGCAAAGCAGCACTCAATCCTGACAGCACGGCGGGCAGGTCGCCATAGCCCGTGGATCGCCGTTCGTATCGCAGCCCAAGCCGCGCCGCCGCATCCTCGGCCATGCGGTCCAGCGCGGGGTCGTCGGTCTGGGCCAGATAGATCAGGCTTTCGTAATTGCCGAACATCATCTGGATCAGTTCGGGGTGGCGGTCGAACCCCATGGCGCGCCAGACAAAGGCATCGAACTGGCGCACCAGAAAATCTGTAAGATAAAAGGCGGTGAATTCGGCTTCGGCACGCGCCGCATGGGCGTCCAGTCCGTCAAAGAACGCATAGCAATGCGGGCCGGGGATCATCTCGACCCCCAGATCACGACAGCGCGCCTGCAACAGCCCGCCGGTGCCGCAGTCGGCATAGACCACGATCACCTTGTCATAGGCCGCGCCGCGTTGCCGGATGGCCGCCTCGACCGCGTCGGGGATCAGCGAGGGCCGCAGGTGCAGGTCGGCGGGCAGGCAATGCAGGTCCATATGCGTCCAGCCGTTGGCATCGCGAATTGCGATGACCTCGCGGGCAAGCGCGCCGCAGGCCAACAGCAGGATACGGGGCAGGGCGGGGGTGTCAGCCTTCATGGTCGCGCATCGACAGGTGCAGCACCGCCGCCCCCATCAGCGCAACGACCGCCAGCGCCGCCAGTGGTATTCCTGCCGCGACCGAGGCCCACAGCGTCACCCCGGCAAACAGGATGATAACGGCGACCAGAAACAGAAAATGCGGCAGTGGCATGGCGAATCCTTCTCCTGCCCATGAATATGGGATGCGGGTCGCAGGTTGGAAAGGCGATTCTGCATAAAAACCGGCGGCATTTCGCCGCCCTGCGCTGTCCGATCAACTGGCATCTTCGGTTTACAAATATCCCACGGGGGTCCGGGGGTGTGAAACCCCCGGCTGCGGTGGTCATCCCGCCGACAACTGGTTGTGCTTGCGGGCGATGAACTGCTTGGCCGTCTCGACCGCCACGGCGGCATCGCGGCAATAGGCGTCGGCGCCGATGGCGCGACCGAATTCCTCGTTCAGCGGGGCGCCGCCGACCAAGACGATGTAATCCTCGCGGATGCCCTGTTCCTTCATCGTGTCGATGACGACCTTCATATAGGGCATGGTCGTGGTCAGCAGGGCGGACATGCCGATGATGTCGGCGTCCTCGCGTTTGGCGGCATCAATATAGTTTTCGACCGGGTTGTTGATGCCCAGATCGACCACCTCGAATCCGGCGCCTTCCATCATCATCGCCACCAGGTTCTTGCCGATGTCGTGGATGTCGCCCTTGACGGTGCCGATCACCATCTTGCCCACGCGCGGCGCGCCGGTTTCGGCCAGCAGCGGTTTCAGGATCGCCATGCCGCCCTTCATCGCATTGGCTGCCAGCAGCACCTCGGGGACGAACAGGATGCCGTCACGGAAATCATGGCCGACAATGGTCATGCCCGCGACCAGCGCCTTGGTCAGCACGTCATAAGGTGTCCAGCCACGTTCCAGAAGAATGTTGACGCCGTCCTCGATCTCTTCCTTGAGGCCGTCGTAAAGGTCGTCCATCATCTGCTGGACAAGGTCGTCGTCGTTCAGTTCCGAAAGGATGATCTCGTCATCAGACATGGCTTTGCTCCCTGCCGCTATATGCCGGATGTGGCGTGGATTTTTCCTTTTGGAAAGCCCGATTGCGACATGCGGCCATCCGTCGGCGACCAACCCAGCGACAGGCTGGTATTTGTTCCTGAAATGTTCTAATATTCGGGGATGTTACCGCCTCGCGATCCCGATGAACGTCTCAAGTCCCGCGGGGCCGATACCCGCCCGCCGGGCCGGTTCGAACCCATGCGGTCCGAGCGCGAGTCAGACGGCTGGGACATCCCCGAGGATAGCCGCCTGCTGCGGACCGAGATTACAACCGAAACGCCGCGCAGCATCATCACCCGCAACACCAGCCCGGATGTGCCCTTCGATCGGTCGATCAATCCGTATCGCGGTTGCGAACATGGCTGCATCTATTGCTTTGCCCGGCCTTCCCACAGCTATCTGGGCCTTTCGCCGGGGCTGGATTTCGAAACGAAGCTCACCGCGAAACCCGGTGCGGCGGCGGTGCTGGCGCGCGAACTGGCGCGCCGGTCCTATCGCTGCGCGCCGATTGCGATGGGGACCAACACCGACCCCTATCAGCCCGCTGAATCGCGGCTGGCGATCATGCCGGGCATCCTGCGGGTGCTGTCGGACTGGAACCATCCGGTGACGCTGGTGACGCGGGGGCACACCGTGCTGCGCGATGTGGCCCTGTGGGCGGAACTGGCGGCCAAGCGGATGGCTTTTGTCGGCGTGTCGGTGACGACGCTGGATGCCGGGCTGGCGCGGGCGCTCGAACCCCGCGCCCCGCCGCCCGCCACGCGGCTGCGGATGATCCGCGACCTAGCGGCGGTCGGGGTGCCGGTGCGGGTCATGGTCGCGCCGGTGATCCCCGTCCTGACCGAGCCCGAGATAGAAGCGATCCTGACCGCGGCGCGCGCCGCCGGCGCGATTAACGCCAGCATGATTCCGCTGCGCCTACCGCATGAGGTGGCGCCGCTGTTCCGCGACTGGCTGGACCGGCACCACCCCGGCAAGGCGGCGTATATCATGCGGCGGGTTCAATCCATGCGCGGCGGGCGCGACAACGATCCGCGCTTCGGCCACCGGATGCGCGGCGAAGGAACCGAGGCCGACCTGATGCAGCAACGGTTCCGTCTGGCGCGACGGCGGCTGGGTTACAGCACCGATACGCCGCCGCTGGATTGCAGCCGCTTCGGTCCGCCGCCACGGGCGGGGGATCAGTTGACGCTGTTCTAGCCGCGCCGGCGGTTACTGCGATCGCGGGTCGGGCCGCTGCCGTCGGTGCCGTCGCTGGCCGAGGAAAAGCCGCCCAGTTTCGCGGCGATCTCGTCCAGCGATGGTTTTTCACCGCGTGGCCGGGTTTCCAGCGCCTCGCGCATGGAGCGCAGATGGTCGGGCATGGTGCCGCAGCAGCCGCCGATGATCCGCACGCCCAGATCGCGGGCCAGAACGGCGTAATCGGCCATCAGATCGGGCGTGCCGTCATAATGGATATGCCCGTGTTCATAGCGCGGAATCCCCGCATTGCCCTTGGCGATGATCGGACGTTCGGTTCCGGTGGCGACAAAGCCGTTGACCGTGCGTAGCAGATCCGACGCACCCACGCCGCAATTCGCGCCAAAGGCGACGGGCGGCAGCGTCAGCTTTTCGACCAGCGCCGCCAGTTGCGCCGAGGTGACGCCCATCATCGTGCGGCCGGCGGTGTCAAAGCTCATGGTGCCGCACCAAGGCATCCCGGCCAGCCGGGCGGCCTCGCCGGCGGCCTTGAATTCCTCGGGTGCGCTGATGGTTTCGACCCACAGCACATCGGCGCCGCCTTCTTTCAGCCCCTCGGCCTGTTCATGGAACATCTCGACCGCCAGTTCGTGAGTCAGGCTGCCCATCGGGGCCATGATCTCGCCGGTTGGCCCCACGCTGCCCGCGACAACCACCGGACGACCGGCCGCATCCGCCACATCTCGCGCCAGTTCGGCGGCAACGCGGTTCAACTCGCGAACGCGGCGCTCGGCCTTGTGCAGCTTGAGACGGCTGGCGTTGCCGCCGAAGGTGTTGGTCAGGAACAGATCGGACCCCGCTTCGACCGCGCCGCGATACAGCTTGCGGATGTTGTCGGGCTGATCGACGTTCCACAATTCCGGCGGTTCGCCGGACGACAGACCCATATTGAACAGGTTGGTCCCCGTCGCGCCATCGGCCAGAAGCCAGTCGCGTTCGGACAAAAGCCGGGTCAACAAATCACTCATGGTCGTCCTTTCCGTGTTGATCCTGCTGTTTCACAGCCAAGTCGCGGGGTCAAATGGCGAATGGGGCCGTAACGAAAAACCGCGCCGGTTTCCCGGCGCGGCTGAAGATGTGCCTTGTGGCGGCGATCAGTTGTCGCCTGCGCCGCGCACCGGACCTTCGTCCTCGTCGTCCTGAGCGCCACCGATGTCGTCGAACAGTTCGGCGATCTCGAATTCGGCTTCGGCGTCAGCCTCGGCCGCGGCGTCCTGAATGGTCTTACCCGAGGCTTGCAGTTCGGCTTCTTCTGGCGAACGGGCGACGTTCAGCACGATTTCGGCCTCGACTTCGGGGTGCAGGTGGACGGTGACGGTGTGCAGGCCCAGTTCCTTGATGGGCGCACCCAGAACAACCTGCTTGCGATCCACCTCGTGACCGGCTTCGCGTGCGGCCTGTTCCACGTCGCGCGGGGTGACCGAACCATAAAGCGCCCCGGCGTCCGAGGCCGACCGGATCAGCACGAATTTTTCGCCGTCCAGTTTCGCGGCGGCCTTTTCGGCATCGACCTTGCTCTCGGCATTGCGGGCCTCCAGAGCGGCCTTCTGATCCTCGAACGCCTTGATGTTGGCGTCAGAGGCGCGCAGCGCCTTGCCCTGCGGCAGAAGGAAGTTACGGGCGTAACCTTCCTTGACGTTCACCACTTCGCCCATCTGGCCCAGCTTGGCCACACGTTCCAGCAGAATGACTTGCATGATGGCGGCTCCTTACTTCACGGCGTAGGGCAGCAGGGCCAGGAAACGCGCGCGCTTGATCGCGCGGGCCAGTTCCCGCTGCTTTTTCGCCGAAACGGCGGTGATGCGCGAAGGCACGATCTTGCCGCGTTCGCTGATGTAACGCTGCAACAGGCGCGTGTCCTTGTAGTCGATGGCGGGCGCGTTCTCACCCGAGAACGGGCAGACCTTGCGACGGCGGAAAAACGGTTTGTTTGCCATGTTCAGATCTCCTTACGCGCGTTCACGACGTTCGCGGCGCTCGCCACGATCACCACGGTCGCCGCCGCGGTCGCCACGATCACCGCGGTCGCCCCGGTCACGTTCGTCGCGTTTCTGCATCTGGACCGAGGGGCCTTCCTCGTGGGCGTCCACGCGGATCGACATGACGCGCATCACGTCGTCATGCAGACGGGCCAGACGTTCCATTTCCTGCACGGCGGCCGAGGGCGCGTCCGAACGCAGGAAGGCATAGTGGCCCTTACGGTTCTTGTTGATCTTGTAGGCGAGGGTGCGCACACCCCAGTATTCGTTCTCGATGACCTTGCCGCCGTTGTCGGCGATCACGGTCGAGAAATGTTCGATCAGCCCTTCGGCCTGCGCATTCGACAGGTCCTGACGGGCGATCAGCACATGCTCGTAAAGGGGCATGGCGATCCTTTCGGTTCTCAAAGGCGGCTTCAACGGCGGGTCATCCCTTCCGCGCCCCGCCACGAGAGGCTGCGCCGGTTTCGCATCTGTGCGGAAGGATGTGGCTTTATAACGGCACCGCTCGCGAAAGCAAGGCGATTCGGGAACCGGAACCGGGCCGCCTGTGTTGTATCGCTTTGCAAGGAGACTTTCCGATGAAATACGGGCTGATTGCGGCGGCGTTCGCCTTGGCCGTTCCTGTCGGCGCAGTGGCGCAGGACATCCCCGAAAGCGGCACCTATGCGTTTGATCCGCATCATGCGCAGGCGCTGTTTTCTTATAATCATATGGGGTTTAGCACCAGCTATGGCGTGGTGAACGGGATCACGGGGAAAGTGGTGCTGGATTCTGAAAACCCCGCCAATTCGTCGGTCGAGGCGCGGTTTCCGGCGTTGTCGATCAGGACCGTTTCGCCCGATCTGGATGCACATCTGAGCAGCGCCGATTTTCTTGACGGCGATGGCGGCGAAGTGACCTTTGTGTCCACCGCGGTCGAGCCGGGCGAAGGCAACACCGCCCGTGTCACCGGCGATCTGACGCTGAACGCCCAGACGCATCCGGTGGTGCTGGACATGGTGCTGAACAACGCCGGTCAGAACCCTGTCGAACAGAAGCCGGCGGTCGGGTTCAGCGGCACGGCCGAAATCAAGCGGTCGGATTTCGGCCTTGGCGCCTTTGCCCCGGCGGTCAGTGACGAGGTTCAGATTCAGCTGAACGTCGAGGCGCTGAAGGAATAGCGGGATGGCCGGGATCGCGGTCAAGCGCGCCTATGATCCGCCCGCGCCCGATGATGGGGCGCGGGTTCTGGTGGACCGGCTGTGGCCGCGCGGCCTGACGCATGAGGCCTTGGCGCTGGACCTGTGGCTGAAGGAAATCGCCCCAACCGACGCGCTGCGGCACGAATTTCATCACGATCCGGCGCTGTGGTCCGAGTTTCAGCGGCAGTATGCCGCCGAACTGGAAGCGAACCCCGCGGCCGTGCAGACCTTGCGCGAGCTGGTGGCCACGGGGCCTGTCACGCTGATCTATGCCGCGAAGGACGAGACGCATAACAACGCCGTCGCCCTGCGTGACTGGCTCAAGGGGCGCGATCGCTGAACGATGCGCGTGAGCACCCCCCTTGCGTATTCGGGCAAACAGTAATCGGGCGGTCATTCCTTTGGGGTGGCCGCCTTCTTCGTGGTTTTTCTGGTCACGGGCTTTTTCGCGGCGGTCTTGGCCGTCTTGGCTGTCTTGGCAGCCGGGGCTTTTTTCGCGGGTTTTTTCGGGGATTTGGCGGCTTTGGCGGCGATCAGGTCCAGCGCCTGTTCCAGAG
>JAUNUO010000024.1:13119-16581 GCA_030538135.1 Paracoccus sp. (in: a-proteobacteria)
TTTTTCGGGGATTTGGCGGCTTTGGCGGCGATCAGGTCCAGCGCCTGTTCCAGAGTGATGTCCTCGGGCGTGACGTCGCGGGGCAGGGTGGCGTTGATCTTTTCCCATTTGACATAAGGGCCATAGCGGCCACTCATCACCTGAATTCCGCCGCCGTCCGGGTGGTCGCCTAATTCGCGCAGGGGGGCTGCGGCGGTGCGGCCTCGGGTCTGTTTGGCTGCCAGCACCTCGACGGCGCGGTTCATGCCGATGGTGAATACCTCGTCCACATCCGGAAGGTTGGCGTATTTCGAGCCGTGTTTGACGTAGGGGCCAAAACGCCCGATGGCGGATTCGATCATCTGCCCGTCCTCGGGGTGCGGGCCGATCTGGCGCGGCAGGTTTAGCAGCATCAAGGCGCGATCCAGATCGAGACCGGCCGAATCCCACCCCTTTGGGATGCTGGCGCGGGGCGGTTTCGGCGTTTCCTCGGTCGCCTCGCCGCGTTGGACATAGGGGCCGAAGCGGCCGACGCGCAGGCTGATCTCATCGCCGTTGTCATGGCCCAGAACGCGGTCGCCCATGGGTTCGTCGCCATCGGGCGCCGACAGCGGGCGGGTATAGCGGCATTCGGGGTAATTGCCGCAGCCGATGAAGGCGCCGCCGGACCGCGCCGTTTTCAGGTTCAGCCGCCCCTTGCCACACAGCGGGCATTCGCGCGGATCGCCACCATCGGGGCGGGGCGGGTAAAGATGCGGGGCCAGCGCGTCGTCGATGGCGGTCAGCACCTCGGAGATGCGCAGTTCGGACGTGCCTTCCAGCGCCTTGGTGAAGTCGCGCCAGAACCGGGTCAGCACCTCGCGCCACAGACGGTCGCCGGCGCTGATCTCGTCCAGTTCGGTTTCCATCTCGGCGGTGAAGTCATAGCTGACATAGCGCGGGAAATATTCGGTCAGGAACACCGTCACCAGCCGCCCCTTGTCTTCGGGGATCAGACGCTGGCCGTCCTTGCGGACATAGGCGCGGTCCTGGATCGTGGTGACGATGCTGGCATAGGTCGAGGGGCGACCGATACCCAGTTCCTCCATCCGTTTCACCAATGTCGCCTCGGTATAGCGGGGCGGGGGCTGGGTGAAATGCTGGCGCGCGGCGGTGGCCGTGCCGGCGGCGGCGATCAGGCCGGGGGCGGTCGGGATCCCCTGCGGGGCGTCCGGCGCGGCGCTACCCTTTTCGCGGGCGCGGGTAAGTTCGGCGTCGAAGCCGCCCGGCACCTGACGTGCGGGCTCGCCCGCCGTGATCTGGGGCAGGCGGGCGCTGTCATCGCCATCGTCGTCGTCGCGGCCCTGATCGTAAACGCGCAAAAAGCCGTCGAACAGCATCACCTGCCCGTTGGCGCGCAGACCCACCTGATTATCGGGGCTGGCGATCTCGACGGTGGTGCGCTCCATCCGCGCCGCTTCCATCTGGCTGGCCAGCGTGCGTTTCCAGATCAGATCATAGAGCTTGCGCTGATCATCCGCTGTCACGCGCAGCTTGTCGGGCGACAGCATCATGTCGGTGGGGCGGATGCATTCATGCGCCTCTTGCGCGTTCTTTGCCTTGTTCTTGTACATGCGCGGCGATTTCGGCAGGTAATTGTCGCCGAATTTGGCCCGGATCGCATCGCGGGCGGCCATCACCGCCTCGGGCGCCATGTCGATGCCGTCGGTCCGCATATAGGTGATGTAGCCCGCCTCATACAGCCGCTGCGCCGTGGACATGCAGGCCTTGGCGCCCATGCCCAGCTTGCGCGACGCCTCTTGTTGCAGGGTGCTGGTCATGAAGGGCGGCCAGGGGTTGCGGCTGGCGGGTTTGGCGGTGACATCGGTGACGCGCAGATCGCGGCTGGCGACGGCGCTGACGGCCAAAGCCGCCGCCGGCGCATCGGCCAGATCGAAACGGTCCAGCTTTTTCCCCGCCAGCGAGGTGAGGGTGGCGTCATATTCCGCGCCGCCGGGCGTGGCCAGTCGGGCGTGGACCGACCAGTATTCGCGGGCGCGGAACGCCTCGATCTCCATCTCGCGGTCGACGATCAGCCGCAGGCAGACGGATTGCACCCGGCCCGCCGATTTCGCGCCGGGCAGCTTGCGCCACAGCACCGGCGAGAGGTTGAAGCCGACCAGATAATCCAGCGCGCGTCGGGCCAGATAGGCATCGACCAGCGCCTGGTCGATCTCGCGCGGGTTGGCCATCGCCTCGGTGACGGCGGATTTGGTGATGGCGTTGAAGGTCACGCGGCTGACCGCCTTGCCCTTTTTCAGCGAGGAGGCCAGCGCCTCGCGCAGGTGCCAGCTGATCGCCTCGCCCTCGCGGTCGGGGTCGGTGGCGAGGATCAGCGCGTCGTCACCGGCCAGCGCATCCTTGATCGCCTTGATGTGCTTTTTCGAATCTGCCGCGATTTCCCATTTCATGTCAAAGTCATGATCGGGATCGACGCTGCCGTCCTTGGGCGGAAGGTCGCGCACATGGCCAAAGCTGGCCAGCACCTTGTAGTCGCCACCGAGGTATTTTTCGATGGTCTTGGCCTTGGCGGGGGATTCGACGACGACGACGGGCATGGGCTTCTCGCTAAGGCGCTGCAATCGGGGCGCGAACATGGGGGCGGGGCGGGCGGCTGTCAACCATTGTGCCGGTCATGGTGGTGCGGTCGGGGCTGGACGGGGGCGGTAGGTCGGCGCTACTGATCTGAAAAAGCGGGGGGTTATCATGTCACGGACAGCACGGCCGGTGGGGCAGGTGGTTGATGGGTTTCAGGCGCCGCCCGCGCCCGGCCCGGCCCGGATCGAGGGGCGCTTTGCGGTATTGGAGCGGCTGGACCCCGGACGCCATGCCGCGCCAATCTGGGCAGCGGCGCAGGGGGCGGATTGGATCTGGGATTATCTGGGCTATGGGCCGTTCGGCGCGGATGCGGATTACGCGATCTGGGTCGGGGATGTAGCGAGTCGCGCAGACCCTTGTTTTTATGCGATTTTAAAGGAGGGGCAGGCGGTCGGTGTCGCATCTTTCCTGCGTATTGATACGGCCAATGGCGTGGCCGAGGTGGGGCATATCCTGATGACGCCGCCCTTGCAGCAGACGGCGGCGGCGTCCGAGGCGCTGATGCTGATGATCGGCTGGGCGTTCGATCATGGCTATCGCCGGTTTGAATGGAAATGCGATGCGCTGAATGCGCCCTCGCGCCGGGCGGCGCTGCGGCTGGGGTTCAGCTTCGAGGGAATTTTCCGCAAGCATATGATTTATAAGGGCCGCAACCGGGATACGGCGTGGTATTCGATCATTGACGATGAATGGCCCGCGCTGCGCCTTGCCTATGAGACATGGCTGGATCCGGCGAATTTCGATGCCTTGGGGCAACAGCGGCAAAGTCTTTCGGCGCTGACGGCAGAGGCGATTCCGGGGCGGGATTGAGCGCGCAACGGCGCCGCGCGTTGCGGCGGCGTCTTT
>JAUNUO010000024.1:16681-27976 GCA_030538135.1 Paracoccus sp. (in: a-proteobacteria)
ACGGCGGCAAGGCGATCCTGCACCAGACCGCTGATCCGGGCCAGATCGCCGGCGACGGCGCGGCCTGCCTCGTGATCGCGGGCCAGTGCGGTGGCGGCGTCCTCAAGCGGCTGGTCATGGGCCGACCGGGCCACGCCGGCCAGAAAACGGGCGATATAGTCGATGGCCGCCGTATCGGTCGCGCCCGACAGCACCTCGGCCACATGGGCCAGATCGTCGCGCAGGGCTGCGGTGTCGGGGAAGATCATGTCATCGGGCAGCAGGCGCGGGCCAGCGGGTTGCGATTCCGCCGGCAGGACCGACAGGATCGCCTGTTGAAACACCGCCAGGCTTTCGACCGGCTTGGTCAGGAAACCATCCGCACCCGCATCCATCGCCGCCGCCCGGTTGTCGGGATCGCCGGACAGACCGAGGATCACCGGAACGCGCGGTTCGGCCACGGCGATGCGGGCAATCAGTTCGGCGCCGTTGCCATCGGGCAGGCCCATGTCGGCGATCACCACCGTCGGGCGATAGGTCAGCAGATGCCGCGTGGCCGAACGCAGGCTGTCGGCGCGGCGGATGCGCGCGCCCGAGCGCAGGCAGAGCAGGCGCACCGCCTCGGACGCGAAGCGCGAATCCTCGACCACCAGGACGGTCAGCCCGGTCAGCGGGCGGCCCGGCAGGCTCATCCGCCAGGCGGGCAAAGTGCCAAGACTGTTTCCGACTTCTGTCTGCATCGCCATTCCCCTGCGAATCATCAACTGATTCCGTGGTAGCGGCCCAATCGCTAAGATGAAGTTAACGGGGGCGGGTTCCCCTTCCCCTTTGCGGCCCCACCCCTTAGAACGCAGGAAACGGAGGACAAGATGATCGGACGCCTGAACCATGTCGCCATTGCCGTGCCGGACCTGAAGGCGGCGGCCGCGCAATATGAAAACACGCTGGGGGCCGTGGTGCGCGCGCCGCAGGACGAACCCGATCACGGCGTGACGGTGGTGTTCATCGAATTGCCGAACACCAAGATCGAACTGTTGTATCCCTTGGGCGAAAACAGCCCGATTCAAGGGTTTCTGGACAAGAACCCATCGGGTGGGATCCATCACATGTGTTTCGAGGTCGAGGACATCATCGCCGCCCGCGACAAGCTGAAATCCGAAGGCGCACGCGTCCTTGGCACGGGCGAACCCAAAATCGGCGCGCATGGCAAGCCGGTGCTGTTCCTGCATCCCAAGGATTTCAACGGCTGCCTGATCGAGCTGGAGCAGGTCTGATGAACCTGACCGGCGGCATCGTTCTTTATACCATCCTGTGGTTTCTGTCCCTGTTTCTGGTGCTGCCCTTTGGCCAGCGCAGTCAGGCCGATGCGGGCGAGGTCGTGCCGGGCACGCCGGCGGGCGCGCCTGCGGACCCCCGGCTGGGGCGCAAGGCGCTGTTGGCCACCGTGCTTGCGACGGTGATCTGGGGTATCATCGCCTGGCTGATCCTTGGCGGGATCGTCACCCGCGCCGATGTCATCGCGCTGGAACGCTGGTTCCACGGATAAGGTGGAACAGGTGGGTGAAGGTCGCGGCGGCCAGCACCGGCACCACGATATTCACCACCGGCACCGTCAGCAGCAGCGCGATCAGCACCCCCGCCCATGTGATGCGGGCGTTGTTGATCTTGCGCAGGGCGGTTGCCTCGGGTTCGTGCAGGTGGCGGCGGGCGGCCATCTGAAAGAACTCGCGCCCCAGAAGCCAGCCGTTAGCGCCATAGAACAGGACCGGCGAGAACGGGCCAAGGATCGGCATGGTCAGCAGCGATAGCAGCGCCACCCCGATCACCGCACCCATCACCGCCAGCGATTCCAGCAGTCCGTCCATGAAATCGAGCGGCTGCCCCCGCGCGGCTGGATAATGGGTGTCCTCGACCGCATCGGCCACCTGTTCAGAAAACAGACCGGCAAAGGCGGCGGCGACCGGGGCCATCAGGAAAAAGCCGATCAGCGGAAACAGGGCAAGCGAGGCCCATGACAGCACGCTGCCAAAGTCGATCGGCCCCCAGAAGGGCAGGGTGAACCCGCCCGGCACGAAGGTTCGGATCAGAAAGAACGCGCCCGCCTGCAATGCGATGAACAGGCCGATGGTCAGCGCGATGCCGGTCAGCACCAGTGCAAAGATGCGCGGGCGCATCATGTCGCCCAAGGCGCGGCTGAGGGCGATGAACACCATTACAGCCACCCGGTCTTGGCGGCGATGTCGGGGCGCGGGCGGTCGGGCGGGGTGTCGCCCCGAGTGCCGATGTGGATCAGGCCCGCCACCTGTTCTCCGTTGCGCAGGCCCAGATGTGCGGCGGCGAAATCATGGTTCAGCGCCGCAAAGCCGGTCAGCCACGCCGCCCCCCAACCCGAGGCCAGCGCCGCATTGACCAGCCCAAGGCACACCGCCCCCGCCGACAGTTGCTGTTCCCACAGCGGAATCTTGTCGCTGGTCACGGGCGCGGAAATCACCGCGATGATCACCGGCGAATCGAACGCCGACGCCGCCTTGTCGGCCGCCGCCTGATCGCCCGTCGCCAGAACGACGGCGTGCAGCGCGGGCTTGATCCGGTCCAGCGCGGCGCGGTCCAGCACGGCAAAGCGCCAGGGTTCCAGCTTGCCGTGGTCGGGCGCGCGCGCGGCCAGCGTCAGCAGGCGCATGATCTCGTCCCGGCCGGGGGCGGGTTCGCGCAGCATCTTGGGCGGATGCGAGCGGCGGGTTGCCAGAAAATCCAGCGCGGCGTCGTTGCGGTGTTCCATGGGATCTCTCCTGTCTTTGCGGGGGATGTAATGGCGCGGGCGGCGGTTGAACAGGGCTTGCGACCGGCGCGGCGGGGGCGGATGATCGCGGGCATGACCGATCTGAGCCATCTTTCCATGCCGGGCACCGAAATCGCGGTGCGCGTCACCCCGCGCGCCGGGCGCAATGCCGTGGTGGCCGAAGACGGCGCGATCCGCGTCTATGTCACCACCGTGCCCGAGGACGGCAAGGCCAATGCCGCGGTGCAAAAACTGCTGGCCAAGGCCGTGGGTGTCGCGCGCACCCGGCTTGTGCTGGTGCGGGGCGCCACCGCCCGCGACAAGCTGTTCCGCGTCGAGGGTTAGCGGCGCATCACATAATTGCCCTCGGGCAGGTTCAGCGCGGCGCGCAGTTCCTGCAACTGTTCCATGCTGAACACGACGGTGGCCAGCGTATCGCCTTCGGGCGACATCTGTTCGACCAGCACCCGGTCGTCAAAGGCGGTGATGACGACATCTTCGTTCAGGGGGCGGGCGCCGGGGGATGCCTCGTCGATCAGGGTGATGACGGTGGCGTCGAATTCGTGCTCGATGGTAAACATGAGGTCTTTCTTTCAAATCCGCCGCACAACATTCGCGTATAACGCCGTTGTCATGTGCCGCGGTGCTGGCGCGGCAGGGGCCATGCCGCTAGATTGACCGCAACGCCGCAGCGACGGCAAGGGTCAAACAAGGGTTAACCGCAGATGCACAAGCGCAGGGGCAGGATCGCCGCAATCGTCACCATGGCCTGTATCGGGCTGGCAGGCTGTGTCGTTCAGGTGCCGGTGGATGGCAACGGCGTCCCGGTTCCCCCGGCGCCGACGACCCCGGCCCCGACCAGTCCCAACCCCTATCCGGCGCAGGTGCCGCCGACGCCGGTGTCGAACAGCCCGCAGCAGGCGGCGCAGTCCTTTGTGTCGGTGATGCGGCGGATGGAGCCGATGATCGAACGGGAATGCCTGGCCCGCCGCACCCGGCCGATCAACTGCGATTTCCAGTTCGTCGTCGATGACCGGCGCGGGCAGGAACCCAACGCCTTTCAGACCATCGACGCACAGGGGCGCCCGGTGATCGGGTTCACGCTGTCGCTGATCGCGGCGGCGCAGAACACCGACGAACTGGCCTTTGTCGTCGGGCACGAGGCCAGCCACCATATCCTGAACCACCTGTCACAGCGATCGGGCGCGGCGACGGCCGGGGCGGTCATTCTGGGCGGTCTGGCGACGGTCTATTCCGGCAACCCGGCGGCGGTCGAAACGGCCAGCCGCATCGGCGCCTCGGTCGGGTCACGCTATTATTCCAAGGACTGGGAACTTGAGGCCGATTATCTGGGCGCGATCATCACGCTGAACGCGGGCTATGACCCGCAGCGCGGCGCCCGGTTCTTTGCCCGGATGCCCGACCCCGGCGACCGGATCCTTGGTTCGCACCCCGCGAACTCGCAGCGGGTGGCGCAGGTGGAACGTGCCGTGGCGGATATGCGGTCGGGTCGCGCCCGCTGATTTGATCCAGATCATTTTGCGAAACGATCTCGGGCCGCCCCATTCGGGCGGCCTTTTGCATGATTCGACGCCGCTGGCATGCGTTTCAACCGTCAATCGGGCGGCGGCCCAGTTTTCTCCACCTAAAGTTGCAGATTTTGCAAGTCTGGTGAAAGATTGGATTGTGCCATAATTGCCACAGGCGGGTTGTGTCGGGGGCGGCGAACCATGCCGTGAAAAAAAACCTCCCTGACCCAAAAACCTGACGAAAAAGACAGGTTGCGACACCGGGGAACACCCCGGCGATGACCTGCATCTATTGATGGTTTCAGGACTTTCCAGCCGCCGGGCTGATTCTGGATTTTCGGTTCAGTGAACTTTTCCGGTAGGAAATTACCTTGCGTAACAATGGCTACCCGGTGCCTTCGCAGCCGCAGTGAGCATCAAACTTAACGCAACGTAAGCGCACGAAGTTGGGAACTATTTGAACTAGGTTTCCAACATTCACCTTTACTCTGATTTGCGCGGACATATGATCCGGCCTTGCGAACAGGAACGCTTTTTCCCCGCGGGGGACGGCAAGTCGGAAGGGCCATCAGAAGATGATCGGTGTGGTTGTTTGGAGCAGCTCGGACCGCGAAAAGGCGGTGATCTGGTGTGAGGATCAGGGTGCTCTGGCCTATCTTCAAGGCCGTGAAAATCTGGCCATGCCGGGCATGGGCTGGCCCGAAGCCGGCGATCTGATGGAACTGGAAACCGAATTTCACGCCTCGCTGCGCCATGCGCGCCGTGTCGCCCTGTTGAGCGAGGCGCAATGCCCGTCGCTGCCCGATGCGCTGCGCCGCTGCGCAGATCAGGCCGAGCCGCATCTGCGTCTTGTGTCGTCGCAGACCGGGCCGCGGACCAAGTCGCCCGCGCCGCAACCGTTCTTTGGTCGGCTGGCCTCGGTAGCCGGCTGATTGTCAGAACCCCGAATTACAGCAAAAAGGGCGGCGCGGGATGACCCGGCCGCCCTTTCGCCTGAATATGGCGGGTTCAGTTTCCGCGTGACAGCGCGGCCACGCCGGTGCGCGCCAGATCGGTCAGACCCAGCGGGCGCATCAGATCGGCAAAGGCATCCAGCTTTTGCGGCGCGCCGGTGATTTCAAAGACAAAACTTGCCAGCGTCGAATCGACCACCTTGGCCCGGAAGATTTCGGCGATGCGCAGGGCCTCGACCCGCTTTTCGCCCTGGCTGGCGACCTTGAACAGCCCCAGTTCGCGTTCGACCGATGGGCCTTCGACGGTCAGGTCGTGAACCTCGTGGACCGGAACGATCCGGCCAAGCTGCGCCTTGATCTGTTCGATCACCGCTGGCGTGCCGCGCGTCACCAGCGTGATGCGCGAGCGGTGGCCGGAATGGTCCACCTCGGCCACGGTCAGGCTGTCGATGTTATAACCGCGCCCGGAAAACAGCCCGATCACGCGGGCCAGAACGCCCGGCTCGTTCTCGACCAGAACGGCCAGCGTGTGGCTTTCCTCGATTTCCGCGTTGGGGTCGCGCAGGTCATAGGCCGAATGGCTGGATGCGCCGCGCTCGATTTTCAATGCCGACATGTGAGGTCTCCTTACACCAGAACCGCGCCGTCAGACTGGATCGCCCCTTCGGTCGATTCCTCGCCCAGCAGCATTTCGTTATGCGGTCTGCCCGAGGGGATCATCGGGAAACAGTTTTCGTGCTTTTCAACCAGCACATCCAGAATGAACGGGCCGTCATAGTCGATCATCTGCTGAATCGCTGCATCCAGATCGGCCGGGTCGCGCACCTGCGCCCCCCCGCAGCCGAACGCCTCGGCCAGTTTCACGAAGTCGGGCAGGCTTTCCGACCACGACTGGCTGTAGCGTTCGCCATGCAGCAGTTGTTGCCACTGGCGCACCATGCCCAGCCGTTCGTTGTTCAGGATGAACTGCTTGACGGGGGCGCGGAACTGCACCGCCGTGCCCATTTCCTGCATGTTCATCAGCCAGCTTGCATCGCCGGCGATGTTGATGACCAGCGCCTCGGGGTGGGCCATCTGCACGCCGATGCTGGCGGGCAGGCCATAGCCCATGGTCCCCAGCCCGCCCGAGGTCATCCAGCGGTTCGGCTGATCGAAATGCAGGAACTGCGCCGCCCACATCTGATGCTGGCCGACCTCGGTGGTGATGTAGCGGTCGTGCCCCTTGGTGAGCGCCTCAAGCCGTTCCAGCGCATGCTGCGGTTTGATGACCGTGTCGCTGTTGCGATAGGACAGGCATTTCCTGGCCTTCCAGCCTTCGATCTGTTCCCACCATTTGCCAAGTGCGGTGCTGTTCACCTTGCGCCCGCGCGATTTCCAGACCTTCAGCAGATCTTCCAGCACATGGCCGACATCGCCCAGGATCGGCACATCAACGCGGATCACCTTGTTGATCGAGGACGCGTCGATGTCGATATGCGCCTTGACCGAATGCGGGCTGAAATCGGCGATGCGGCCGGTGATGCGGTCGTCAAAGCGTGCGCCGACGTTTATCATCAGGTCGCAGCCGTGCATGGCGAGGTTCGCCTCATACAGCCCATGCATCCCCAACATCCCGATCCAGTTCCGGCCTGATGCCGGATAGGCGCCCAGACCCATCAGGGTCGAGGTGACGGGAAAGCCGGTCGCATCCACCAGTTCCCGCAAAAGCTGGCTGGCGGCGGGGCCGGAGTTGATGACGCCGCCGCCGGTATAGAACACCGGGCGTTCGGCGCGCTCGATCAGTTCGACCAGCCGGTTGATGGCGTTGATGTCGCCTTTGCGGGCGGGGGCATAATTGCCGTTATCGACCTGACGCGGGGCGGTATAGGTGCCTTCGGCGAACTGCACGTCCTTGGGAATGTCGATCAGCACCGGGCCGGGGCGGCCCGAGGTGGCGACATGGAATGCCTTGTGGATGGTTTCCGACAGCTTGTCGGTATCCTTGACCAGCCAGTTGTGTTTCGTGCAGGGGCGGGTGATGCCGACGGTGTCCGCCTCTTGGAAACCGTCGGTGCCGATCATGAAGGTCGGCACCTGACCCGACAGCACCACCAGCGGGATCGAATCCAGCAAGGCATCGGTCAGGCCGGTGACGGCATTGGTCGCGCCCGGACCGGATGTGACCAGAACGACGCCGGGTTTGCCGGTGGACCGTGCATAGCCCTCGGCCATGTGGACGGCACCCTGTTCGTGGCGGACCAGAACGTGCGTGATGTCGTTCTGTTGAAATATTTCGTCATAGATCGGCAAGACCGCCCCGCCCGGATAGCCGAATACGGTATCGACGCCCTGATCCCGCAGCGCCTCGACCACCATTCTTGCACCCGTCATTGTTCGGGACATCGCCGTAACTCCGTATTGAACAGACAAAGCGCGGCATCTTCGCCGCGCTGCCGCAAACTATGGGCGGGGGAAAGGATCGTCAATGGCCGCGCATGGATAAAATGGCGCGGCTTGCCGATTTTTTGTAATTATGTTGCGCAAAGCGCCCTTGCATAGAAATTATTTGTCAGGCTGCGGCAGTTGAATCCGTGCGACCTGTTCGACGATCGGATCGACGGACAGCGGGTGGATGTCGCTGCTGTGATCGGCGGCGGCGCCGATGGGTTGCCAGACGCCGCCCTTGTAGATTTCCAGAGCGGAAAATTTCGCCTTGTAATCCATCTTGCGGCTGCCCGGCACCCAATAGCCCAGATAGACGAAAGGCAGGCCGGCGGCGCGCGCGATCTCGATATGGTCGAGGATGATATAGGTGCCGAGGCTGGATTCGGTCAGCAGCGGATCGTAAAAGCTGTAAACGAGGCTCAGCCCGTCATCCAGCACATCGGTCAGGCAGACAGAGGCCAGATGTTCCGTCCCTGCGGCGATGGTGCCGTCATCGGCCAGATCGGCGCAGCGATATTCGATCACCCGCGTCTTGACCGGCGTTTCCTCGATCATGGCGGCGAATTCAAAGATGTCCATGTCGGCCATGCCGCCATCGGCGTGGCGGTGGTCCAGATAGGATCGGAACAGGTCATACTGTTCTTCGGTCGCCCATGCGCTGGTTGCGGTCCGCTTCATCGCGGCATTTCGCCGCAGGATGCGCCGCTGTGTGCGGCTGGGTTCGAAATCGGCCACGCGGATACGTGCCGACATGCAGGCCACGCAGCTTTCGCAGCTTGGTCGATACAGCACGTTCTGCGACCGCCGGAAACCCTGACGCGACAGCGTGTTGTTCAGCGCATGGGCGTTTTCGCCGTGCAGCGCGGTGAACAGCTTGCGTTCGGCCCGGCCATGCAGATACGGGCACGGCTGCGGGGCCGTTACATAAAACTGCGGAGCGTGAGGAAGGGTGTGACGCATTCGGGCTGATTGTTTCGGGGTCGGATGGCTGGGGACGTTACAGGATAAAACCCCGCTTGCCAGCAGGAATATGACAGCAAGCCTAACAAGGAATTCACGCAGGGCCAAGCGGTTAGATTACAGTGCTTTCCCGCGTTGACGGGGCGCGGCGCCGCGTTATCGTGCCGGCCATGAACTTTGCCGAACGCATCCGCCGACAGCCGCTTCCGATTGATCCGCTTCGCGCCGACGCAGCGCGGCAGACAGCGGGCGACGCGCCCCTTGCGCTGGTCACGCTGATGGCCGGGGCGGCCGGGTCCAGCCCTTATCTGGCCGGCCTGATCGAGCGCGAGGGTGCGTGGTTTCTGGACAACCGCGATCACCCCGATGTGGTGGCGCGCGAAGCGGCGGAGTTCGAGGCGCTGGATGCCGAAGCGCTTGGCCCCGCGCTGCGTCGGGCGAAACGGCGGGTCGCGCTTTATGCCGCGCTGGCCGATCTGGGCGGGGTCTGGGAACTGGAACAGGTGACGGGCGCGCTGTCCGATCTGGCCGACCGGGCCGCCGATCTGGCGCTGCGGGTGCATATCGCGGCCGAGGCGCGGCGCGGCAAGCTGCCCCCGACCGAGGCCGATGCCGGCGGGCTGTTCGCGCTGGCGATGGGCAAGGGCGGGGCTGGGGAGCTGAATTATTCGTCTGACATCGACCTGATCGTGCTGTTCGACGATGCCGCCTATGATCCGGGTGACGTGGCCGAGGCGCGGGCGGCGCTGATCCGCGCCACGCGCAGGGCGGCGGCCACGCTGTCGGATGTGACCGAGCACGGCTATGTGTTCCGCACCGATCTGCGGTTGCGCCCGGATGCGGCGGTGACCCCGGTCTGCATGTCGGTATCCGCCGCGCTGACCTATTACGAGGCCGAGGGCCGCACATGGGAACGCGCCGCCTATATCAAGGCGCGCCCGGCGGCAGGCAATCTGGCGGCGGGGGAACGGTTCCTGCGCGAGTTGCGCCCCTTTGTCTGGCGCAAGCATCTGGATTTCGCGGCCATTCAGGATGCCCACGACATGCGCCTGCGCATCCGCGATCACAAGGGGTTGGGCGGCCGACCGCAGGTGCCGGGCCACAACATGAAGCTGGGCCGTGGCGGCATCCGCGAGATCGAGTTCTTTACCCAGACCCGGCAGTTGATCGCGGGCGGACGCGACCCCGATCTGCGTTGCCGCGATACGGTCGGCGGGCTGGCGGCACTGGCGGCCAAGGGCTGGGTGTCGCAGGCGACCGCCGATGAACTGACCGCGCATTACCGCGAACACCGCGAGATCGAACATCGCATCCAGATGGTGAACGACGCGCAGACCCATTCCCTGCCCAAGGAGGCCGAGGGGCTGGCCGTCATCGCTGCGCTGATGGGCGAGTCGGACGTGGACGCATGGTCGGCGCGGCTGCTGGCCCGGCTGGAACGGGTGCATGAACTGACCGAAAGCTTTTTCGCACCCGGCGAGGCGGCGGCGCTGCCCGATCTGTCGGACGAGGCGCGGGCGATCATCGACCGCTGGCACACCTATCCCGCACTGCGCAGCGACCGGGCGCAGCAGATCTTTCGCCGGGTGCAGCCCGAACTGCTGTCGCGCATGTCGCGCGCCGCCCACCCCGACGAGGCGCTGGCCCGGTTCGACGGCTTTCTGGCCGGGTTGCCGGCCGGGGTGCAGCTTTTCTCGCTGTTCGAGGCGAATCCGTCGCTGATTGACCTGATCGTGGACATCTGCGGCACCGCGCCGGGGCTGGCCGCCTATCTGTCGCGGCATCAGGGGGTGCTGGACGCGGTGCTGGGCGGGTCGTTCTTTGCGCCCTGGCCGGGGGCCGAGGGGTTGCGGATGGCGTTGGACGGCGTGCTGGATTCGGCGCTGAGGGCGCCGGGGGGCGGCTATGAGCGTGCGCTGGATGCGGCCCGGCGCTGGGCGCATGAATGGCATTTCCGCATCGGCGTGCATCACCTGCGCGGGTTGATCGACGCCGACGAGGCGGGCGGGCAATATGCCGATCTTGCCGATGCGTCGGTCGCGGCGCTGTTCCCGGTGACGGTGGCGGAATTTTCGCGCAGGCACGGCCCGCCTCCGGGGCGCGGGGCGGTGGTGCTGGGCATGGGCAGCCTTGGCGCACGACAGTTGAACGCCGGATCGGATCTGGACCTGATCGTGATCTATGACGCCGAAGGGGCGGATCAGTCGGATGGCCCGCGTCCGCTGGCCGCGCGGCCCTATTACGCGCGGCTGACGCAGGCAATGATAACGGCGGTTTCGGCCCCGACCGCCGAAGGCCGGCTTTACGAGGTGGACATGCGCCTGCGTCCCTCGGGACGGCAAGGCCCGGTGGCGACCTCGGTGCAGAGTTTCGAGAATTACCAGATGACCGAGGCCTGGACCTGGGAACATCTGGCCCTGACCCGCGCCCGCGTCGTGGGCCGCGCCGGGTCAGGTGCCGATACGCTGGCCGATCAGGTCGAGATGCTGCGCCTGACGGTGCTGAAGGCCAAGGGCGGCGGCGCGCAGGTGATGCCCGATCTGGCCGACATGCGCCGCCGCATCTTTGCCGCAAAACCGGTCAACGGTTCGTGGGAAGCGAAGATCGGTCCGGGCCGCTTGCAGGACATCGACCTGCTGGCGCAATCCTTTGCCCTGCGCGCGGGTGATCC
>JAUNUO010000232.1 GCA_030538135.1 Paracoccus sp. (in: a-proteobacteria)
CATCGAGTCTATCTCGCCAGCCGGCTCCTCACCAGAAGCGCCGAGAACACTGGTGTGCCGATCAGAGCGGTGAGGATGCCAAGGGGTATTTCTGCCGAGGTCAGGCTGCGGGCCACGTCGTCCACGACCAGCAGGAACAGGCCGCCCGTCAGCGCCGATACCGGCAGCAGTCGGCGGTGGTCCGGCCCGACCAAAAGCCGGGCGATATGGGGCACGACCAGCCCGACCCAGCCGATCATCCCCGACACCGCGACCTGCGACGCAACGATGGCGGCGGTCAGGATCAGCAGCAGCCAGCGCAGGCGGGCGACCGATACGCCAAGCGTCCGCGCATCCTCGTCCCCCATCGACAGAAGGTTCACCTGCCAGCGCAGCGCCAGCAGGATCGTGCCGCACCCCAGCACCGGCACCGCCAGCATCAGCACCTTTTGCCCGTTGGCGGTGGCAAGGCTACCCAACAGCCAGAACACGATGACCGGCAGCGTGTCCTGACTGTCGGACATGAATTGCAGCAGGCTGACCAGCGCGCTGAAAAAACCCGAAACAACCACCCCCGCCAGCACCAGAACCAGCACGTCGCTGCGCGCCACCGCAAGGGCCAGCGCCGACACCAGCACCAGCGCCGACAGGCCACCGACAAAGGCCGCGCCCATCAGCGCCAGCCAGGGCCAGCCCAACACGATGGACAGCGTGCCGCCAAAGGCTGCCCCGGCCGAGACACCGACCACCTGCGGCCCGACCAACGGGTTGCGAAACACGCCTTGCAGGACCGCGCCTGACAGCGCCAGCCCCGCGCCAGCCAGCACCGCCATCGCCACGCGGGGCAGGCGGACCACCACGACGATGCTCCATTCCATCGGCGTCACGGGCACTGCGGGCGGGAACCAGGGCGAGGCCAGCACCTGCACCACGCGGCCGAAGGGAATTCCGACCCGGCCGATCCCCAGCGAGGCGATCGCCGCCCCCGCCAGCACGACCGCCAGCAGGGTCAGCAACACGCGACTGCCCCTCATTCGCGATAGGGCGCGCGATAGAAGCGTTCGTAATAAGCGTTGGCGCGGGCTTCCATGTCGATGTCGTCGAACCTTGCGGGGTAAAGCGCCTTTGCCATCCATAATTCGCCCAGGGCCTGCGCTTCGGGCATCGGATAGCCCCAGGCCTTGGCGTATTCCGGCATCAGCATCACGCGACCGTCGCGGACCGCGTCGATGGATTGCCAGGCCGCGCCGTTGCGAATTTCATCGACGACCTGCGGGTAACGGTCCTGCACGAAGATGACCTGCGGGTTCCAGCGGATGATTTCTTCCATGGTAATCTGCTGATAGCCCTTGATTGTAGCCGCCGCGACGTTCATGGCGCCCGCGCGTTCCATCATCAGCCCGGTGTATTTGCCGCTGCCATAAGTGGTCAGTTCGGGATTCGCCATATAGGCGCGGGTGCGTTCGCCGGGCGCCAGATCGGCCAGCCGCGATGCCACCAGGTCGCGCGATTCGCTGGCGGCGCCGATCAGCGCCTGCCCCTCGGCCTGCTTGCCGAATACCTCGGCGATGATGCCGACGCCCTCGGCGAAGCCCTTGTCATAGGCTTCGGCCTCGTCGGTGACGGTGGGGTTCATCTTCACCGCTTCCTCGGGCGGGACGTCCAGCAGGGAAATCGCCACCACCGGCAGGCCGATGGCCGCGATCTGGTCGCGCATCTCGGCCGGGGCATAGTTGGTGACGAAGACCACATCCGGGTCCAGCGCCGCAAGCGCCTCGATGTTGACGCTGGTCAGGCCGCCGGGCGTGGCCTTTTCTTCGATCCCCGGCGCAAGGCGAGAAAAGCCGGGGCCGAGCTGCTTTTTCCATTCGTCCAGCACGCCGACGATCTGGTCCAGCGCATCAAGCTGGACCGCGATGTTCAGCGTCTGGTGTTGCAGGACGACGGCGCGCTCCACGGTGTCGGGGATTGTGACGCTGTGGCCAAGCTGGTCGGTGATCGTCCGGTCCGCCCAAGCGGCCGTGGCGGCCAGCAGGAGCAGCCCAGACGTAAGGACGGCGCGGGGTCGCATCATGAAGTCTCCGTTGTGGTCGTGACGGGAATCGTTATGTTTGATGCTACATAACGTAACGTTACAAGCAAGGCCCACATGGAAACCGACCGCATCCTGATCGCCTGTGCCGGCAGCCTTTCGGCCGCCGCCGCCCTGATTGCCTTGCCTTTCGCCAAGCAGACGGGGGCCGACGTCGCCATCCTGCGCGGCCCGGCCGGGCTGCTGGCGCAGGCGATCCGCGAGGGGGTGGAGGCCGATGTCTATGTCTCGGCCAGCCGGCGCGGGCCCGAGGCGCTGCACAGCGAAGGGCTGTTCGACGCGCCCCGGCTGATCGCGCACAACCGTCTGGTTCTGGCGGCGCGACCGGAATGCAAGGGCGATGCGATGGCCCTGCTGGACGACCCGCGATGGTGCATCGGCATGTCCACGCCGGGGGCGGATCCCGGCGGCGACTATGCCGAGGCGTTCCTGGACGCGCTGGCCGCCGACGACCCCGAACGTGCCCAGGCAATCCGCTCCCGCACGCAACACCTGTTCGGCGGCACGTTGCCGGACGAGACGGAACCTTATGGTGCCACGCCGCTTGGGGCGCTGCAATCCGGGCAGGCTGATCTGCTGCTTGTCTATGCCACGACCGCAACGCGTCTGGCCGCCGACTGTCCCGGCCTGCGCATCCTGCCCTTGCCCGCCGGATATGCCCCGCCCACCGACATCTGTGCCAGCACCCGCAGGGGATGCGGCGTCACCGCCACCGCCTTCGCGCGCTATCTGGAGGGCGAGGCGGCGCAGGCGATCCTGAAGGGGGAAGGGTTTCAGTTGCCGCTCAGCGCAGCTGGATCGTGATCGGCAGCTGGAAGCTGTAGGCCGCGTCGTTCAGGCCGGCGGGTGCGGCGGGGCAGCGGCCGACGCCGCGCGCGGCGCGCAGAACGGCCTGGTCGATGGCGCTTTGGCCGGATGAAGCCGCGATGCTCACCTGCTGGATCGTTCCCGCGCGGCTGACGATCAGGGCCAGCGTGACCTGACCACCCCGCCGCAATCCGCGCGG
>JAUNUO010000233.1 GCA_030538135.1 Paracoccus sp. (in: a-proteobacteria)
CGAAACCGTCTTTCAGGACGATACGGTCGTCGCCATCGCCGCCCGACAGCGAATCGTTGCCCGCGCCACCGTCCAGCGTGTCGTTGCCGGCGCCACCCAACAGCGTATCATTGCCGGCGCCGCCGTCCAGATAGTCGTTACCCGTGCCACCATCCAGCAGGTCATCGCCGGTGCCGCCAATCAGCAAATCGTTGCCGCCGCCGCCATACAGGCTGTCATTACCGGCGCCGCCGTCAAGCGTGTCATTCGCATTGTCATCGTGGCCGTTCAGCGTGTCGCCATAGCCATAGAGGACGTCGTTGCCGTCGCCGCCTTCGACATAATCGGCGCCGTCGCCGGCATAAACCGTGTCATTGCCCGCGCCCGAACGGATCGTATCATCGCCGCCAAAGCCCTGAACCAGATCGTCGTTCGACCCCGCGACCCCGCCAGCGGTCACGCCGGCGCCGGTGTTGTCGTTGCCGTCGATCTTGTCGCCTTCGGGATCGCCGGTATAGTTCGCGTCGATCAGGTCAGCGCCAGCGGTGCCTTCGACGATCCCGTCAGGGAAAACCACTTGCAGATCCTGGGCCGCGGTGGTGCCAACAACAACGAGGCCGGGTTGCTTGATACCATTTGCCGCCATCAGCGCCTCGATCTGCTGATCCATGGCGATGCCAAAGGTATCATAGCTCCCGTCAGGTCTGACAGCCGCCAATACTTTGGCAGTGACTACAATGGGCGGGTTGACGGGGGCGTTGCTGTCATTCAGCAAATGGAATGTGATCGTGCCGCGCACGACGATGTCAGTCCCTGCAGGCAAAGTGCTCGCGTTCGCACCAGAAACACCACCATGCCCGAGAGCAAAAGGCGCCGTGGTCAATTGTCCTTGCGGGTCCTTGGTCGAATCGACCACGCCATCGCTGTCGGTAACAGTCAGCGGCGCGCTTTTGAAATAACCGGTGGTAGCTTGCTGGAATTGGGGATAAAATTGCAGTCCCATCAACTGGGTGTCATTATTTGTTAAGGTAATATTGTTCAGGAACAGCCGCGTCGCACCAGTGCCCGAGAAATCCCCCGCAGACTGCGAGCCTGTCCAGTCAGTCCCATTAGGGCCCGTATAAACCCAGTTAAAGGTGTAACCGGTTGCCGTTTGCGTAACTCCAGGCCAAGTCGCCATAATTCATTCCCTTTTTCAAACAGTCGCGCCCACAGTCCGGGGATCGCAGATGGACAAACCGCTTTTATTTTGGGGAACTTCGATCAGGCGACAGCCCAGGGTGGTCGCGCCACCGTTTGCCTAGTCACAGACACCGGACAAGCCGGTAATCGAAGGCCCCGCCGTATCTGCGGGCGCGCGCGTGATGCGACGCTTGACCCCTACATACGCAAGTTTCCGCCGCCTGTCATCCGGTATTTTTCGGCGTTTCCGTCTTGTTTTGCTCAACTTTGACAAGAAAGTCAGAGACTTGGTGGTGAAGAAAATCCTCGGGGTTTCGTCCTGATTCTGTCGCGCAAGTTCCCCGACTGCGCGAACATCGAACGGCCACCCCGGCATCCGCCGGCCATCGCCTTCAGCGGGTTTCAGACGGAATATTGCATCGGGGCCGTCGATCCACGGGTGATGATCGGCTGCGGCCTGCCCTTTCGTCATGCCGCGCGGCGTCAGGGGGCTGATCTGGCCCGTCCTTCGGACAGGTTTTAACGAAAGCCCTGCCGCACCGCAGATGAAAAAAGGGCGTCCCGCAGGACGCCCCCTTTCGCCGTATCGCGCCGGTCAGGCGGCGCGGCTGGTCAGCACCTCGCCCACACGTTTCAGCGCGGCGCCTTCGTCCAGACCGCCGACGGCGGCGACTTCGCGGGTCAGACGGTCCAGCGCGGCTTCGTAAAGCTGCCGTTCGGAATAGGACTGTTCGCGCTGATCGTCGTTGCGATGCAGGTCGCGCACGACCTCGGCGATGGACATCAGGTCGCCCGAGTTGATCTTCTGTTCATATTCCTGCGCCCGGCGCGACCACATGGCGCGCTTCACCTTGGCCTTGCCCTTCAGCGTTTCCAGCGCCTTGTCGATCAGGTCGGGGCTGGACAGGCCGCGCATCCCGATTTCGGTCGCCCGCGCGGTCGGCACGCGCAGGGTCATCTTGTCCTTTTCAAAGGAAATCACGAACATCTCCAACCGCAGACCGGCGACTTCCTGTTCGTCGATGGAAATGATGCGGCCCACGCCATGCGCGGGATAGACCACGAAATCATCAGGACGGAATTCGGCTTTTTTCGTTTTCGACATGGCTTCCTCGTGTTCGTGAGCCGCAGGATGCGGCGCACAAAGGGCCTTGGGCGGCAAAGACCGCCCTTGGCCCTTCTTGGTTATGTTTATCAAACCGCACCTGGCAGGGGGCGGATGTTCCGGGGTGCCCGGTTTCTGCCGCAGCGCGGGACCGGGCGAATGTGACAGGAACATAACACAAAAAACGCCGCAAAAAAAGCGGCTTGGCGGAAATTAACCCTCTGTGGGGGGCGATGCCGACCGCATTTCTTATCAAATACTTACCGAAACGGTCGCGAAAACGCATTTTCGCCGCAGTGCCGAATCAGCACCGCAGCATGTCCCGCGCGGCGGGACGCCTCAGTCCCCCTCGCCGGGCTTGGGCGAGAAATATTTGTCCAGCTTGCCCGGCACGCCGTCCATCTCGGTCGCAGTGGGCAGCGGGTCTTTCTTGCGGGTGATAACGGGCCATTGCTCGGAATATTCCCGGTTGAACTCGACCCATTTTTCCATGTCCGGTTCGGTGTCCGGGCGGATGGCGTCAGCGGGGCATTCCGGCTCGCACACGCCGCAGTCGATGCATTCGTCGGGGTGGATCACCAGCGTGTTTTCACCCTCGTAGAAACAGTCCACGGGGCAGACCTCGACGCAATCGGTGTATTTACACATGATGCAGTTGTCGGTGACGACATAGGTCATGGCGCGCGTTCCCTTTCGATAGTGGGCTAGTTACGCCGCGATGCCAGATGTTTCAAGTCCGCTCCGGCCGAAAAGCGGCGCCCGGATCAGCCCTGCGACGGATCGTCGCCCAGCAGTTCATACAG
>JAUNUO010000234.1 GCA_030538135.1 Paracoccus sp. (in: a-proteobacteria)
TACAAGGGCCGCGAGATCGAAGACCCCCGCCCGCGCGAGCGGTATTATGCCGAAAGCCGCCGCATTCTGGGCGTCATAGACGGGCAACTGGCCGATCAGGACTGGATCGCGGGGGATTATTCCATCGCCGACATCGCCATCGGCCCCTGGGTGCGGAACCTGCGCCACGGATATGACGCTGCGGCACAGGTCGGGCTGGATGACTTTGCCCATATCGCGCGCTGGCAGGAACGTTTCCTTGCCCGACCCGCCGTGCGGCGCGGGCTGACGATTCCCGCCGACCCGGATTGAATCAAGCGCCGGTCAGGGCGAACACCCGCCCTGACCGTCATCACGGATCAGTTGGACGCGGCCGGCGCTTCGGCCAGTTTGCGGTCGATGATTTCCTTCATGCTGTCCCAAGCCTGATTCTGAACTTTTTCGCCGCCGATCATGAAGGTCGGGGTGGCGTTGACTTCATCCGCGCCTGCATTGTGCTGAAATGTCGCGACCAGTTGTTCGACCTTGGCCGTGTCTTCCCAGCAGGCGTTCATCTGTTCCTCGGTCATGCCCGCCTTGAGGCCGATCTTGCGCAGGTTTGCCGCAATATCGTCGCCCGACTGGCTGGACAGCCACTGGCGCTGTTCGTCGAACAGCATGTGGCTGACGGCATAATATTTGTCGTCCCCGCCACAGCGCGCCAGAATCCCGGCCCACAGGCCGACCGCGTCGAAATACACGTCGCGCTGTGCGAACCGCACCTTGCCGGTGTCGATATATTCCGCCTGAAGTTTCGGGAAATTGTCGTTGTGGAACGCCGCACAATGACCGCAGGTAAAACTGGCATATTCGTAGATCGTCACCGGCGCGTTTTCATCGCCCAGATAGATGTCGGGCAGGACCGCCGGGGCGGTCTGTTCGGTGGCGGCCGGGGCGGTCTCCTGCGCCAGAACGGGGCCGGCAAAGACCAGCGCCAGCGCGGTCAGGGTGGAACGGATCAGCATGAAATGTCCTTTCGGGATTTGCGCGACTGTCGGTCGGCGTGATTAAGCGTCAGCCGGGCCATGGCGGCCGCAAGACCCGGATCGGAAAATTTCTGCGCCACGGTATCAGCCTGCGCCACCGCCTCGGGGGCGGGGCCGCGCGCGACCTTGGGCGCAGGGGCAAAGGGGGCCGCACCCTCGGCAAAGCCTTCGGGCGCGGATTGCGTCACCGTAATCCGCTGCACCGCGTTATAGCCGTAACAGGCATTGACGCGGGCGCGCAGATCCTCGGCCCGCATCTGCACAAGGGGCGCGACCGGGCCGGATGTCAGCAGAACCAGGGTTGCACCGAACCCGCCCTTGCCATGCGTGATCCGCAGCGGACGGGCCAGTGCGGCCATGTCATTGCCCGCGATCTCGGCCCATTGGGTCAGCAGGCGCGAGACGGCAAAGCCCCGCCCTTCAGCCGCGCGCTGAACCTGACGCGACAGCAGGCTGGACGCCGCCTCGAACCCGCGCATCCGGCGCGGCGTTCTGGCGGTGGGGCTGTCTTTCATGCGCGTCATGGGTGCCTTAAGGGTTAAGCAATGTCTTTTCATTAAAAGCGCGGACGGCGGGATGAAAGTGCAAGCAGGCGCAAGACGGGTGAAATATGCGTGACGCAGGGGTGATCGCCCCGGAATTACTGGCATGGTATGACCGTCATGCCCGCGTTCTGCCGTGGCGTGTGCCACCGGGCGGCGGGCTGGCCGATCCTTATCGCGTCTGGCTGTCCGAAGTGATGCTGCAACAGACGACCGTGGCCGCCGTGCGCGACTATTTCCGGCGCTTCACCGCGCTGTGGCCGACGGTGCATGATCTGGCGGCGGCGGATGATGCGGCGGTGATGGCTGAATGGGCGGGGCTTGGCTATTATGCCCGCGCCCGCAACCTGATCGCCTGCGCGCGGGCGGTGTCGGCGGCGGGCGGGCGGTTTCCCGACACGGCCGAGGGACTGCGCGCCTTGCCCGGTATCGGCCCCTATACAGGGGCGGCGATCGCGGCGATTGCCTTTGACGCGCCGGAAACCGTGGTCGATGGCAATGTCGAACGGGTGGTGGCGCGGCTGTTCGGCGTGGAAACGCCGATGCCTGCCGCGAAACCCGAACTGCGCCGCCTTGCCGCCACGCTGACCCCGGCGCAGCGCCCCGGCGATTTCGCACAGGCGATGATGGATCTGGGCGCGACGATCTGCACCCCGCGCACCCCGGCCTGCGGCATCTGCCCGCTGATCGCCGATTGCGCCGCCCGCGCCGCCGGGATCGCCGCCGATCTGCCCCGCCGCGCACCGAAACCGGCGAAACCGCAGCGGACCGGCACCGTCTGGGTCGGGCTGAGCCGCGATGCCGTGCTGGTCGAAACCCGCCCCGAGCGCGGTCTTCTGGGCGGAATGCTGGCCTTTCCCTCGACCGGCTGGGACGGGGCGGACCTGCCCCCGCCCGCCGTCGCCGGATGGTGCACCGTAGGCGAGGTGCGGCATGTGTTCACCCATTTCACCCTGACCCTGACCGTTCTGCGCGGCACCCTGACCGGCCCGCCGGAACGCGGCGCGCTGACGCCCTTGCGTGATTTCGACGCAACCGCCCTGCCCGGCCTGATGCGCAAGGTCTGGGCGCTGGCGCGACCGGGTGCGGCGGGATAAGTTGCGCCCATGAAAATACCCTCTGCCCTGCCATTCTGGATGTCGCTGGCGCTGATACCGCTTGCCGTTTGGGCCATGTGGCAGGGCGGCTGGTGGTGGGTGACGCTGCCGGTTTACAGCTGGTATCTGGTCACCGGGCTGGACCTGCTGTTGGGGCGGAACCGCGACAACCCCATACCCGACGCACCCGATTCCGCGCTGTTCTGGCACCGTGCCGTCACCGCGATCTGGGCGCCGCTACAAATCGCGGTGATCTTTAGCGCGATCTGGGCGGCGGGGCGCGGGCAGCTGTCGGGCGGCGAACTGGCCGGGCTGTTCTTCGGCATCGGGGTTCTGTCCGGCACCATCGGCATGGTCTATGCGCATGAGCTGTTGCACCAGAAACCGGC
>JAUNUO010000025.1 GCA_030538135.1 Paracoccus sp. (in: a-proteobacteria)
GCGCAGGTTGCGCACGTCGCCATCGTCCCAGATGCGGGCGGTGATGCGCAGCGTATCGTCGCATTCCGGGTGGATCGAGCATTGTTCGGTATTGACCGCGCCCCAGCCGCCCTCGGCTTTGACGCCGCGATGTGCCATCTGGAAACCGGGCGAGTTGGTACCAGCGCCGATGCAATGAGGAACCTGATAGAACCGGTTCTTCAGCGTCTTGGCCCCGATCTGGATGGGCGTGAACAGCGCATCGTAATTCGATTTCGCCATGATACGTTTTCCTCTTCCTGGTGTGCCGGATTCGCGCCCGGCGCTGATTTCTGGGTAATAGGTCGGATAGGTCTTTACCGAAAAATCGGTATTATCTGCGGAATCCATAATAAGATTCCGCACCCGCACGAAACTGCTTTCTTCCTTGACGACGATCCCCTATTCAGCGGGCGCACAAAATCAACCGTTCAGAAATGAACAGCATTTGTTTGTGCGCCTCGAATTGGAATACAGGCGGAATAATGCAGTTTGCTTTTTCGGCTGTTTCACAGTCTCGCACCGATCGTCGTGCTGATCGGCGCTACGGCTGGAACCCGAGCTTATCTCTTGCGCATCGCAAGCGTCTTGCGCACCGTTTCCTCGGTCTTCCAGGTTCCGTCGAAACCGGCCTCGATCAGGAAGGTGTCACCAGCGACAAAGGTCTGCGGCTCTTTCCCCTTGTCGGTCAAGACGACGCGCCCTTCGAAAAGGTGAATAAATTCATCTACTTCGTATTTTACCTTATAGGTTCCGGGCGTCGCTTCCCAGAAACCTGACAGGAAGTTACCGTCCTCGGACTGGTATTCGATCCAGGTCCGCATCGTCGGCGATCCTTCGACCGGATGCCACCAGTCAAGATCGGTCGTGATCGGCTCGACGTTGGGTGTCTTGTAGGTTCCGAATTTCTTGATGGACATGTCTTCTCTCCTCCTCCTGGAATATTGGCCGCGACCTCCTCGTGGCCAATATTTCCCTCTCCGTTAATCAAGGCTAAAGAAATTTCCCTCAGAGTCACTGCTACTTTGGTCGTGAATCGTGCAATTATTTATTGCAAATTTCAGAGCGAGAAAAACCTTACCCGCGCGAATCGGATTTTGGGCGGCAGGAAAAATCTGCGCCAAACAAATTCGTGTCACCGGCATTGTCGGGGGAAAGCCAAGCCGCAATCCCGAACCCGCTGTCATTACCTATTCGCGCCCCGAGAGCGTTCGGCGCTTCGGGCCATTTTGCAACTGCGGCACACTTTTGCCGTCAGTGTGATGTGCTGATCCAATGGTATAAATTTGGATCAATTGGTATGATCCAATTTGTGGGGGATAGATGTGATTCTGTCAAGGGCTTCTGCCGGCGACATTGGCGAGCCGCTCTGGCTTCCCTTTCCGACGGATGAGCATCAGGATGACGACCGGAGGGGGAAATGACGGGATCGCTTGCCCAGCGGCTGGCACTGCGCGGTGCGTTGCCGCGCAACCTGCGGCATGAGCCGGGTCCGCTGCGTATTGGCTTTCTCGCCCCGCTGAGCGGGCCATTCGCCCCTGGGGGGGCGCCTGGCTTGGAAGGATGCCGAATTTGGGCCGATTGGGTGAACGACGATGGCGGGATGAGTGTCGGAACCTTCCGGCGCCCGGTCGAGATCATCGCCCGTGACGCGGCCATTTCAGCAGGACAGACGGTTGAATACGCACGCGAACAGCTTGCTGCCGGCGTGCATATCGTTCTGGCCCTGGGCGGCGAGTCGCTGGCGCCTGCACTGCCGCTGCTGATGCAACAGCGGGTGCTGACCACGACACTATTGCCCTTTGATCTGAATCCCGCCGCACCCAGCCTGATTGCGCCGGTCGATCTGCACCCACTGTTCGTCGTTGTCGCGGTAGAGTGGCTCGCGCGGAACTGGCAGGGATTGCGGCGCGTAGCGCTTTGCAGCCAGCAGGACCTGATGGGCCTGCCCGCGCTGGCGACCTATCGCGCCGCCTTTCTCGCGGCAGGTTTCCAGATCGTGGACGAAGCGCATCACGACGGTGATCGCTACGACGCGCCGGCCCTCGTCAGTCGTATGCTGGCTGCCGGGGCCGAGGCATTGTGCTGGTGCGGGTCCGAACCGCACATGATCCATGCGCTGACCCTGGCCGCATTTGACGCGGGATTTACCGGACCGATGCTGGCCTGCACCGGCGATGGTTACGAGCGGATGGTGGCGCAGACCTCTGTGAAGTTCATGGAGAACTTTGTCTTTCACTTTCCTGATTTCGATGACCCAGCCTTGGCGGATACCGCTTTTTTCTATCGCAGCCCGGCCAGCTTCTTTCTGGCCTATCGGCAGAGGTCGCCCGCACATTGGTCGGCGGTCAGCTGGGAATATGCGGCCGCGTTGGATCTCTGGCATGCGGCGGTCGAGATCGCGGGCAGCGCCGATCCCGTCCGGGTTCTTCCGGCAATGAAGCGAGGCGAGCACATGATGCATGTCTTTGGTCCGGCCCGCTGGTATGGCGAGCGGCTGTTCGGCATCGACAATGCGCTGATCGGGTGCTGGCCGGTCGTCGCGGTGCGCGACGGGGTCGCGCAGATCGTGGATTTTGGTTCGGTGCTGGATTGGCTTGTCCAGCACGAGGATCTGCTCATGCGGGAACTCGCGCGAGAGGGGCTGGCACTGCCACAGCTCAGTCCTCTTGCATGAAAGCCTGCTGTTCTTCCAACAGGAAAGCCTGCACCTGCGCCGTCGCTTCCCCGATGTCGCGCGCGGCAAGAGCCGAAAAGAGGGTTTTGTAACCCCGTTGCAGCCGGTCTATCCTGGCCGGGGTCATCTGCCGCTCCAGCATGGCGGCATTGAAGGGTTGCTGGCGCGCCCTTACGACAAACTGATAGCATCCCTGAAGCAGTGGATTCCCCGTCCCCTCGGCCAGTTTCACGTGAAAGGCATCCTCCAGCCGGGCGAAACTCGCCGCCTCGTGCTTTTCACCGTTCATCTTGTCAATGATACCAGCAAGTTGGGCAATAATGGCGGGCGACATGTTCAGGATCGCTAGCCGAGCCATTTCCGGCTCGAGGATGCCGCGCATGACATGCAGATGGACCGGCCCGGCCATCGCCTCGACCTGCTGGAGAGCGGGAGCGTCGATATCCGCCGCAACATACGAGCCCGCGCCGGCCCGGCGTTTTATCAGCCCTCGGCGCTGCATGATGTCCAGCGCCTCGCGCAGGGTATTGCGGGCAACCGAAAGCCGCGCGGCCAGTTGCCGCTCCGCCGGCAGCCGCTCACCTGCGGGATATTCACCCGCCGCTATTCGGGCGGTGATCTGCTCTACCAGAGCCTGCACGGTAGGGCTTGCCTTATCCGCTTCGTGAAGGGGCTGATGCAGGGAACCGGACGGTTGGGGGAGAGTTGGCAAGGATGTCAAAGTAGCGTTTCCGGGGAGATCAAACGAACCAGTCAGAAATAGCCTGTCATCGTTGGGATAGCTAGGTATTCAGTCCCGGCATCTGGTGGATCGGATTGAGGATGAATCGTTCTGGCTTTGAAGTCCATATTTTGCAGATGTATTCGTATGGCGTGAGGCCGCCGAGTGTCTTCAGCCGGTGGGCGAAGTTGTAGGCTGCCGTGAAATCCGCGAGGCATGTGAGCAGCTGATCGTGGCTGTCGTAGTGGAAGCGCTTGACCGTGGCCTCCTTGATCGTCTGGTTCATCCGTTCGACTTGGCCATTGGTCCACGGGCGATTGGGTTTGGTTAGGCGATGCTCGATCCCGCTGGCTTCGCAGATCATGTCGAAGCGCATTGGCCGGGAATAGATGGTGTTCCGGTTCCTGGACTGCTCGGCGAACTGGATGCCCCTCGCCATTGGGCTTGAACCAATGGCGCCTCCAATGGCTCGATCGGTGAGAACCGTGTGGACCTGGTAGGGCACGACCTCGAGCATGTGCTGCAGGAACTTCCAGGCTGTCTTTCCGTCAGCTTTCGCAACGAGTTGAGCGATGGAAAACGTGGACGTCGGGTCGATTTCGACAAAAAGGGAAGAGCTTGCCCTCGGCCATCTGCACCTCGGCAATGTGGATGTGAAAGAAGCCGATGGAGTAGCTTGAACTTCTGGCGCCGGGACTTGTCACCTTCGACATCCGGCAAGCGCGAGATCCCATGACGCCGCAGGCATCTGTGCAACGCCGACCGTGTCAGGTGCGGGATCGACGGCTGCGGGGCATAGAGGCAGCCGTCCAGCGGCAAAAGCGTGTGCCTTCGGAAGATGACGACTGCCGCCTCCTCTTCCTCGGTCAGGACGGTGGAACGCGGCTCTTTCGGCCCGGTCTTCATGTCTTCGACCGACGCTCGCTTCCGCCACTTCGCAATAGTCTTGGGGTTGATCCCCAGTTCCCGGCTCAGCCGCGCGAGCGAAGCGTGCGATCATTCGGGCCGCCCTCGGACCGACGGCGGGCAGGCCCTCATTATTGCAGTTCTGACGGCGTGCGTGGTCTTGGCGCTCCCGTGACGAACTCGTCCCATAATGCTTCCTTCCATTCCAGCGAAAGGATCGCACCATCAAACCGTGGGATCAAACACCTAGGCGAGCATAGACTTGGGTGGGGGTCAGCCACCGTCTTCGGCTGATCCGATCAAAGAATAGCTGATGCCGGGGGCGTTGCCCGTCTGGATCAGACCGGCGGTTACCGCCGACAACGCTGTTTCAGCACGGGCGATGCTGGGTAGGGTCGCGATCTCGGGCAGCGGGGTTTCTGTCGTCATGGCGATCAGCAGATAAGTGGCGGCATCACCCGCCACGCCGGTCAGCGCAAAGCCAAAGCTGGGGTCTGCACCGGGGGCGTTGGTGATCTGACGGGTCAGGTCGTGCAGCTCGCCATCCGGGGTGGCGAGGGTCAGCCACAGGGAGCGGTTGTCAGCGCCGGTGATGCGGCCCACGATCTGGGTGCCGGTATCGCTGTGCTCAGTCACAACGTGCAGGACCGGCGTAGGGCCACCGCGACCGGATAATTCAGCCAGAAAATCGACGGCGGCGCAAATGCCGGATGCTATTATCCGGGTCTGGACAGCGGGGGTCGCGCCGAAGGCGTTCTGATAGGCGGCGGCGAGATCCTCCGGGTCGTAGTCCTGCGGCGAGAGAATGCGGATTGTGCCGGTGTCGGGGCCAAAGGTCAGGCGCGTGGCCAGCGTGCAAGCCGGTAGCGGGTAGCTTGCCAAAAAGCCTTCGCGGGTGGTCGGATCGCGAGGTGACAGGCCAGCTGGCTGGGCGATTTCGAGTGGCGGGATATCGGGTGCGTCGGGCTGCTCGCGGGTCAGGGCATATGCGGCTGCGATCACAGTCAAAAGCGCGGGGATCGCCAGCGGCCAGACACGGCGGCGTGCGGGCGGAGGTGCCGCAGCAACAGGCACATCCCCGCCCCACGATACCGGAAAGGGGCTGCTGGAATCGGGCGCACTGGTCTGCGGCAGGGACAGCGCGCCGGTCGTCACGACATTGCCCGCCACCTCTGCCGGTGCATCGGTTGTCCACAGCGGCAGTCGAAACCGCGAAGGAATCAGTGCCGGATCGTCCAGCGCACGCAGCACTGTCACCAGATCGGCGGGGCGCTGAGCCGGGTCCGGTTGCAGCATGTATTGCAAGAGCGGGAACAGATCATGCGGGATGCCCGACAGGTCGGGAACGGCCTGACGGGTGGCGACGGCCTCGATCGCGGTGCTGCCCATGGGCAGAGGTTCGCCCCGCAGCGTGGCAGCGATCAGCAGGGCAAGGCTGTAGATATCGGTCCGCGGTCCCGTCTGTGCCTCGCCCCCCGCCAGTTGTTCGGGGGCGACATAGCGGTATTTCCCGGCAAATCGCCCGCCCAATCCGTCCTCTTGCTGGGCCAGATAGGCGATGCCAAAATCGATCAGCACGGCCTCGACCGGGCTGTCGTCGCGCAGGATGACGTTATCGGGCGACAGATCCCGGTGGATCACCCCGCGCGCATGGGCACGCGCCAACCCCCCGCCGATCCGCCGCAGCAACTGCACCGCCTGAATGGAGGACAAGGGGCCGCCAGTTTTCAGCCGGTCCAGCAGATGCTGCCCGGCAACGAACTCCATAATCAGGCAATAGCGACCAAGCCCCTGATCCAGAACAAAGTTATGGTAATGAACGATAGCATCATCGCGCAATTGCACCAGAACACGGGCCTCACGCATGAACAGGTCGATGACAGCGCGGTCGCGCGCCAAGGCCGGCAGGATGATCTTGATCGCGACCGGATCGCCAGTGAAAATATTTTCGCCGCGATAAACCTCGCCCATGCCACCAGCACTGACCAGTTCGATGATGCGATAATTGTTGTTAATCAATGTGCCGGGCGGGACGATTTCTGCCGGAGCCGCAGAAGCCCTGGGCCGGTCGGACAGCACCGTAACCGCTGGATCGGGCGGGCCGGACAGGCGGGTCTTGTCATCGTCCGGGGCGGGTTCGTCACTCACAGGTCAGTCCGTTTCCCCGGTTGCCTGCCCAGCCTGACAGCGCAGCACGACAGCGGTCACATTATCGGTCGCCCCCCGGTCCAGAACCGCCCCGATCAGCGCATCAACAATCAACGCAGGTGCGGACGGCATAGCAAGCATGGCCGCGATTTCGGCATCCTCCAGATGGCCGGTCAACCCGTCGCTGCACAGCAGGAACAGATCGCCCGCGCGCGCCACGCCCGTCGCAAGTTCCGGCACAGCATCCTCCCCCGCCCCGATGGCGCGGGTGATGACGTTGCGGCGGGGGGCGGTGCGGGCCTCGGTCTCGGTCATCAGCCCGGCGGCGACCATTTCGGCGACCTCGCTGTGATCGCGGGTCAGCCGGGTCAGCGCGCCGTCGCGCAGCAGATAGATTCGGCTGTCACCGGCCCAGATACAGGTCAGCTCGCCGTCATGGATCAGCAGAGCGGCGACAGTTGACCCGATGGCCCCCAGACCCTGCGCCGCCGCATGGGCGCGAATGCGCTGATGGGCGCGATCCAGCCGCTGTGACAGGCGGGCACGCTGGTCCTGCGCGCTGACCGTGGTGCCAAGCGAGGCGATTTCCTCGGCAATGATGCGGCTTGCGACATCGCCCGCGCTGTGCCCGCCCATGCCATCGGCCACGGCCCAGACAGCTTCGCCGGGCAGATCGACAAAGGCATCCTCGTTATGGGGTCGCACGCATCCGCGATGGCTGGCTCCAGCGCTGTCAAAGGCAAGAATGGTCATGGCGTCATCTCATGTGGCGAGGTCTGCCCGCCAGCCAGCAGCCAGTTTAAAAGGCCGGAATCGGGCCAACCCTGCACAGCGACCACGGCGGCCGGTCCCTGATCGTGCAGCGCCGTGATCCACCAGTAACTTCGGCCTGCGGCGGCATGCGCGTGGTCATTGCCCGCAAGCTGCGGCCAAAGACCGACCGCGCCAAGACCGGGGTTGGCGGCCCAAAAGCCGCTGGACTGCACCGATACGCCCGCCGGTTCGGGCAGGCCATGCACGACTGCATCCTGCGCCGCCGGGTTGAAATCGGCCGCCTGACGCCAGCCCGCGACCAGCGTCACGGCCTGATCGTAAAAGCCCTGATCGGGGTCATGCACCGGCGGCGCGCCAGCCACTTGCGCCAGCATCAGCGGAAATCGCCGTCCGCTGCGATCCTGCGAGGGCAGCCAGACACCGCGCAGCGCCGCCCCGCCCGTCAGCTCGCCTCCGATCCAGAACCGAACCGGCGGGGCAGCGTCGAACGCGGCCTGCCACCCTGCCCCGACATCCTCGCGCCATTGACCGAACACCGCCTGCATCCAGCCCGCCAGCAGCCCCGTCAGATCGCCCGGCAGACCGGCGCTGACGAAATCGCCAAAAGCCGGGTGCTTGCCATAAAGGCCGGTCAGTCGATGCTCTGCGGGCATTGAAACTCCCCCAGTTCGGGCATCAGGAACGGGTTGGCGATGGCGTTAATGGTAAAATCATAGGTGATGTTGCGCCCGGAAACGTTGAACGTCGCGCGCAGCGTATCACCGCGCTGTTGCCGGGTGCTGGCCGATTGCAGAAACTGGATGAAGGTCCACGGCCCACCTTCGAACCGCGTCACCGCCAGCCGGTCCAGCGAAGGCACCAGTTCCAGCACAGTGGCGGTGCCGTTGCCGGGCCACACCACGGTGCGCGGCAACGATCCGGTGGCGGTGTTCACGATCTCGCCATTGATGGCCAGCGCGGCCTGTTGGACAGTCGAATGCGCATCGACTTGCGCCACGGTGATCTCGACCTGAGGGCGGGTGCCGCCCCCCGCGAAAAAGGCACGGCGGATACGTTCGGCACGTTCGAACTGCCGCAGGCTGTTGGCAGAGAAGCGTTGTGTGATTTCCTTGTCGGCACGCCATTTCAGGCCGTCGCCGGTGCGTTCTACGTAGGGCTCCAGATATTCGGTGAAATAGCGGTCCATCTGCCCGCCCGGCCCGAAAAAGCCCGCGAAATTGTCTATGGACAGGCTGCGGGCCGATTGGGCGAAAGGATAGGACGAGGTAATGGTATCGCGGCAGACAAAGGTGATGTTGTCAGTCAGGGCGCGGTTCATCTGTTCGATACTGGCGTCGGATGCGCCGGACCGGAAATCGCCTTCGGCACGGCTGACCATTCCCGCCAACTGCTCGGGCAGTTGCGAATTATATTGCGTCAGACTGTTCAGCAGTGTGGGCAGCGCGGCGGCGGATTGATCGGGGTTCTGTTCGGCCAGCCGCAGATTTTCCCAGATCGCGCCAAGATTGCCCAGCAGCGTGTCAATGGGCCGCTGTCCCGGATCGCCCGCCACCAGCATGTGCCAGTTTTCAAAGGCGCGGCTGATCGCCTCGATGGGGGCGGTGATCGGATCAGGCGCGGCGGGGGCCACACCCGCCCGGACCTGGCCCGCACCGCCGCGATGAACGGCGGCATCGATCAGGATGCGCTGGACGCCCGATGACCGGCTGCGCAGCCGTCCGGTGATCTGATCGCCGATCGCATTGGCAACACCGCCGCCAGCGGCGGCCTGTTCGGTTGCGACCTCGGCGGCGGCCTCGTCAATTTCGCGGGTCAGGCGGGTTTCGGTGTCCACCGCCCGCACCAGTTCCAGCAAAGGCGACGCCGATGCCGACGCCGCACGCCCCAGCACGGCGTATTGTGGCTTGTCCGCGACCATGGATTGCAGGGTCAGGTTACCCAGCACGCCGTTCCAGGCGGCGATGAAACCGGCGCGGTAACGCTCCATCAGATCGCGGTCCAGACGTTGCAGGCGGCGTTCGATCTCGTCGCTGTCACCAAGATCGCCCAAGACCCACTGATCGCGGCGCAATTGTTCGCCCACAACATCAAGCTGATCGTAGAAATAGCCCCAGAACCCTTCGTAGGTATAAAGCGCCGGCACCGACAGGCTGGCCAGATCGGACCCGTCGCGGGTGGCGAACACCTCGGCCCCGGCGGGGCCAAGCGTGCCAGTCACAGTCCAGTCCGGCAGACCTGAGGTCAGCGCGCCTTCGGTGATGATAGCATAGGCCTGTTCGTCCAGCGGCAATTGCGCCAGCGCGGCGCGGGCGCGATCTACCGTGGTTTGATCCAGATCGGCCAGCAGGCGCCGGTTGTCGTCCAGCGCCAGCATCGCGGCCAGATGGGCGTCAAGCTGGTCGATCAGGTCCAGCCCGGCGCGACCCGGATATTCCTGCCGCCAGCTTTGCGAAAACCATGCCCGGATCGCCGGATCATCGGTGCTTTGCCCCTGTTTGCCCAGCAACAGGTAGATGCGCAGCGCGCGATAGATCTGCGGCATATCGCCGGATGCGATGATCTGCGGCATCCGCCGTTCCAGATCGAGGATCAGGCGCGGGCGCAGCATCCGTTCCAGCGCCTCGGCATAGGCTTCGGTTCCGGCGCGGTTCAAGCGGGCCTCCTGGCCAAGGCCCAGACCGTCCAGCGGGCCGCTGCTGCCGCCTTGGGCATAACCGGCGGGCAGATCGCGCAGATCATTCAACAAGGGGGCTATGGGGCGCAGATCGGTGTCGTCGATCACCGTCCGTTGCAATTCGGCATCTGCGGCAATGGCATAGGCGCGGGTGTCCGCCTCGGCCATCCGGGTCAGGGTCAGGTTCTGCCAATAGCTGTAACCCCAGCCGGCCAACGCCGCCCCCGTCACCAGGAGGATCGCGATCAGCGCGGCGCTACGCAGAAGGGCGGCGCGGCGCACCGCCTTTTGGTCAAAGGACACCCACCCCTGTTCGGGAAAGATCACCCGGCGCAGCAGGTCATGGATGAAAAAGCTTTTGCCGCGCCCCGACATGAAGCTGCTGCCGAAACCCGGCCCGCTGTCCGGGGTGCTGATCGCGCCCAGAACCTGATCTATCGGCGTGCCTTCCTGCGTGCCGGATGTGAAATAGAACCCGCGCAGGATGGCGTTGGTTTTATAGCGCGTGGGTTCAAAAACCCGCCGGAGAAATGCAGAAACCCCGTCGCGCAGCAGTGCCATCTGTCCCGGCAGACCAAAGATGGCGATGCGGGAAATGCCATCAGGCTCTTCGGACAGGCGGTCGATGATCTCTTCGGACAGCCGCGCGACAAGGCGGTCAAATTCTGCCGGAACAGCCTCATGCGTCATTGCCTTGCGGTCTTTGGTCTGGAACGTCGTGCCCCAGACCAGCTTGCGCCGATTCAGGCTGAAACTGGCGAAATATTCGCGGAAGCCTGCGATCAGGTCGGCCTTGGTGAACATCACATAGACCGGAAAGTCGATCCTGAGCCGGTCGTGCAGTTCGGCCAGCCGCGCGCGGACAGTTTCGGCGTGGCGTGCCAGCTGCGCATCGTCGCCGCGCATCATGTCCTCGACCGAAAAAGACAGGATCACGCCGTTGATCGGACAATTCGGACGCGTGCGTTTCAGCAGGTCGAGAAAGGCGTCCCAACTGGCCTTGTCGGCGCTGGCATCGCTGTCCTGCGTGGTATAGCGGCCTGCCGTGTCGATCAGCACCGCATCCTCGGCGAACCAGAAATCCATGTTCCGAGTGCCGCCAAAACCGGAAATCGCCTGATCCTGCGCCAGCGGAAAGTCCAGCCCGGAATTGACCAGCGCGGTGGTTTTTCCCGCGCCGGGCGGGCCGATAAAGATATACCACGGCAGATCATACAGTGCCGCAGCCCCGCCGGATTTTTTCAGAACCGACAGTGCGCCCTGCATCTTTTCGGCCAGAACCTTGCCGTCGCCGGCAGGCTCGGCAGGGATCAGCGCGGCCTCGATCGTGCGCGCGGCGCGGACACGGCGGCGCCACCGGATCAGCACGATCACGGCAGCGATACCCAGCAGCCCGCCAACCAGCACCAGCCGCCATGTAACGCCGACCAGGGGCGGCCAGCCGGTCATCGGCCCACCGATCCAGATGACGGCACAGAGGGCGATCAGCCCGGCAATCGTCACCAGCCAGCGCCACCAGCCATGATCGCGCCAACGCGGGGTTCGTATGTTCAGGCCAAACAATCTCAATTCGCGGCCTCCGGCACTGCGGGGGCGTCATAGGTGCCCTCGCGCGCCAGCAGAATTTCGACGCGGCGGTTTTCGGCCCGGCCCTGTTCGGTTGCGTTATCGGCCGCGGGATCATCCTCGCCCCGGCCCTCAGTCCTCAGCCGCGCGGGATCGGCCAGCAGAGAGCCGACCACCTCGGCCACGGCATCGGCGCGAGCCTGTGACAACTGATAATTGTCCTTGAACCGACCCCGGCCTGACAAAGGCACACTGTCAGTATGCCCCTCGACCAGCACGGGGCCGGGTTCGCCGTTCAGCACCTCGGCGATGCGGCCCGCCAGCGCGGCAAAGCCGTCTTGCACCGTTACGCCGCCGCTGTCGAACAATTGCAGGTTGCCGACGCGGATCGCGATATAATCGCCCTTTGCCTGAACCGAGACCTGCCCGGCGGCTATTTCAGGCCCGAATGCCGCGCGCACACGGTCAAGCTGAGGGTTGTCGGCCACGAACACCGCGCCGGGGGTGCGGTCGATCTGCACCGCAGGCGCGCCCAGATGCAGCGCACGCAGCCCATCCGCCGCCAGCGCCGCATCGCGGTTTATGAGCGTGGCAAAGGTTGCAAACACGGCCAGAGCAACGACTGCCGCAACCCCCGCCGCAGCCGGAAGTGGCAATGCCCCGAACCGGCGGCGGTCCTGCACCACCGGCGTCCATTGCGGTGAGACATCCTCATCCGGGCGGGGGTGAACGCGGCGCAGGCTTTCGTAGATGGCGCTGCGAATGCGCGACAGTTCCGCCGCGCCATTCGGCATGGTGCGGAATTGCCCCTCGAACCCAAGTGACAGGCAAACGAGCATCAATTCCAGCAGGTTATAGTTCTGCGCAGGGGCCTGCATGGCCTTTTCGGCCTCTTGAAAAAAGCCGACGCCGGAATCGCGCTTGTGGAAAAAGCGCGCGACCATCGAATATTGCTGCCAACTGCCCCGGTCGCCGCCACCGGGCAGGTTCTGCACGATGTCATCAGCGGTCCCCGACAGGGCATATTTCGCAACCAATGCCTGATGCGGATGCACTCCGGCAGACAGGGCGTTACGTTCGAACAGGTCGATCTGCTGGGTGACATGCGCCATCAGCGGGCCGACCGCAAGATCGACCATGCCGGTCCGCAGCCGCCCCAGCAGGATCAGCAGGCTGGCCGCAGCCGCCAGCAAGGGGTTGGCAGACGACCCCGCGCCCAGTTCCCGCATCCGCAGCGCGTCAGCCAGCGGAATGCGATGGGCGGGAGCAGGGCGGACGTCCTGACGCGGGGCATAATCGGGGAAAAAGCCGCGCCCCTGCGCCGGGGCCTGACCGATGCGGGACGGGTCGGCATAGGGCGGCGGGGCCTGCCATCCGCCGGACGTGCCCGGATAAGGAGCAGGGCCGCCCTGCCAGCCTGCTCCGGGCGGGGTCCAGTTCGGCGGCGTGCCGGGCTGGCCCATGACGGTGCGGTCGCCACCGCCAGCAGCCCCGGCAGGCGGCTGCGTGACGCCGCTGCCCCAGCCGCCGAAGGGGCTGTCCTCCGGCTGCGTCGGCGGCGTATGGCCCGGACGACGTGCCGGGGGCGGGGCCGCACCATAGACGGTCTTGTCATCGTCGTTGCCAGCCATCACGCTTTCTCCGGCACGGCCCAGAGTTCCAGTTTCAGATCGGGCCAGTCACCGGCAAAATGCATCCCCATCGCGGGAGCGGTCGAAAACTCGCGCCACAGAGGCAGGGTCTTTTCCACCCGGAAATAGACGTTCGAGGACAGCACCCGGATCTGGCGCGGCGGGTTCGGCAAATGCACGACCGAAATGCCGGGCAGGTTGTTGTTGACGATTTCCGCCATGCGCGTGTTGGGGCCGACCTTGCACAGTTCCGGGAATTGCGTCTGCACTTGCGTCAAAGGCTTGGCCGTCTGCACCTCGATGATAAAGGTGGCCTCGCGGAACAGGTTGCGGTCGGCCACCTCGGCCAGATAGGAGTTCTGCCGCACCTGACGCAGCGGCAGGCGAATCGCCCGGCCGATTTCCCGCGACAGCAGTCGCTGAATATCGCCGACCACGATGCCAAAAGCGGCCTTGGGGTCGTCATGCTCATAGGCCGGATAATCGGGCGCAACACGGTCGCCGTCGTTAAAGGTCGTCAGTTCGCCCGCCAACCCGACCAGTTTGCGATAGAGCGCCTCGGGGTGGATGGCAAACGTGCGTGACAGATGCCGCAAAACGCCAATTTCGCGGTTCAGCACCATCAGCATCAGGTAATCGGCAGCCTGCATCCCCCCGCCCGAGGACGGATCAGCGGCATAGCGACCAAGGCTTTCCAGCCGCGCCTCGATCCAGCCGATCACGCGGGTCAGATAGCCCAGCAATTGCGGATGCGCGCCGATGACCAGCGCAGGCGGTGGCATCGTCTCGTCCAGCGTGACCACACCGTCGCGAACCTCGGCAATGCGGGCAAGGCGCAGGCACTGATAGCCGGGACGCGGCGTCTTGCGGATCACCAGTTCCAGCCGGGGAACGGCCAGTTCCAGCACCTGTTCGCTGCGGCTGGCCGAGGCGCTGTCGCCCACGGTTTCGGTCACAACGGCCCAGCGGGTGCTGGCCCCTTCGTCGTCATAAGGCGAACTGTCGCGCACATTCGGCGACAGATCGGGCAGCGTCAGCCAGACAAACTGGCCCACCGCGTCATCGGGCACCGGCAAAGCGCGAGGCAAGGGCGCGATGCCCGGTGCCTCGAACGGAGTCCCGTCGGGCATCAGACCCGACACGGCGCGCAGCGCGATCTGCCCCTGTTGCGCACGGTCGCGGTCTATGACCATCTCGCTGACGCCCCAAGGGTAGGGCGTGATCGCGCGGGTGCGGGCCTGCACCAGATGTTCCAGATAGCGGTCGCTTTGCTGAAGGTGCTGGGGTTGCAGGAACAGCCCCTCTTTCCAGGCAACCTTGCTGTACCAGGACATACGTTCGCTCCCTTCCGCCGGCCCGCGCAGGCTATCCAAAACCGGTCAGAATTGCCAGCGCACCTGACCCGTGACGCCCACGCTGTCCAGACTGTCACCGGAACGCACGTCGATCCGCGCCGATGAGCTGAACTGGCGCGGCTTGCCCGAACGCCCGGCGGACAGGATCTTGACGTAATTGGCGCCGATGCTGATTTCGCCATACGCGCCCAGATTGTCCGAGACCAGCCGCTGCGGGACAAAGCTGTCATCCCCCTCGCGCCAGAAGGTCGAGACCGATGCCCCGGCGAAATCCTTGTAATACGTCCCGGTCGCAAACATGTTCAGCGCCGCGTTTTCCACCGGAAAGATCATCGTGCGCGACAGCGTGCCGCCCAGAAAGCCGACCTTGCGCTGACTGTCGTCGAAATCCAGCCGGTAATCTTCATCGAAATTCAGGCTGTCGCTGGAAATCGTCGACCACGCGAACCCGGCAGTCGGCACCACCTGCCAGCCATTTTCCCCCACCGGCACCGCATAGCTGAGCGATCCGCTGAGAGTATGCCCCTTGCTGGTGAAATCGACTGTATCGAACCCAAGACCGCCGCCGACATACAGCGCCCGGTTGGTGACGGTGAAATCGGTGATCTCGCGCCGGTATTGCAGATCGGCCTGAAACGCGCCCTTGCTGGCGGTGGCATAGACGCCGCCATAGGTCTGGCGGAAATCGGAGCGGTTGACGCTGGACATGGTATCCAAAAGGCGCGCCGGGTTGGTCGGATCCACCGGATAGACCGGCTGTTCGGTCTTGCCGTCGTTGATCCCGCCCAAAACGCCAAGCGCAATGTTCCAACCGTCATAGCGGCCGTCGAAACAGGCCAGATCGCCGCCGAACTGGATGCCATAGTAATGGGCCGAAATCCGGCTGCTGACATTGCCGTTGCCGTTATTGGTCGAGCCGGTGGAATCCGCCCAGCCCCCCGTTGCCCGCGCCCAACCACCGGTGCCGCAGGGCTTTTCCTCGTCATCAAAAGCCATATCGACGACAAAGGGGCTGGTCGGGCGGTTGATGACCCCGCCGATCAGCGATTGCGTCAGCGCGATATTTCCCGACAGCGCGCCATAGGCACTGTTGACCGCCGCGTTCAGCGACAGGCCGCCATAATCTCCAAGTTTTTCAAAAGAATAGGAAAACCGTTCGGATTCGCGCGGCAGGGCCGGGGCGCTGAAGGTGAAATCATTCTGGCTGCCGAGGCTGTCGTCAACGTCGATGATCGTGACCGACCCGACCCCCAGCGTCGCCGTGTCCAGATAGCTGTATCGCAGCGCCAGATCGACATGACCGGTCAGCGCAGCGTTACTCAGCACGATACGGTCGGCGGTCAGCGAGGTCAGGTCTACGTCCAGTTCGTAAGTGCCGTTGCCCGACAGTGCAGCGTCGTCCCGCGCCGGATCGCCGGTAATCAGCAGTTGATCCCCTGCAATATTGTTCGTCATCCGAATCACGCCATCATTGCGCAACCCGCCGGTGATCTGCGCGTCGCCGCCCACCACGGCGATCGTGCCGTCATTGCCGATCACCCCGCGCAGATGCCCGCCAAGGCTCATGGTCACGCCATCGGCGACGGTGGTGCTGGCCGTGGTCAGCGTCTTGCCTGCCGCAAGCTCGAAATCGGCGCCGAGATCAAAACCACCGCCGATCGTCAGCCCGTTGTGGGTGTTCAACGTGCCGCCGGTGAACGTAACATCGCCGCCGATCTGTCCGGCCAGATCCGCCATGCCTGACGTCGTCAGCGAACCGTCGATACGTCCGGTCTGGATATAGCGCCCGGTGTTCGTGACCTTGCCGACAATCGCGCCGCCGTTGGTCAGCGTGCCAGCGTTCGTTACATCGCCGGTCACGGTGCCGCCATCCAGCATCGCCGTGCCGCCGGCCGTATTGCGCAAGTCCGCCCCCAGCGTCCCGGCGATGGACAGATCGGCGTTGTTCACCACGGTTGTGCCCGATGTCAGCATATCGCCCGCCGCCACCGTCACCGTGCCGGCGTTGGTCAGCCCGCCGACGGAACCCGACCCGCTCAGCGCGCCGCTGTTGGCCACGGTGCCGCTGATCTCGCCGTTCTCCAGCCGGGCCGTGCCGCCTGCTGCGTTGGTCAGCGCCGCCCCCAGCGTCCCGGCGATGGAGAGATCAGCGTTGTTCACCACGGTGGAGGCAGAGGCCAGCGTATCCCCCGCCGCCACGGTTACAGTGCCATCGTTGGTCAGCGCGCCGACCGAACCGGAACCGCTGAGCGTCCCGCTGTTCGCGACCGCTCCGGTGATCTGGCCCCCGGACAGCGTCGCGGTGCCGTCCGCCGTATTCGTCAGGCCAGCAGCCAGCGTGCCGCCAACCGTCAGCGCGGCGGTGTTGACCACGGTGACCGCCGAGGTCAGGGTGTCACCTGCCGCAATTGTCACGCTGCCGTCATTGATCAGCGCAGCAACGGAACCCGACCCGCTGAGCGTGCCCGCGTTTGTGACAGCGCCAGTCACCGTCCCGCCGTTCAGCGTCGCGTTTGCCCCCTCTGCGTTGTTCAGGCCCGCATCCAATGTGCCAGCGACCATGAGGGTGGCGTTGTTGACGATCACAGCGGCAGACGTCAGCGTTTCATCCGCCGCCACAGTCACAGTGCCATCATTGGTCAGTTCGGCCACCGTGCCGCCGCCGCTGAGCGTTCCGCTGTTTGTCACCATGCCCGTGATCGTCCCGCCATCCAACGTCGCCGTGCCGCCTGCCGCATTGCTCAACTCCGCGTTCAGCGTTCCGGCGATGGTCAGATCAGCCTTGTTCACCACAGCTGTCGCCGAGGTCACAGTGTCGCCCACAGCCACCGTGACAGTGCCATCGTTGGTCAACCCGCCGACCGATCCGCTACCGCTGAATGTGCCGCTGTTGGCTACCGCTCCGGTAATCGCCCCGTCGTTCAGAACGGTCGCGGCGCCTGTGGCATTATCCAACCCCGCGTTCAGCGTCCCCGCGATCGCCAGATCAGCGTTGTTAACAACGGTTGTCGCCGAGATCAGGGTATCGCCTGCGGCGACCGTGGTCGTCCCATCGTTGGTCAGCCCACCGACCGAACCGGAACCGCTGAGCGTGCCGCTGTTCGCAATCGTGCCGGTCACCGTCCCGCCATTCAGCGTGACGGATGCGGCGCCCGCGTTGTCCAGATCCGCATCCAAAGTGCCGGTAATCGCCAGCGCGGCATTGTTCACCACCGCCCCTGTCGATGTCAGCGTATCGCCAGCCACCACCGCCACCGTGCCGTCGTTGGTCAGCCCGCCGACCGAGCCGCTGCCGCTGAGACTGCCGCTGTTGGTCACGGCACCGGTGACTCTGCCGCCGTCCAGCACGGTCGTGCTGCCTGTCGTGTTTGTCAGCCCTGCATCCAATATCCCGGCCAGATTCAGCGCGGCATTGTTCACCACCGCCCCTGTCGATGTCAGCGTATCGCCTGCCGCCACCGTCACCGTGCCGTCGTTGGTCAGCCCGCCGACCGAGCCGCTGCCGCTGAATGTGCCGCGGTTTATGACCGTTCCTGTGACGGTGCCGCTTTCCAGGACTGTCGTGCCAGCGACCGAATTTCGCAGCCCGGCATCCAGCGTGCCTGACAGCGACAGGCTGGAGTTGTTCACCACCATGTTGCCCGATGTCAGCGTATCGCCTGCCGCCACCGTCACCGTGCCGTTATTGGTCAGCCCGCCGACCGAGCCTGAACCGCTGAACGTCCCGCCATTCGCCACCATCCCGGTTACAGTGCCGCCAGCCATAACCGTCTCGTTCTGGTTATTGACATCCCCATCATGCGTGCCGCCAAGCTCAAACACACCGTCGTTCCGCAGCGCGCCCGAGGTTGTGCCGATGCTGCTCAGCGTGGTTCCGGCGTCGATCTGCACGGTGGTCAGCGCATTCGATTCGCCGGCATAGGCAATGGTGCCACCGCCGGTCAGGGTCAGATCGCCACTCAGTTCAGAGGCGACGTCCACCAGAACGCCGTCCGCGACCTCGATCGCCAGGCCGCTGCCGCTGTTGGCGATCAGGCCGCCGGTCAGGGTGTAGCCGTCGCTTTCAATCACCAGCGCGCCCGGCTGGACCGTGCCGTCGATGGTCAGCACCACCGGGGCGCGCGGCGTTGCCGCCAGAATACCCGTCCCGCCCAAAGCCAGCGGCGCGTGGTTTTCGCCAGCCGCATCAGACCAGATCGCATCATCCGCTGCCCAGCTTCCCGTACCGGGATCGACCGTGCCGTTGGTCTGATCGACGTTATCCAGCCAGCTTTGTGACCATGCGCCATGGCCGAGGCTGATCAGCGCGGTTGTCAGCAGGATGCGAACCGGAAGTCGGTGCAGAAAAGCAGCTTGGGACAATGTGGTGCCGGACATGAAAACCTCGGAACAAATGAATGGCGCGCCATCACGTCAACGGATACGTTCGGCACCGCCTTTCGTTCAAGAAACAAATTCAGCAAATCGGCAGATCAGCCCCGGATTTGTGCCAGAAGCGCGTCTATTTCAGCCATATAGCGGGAAATTTCAGGCGGGACTGCCGCAGCGGTTGTGGCGGGCACTGTGCTGCGGCCTATGCCGCGCATCTTGCGGTCGGCCCAGTTCTGAAGATCGGCGATCGAATAATTGCGCAGGAAAGGGTTCGCACGCACCACAGCCGCCCCCATGACCGAGCCGACCGGCTGGCCCGGATCGGCACGCAGGGCCTGATCGGCCCCCGCCGGGCCAAGGAAATGCGCCAGATACAGGCGGCCCGGCGAAATGGCGTGACCACGAGCCCGCAGATAGGCTTCGTTTTCCTGCGCCAGATGGCGGACCATCTGCCGCGACATATCCGCATCGAAGCGCAGGTCCAGCAATTCCCGGCGCGACAGGCTGGCGGTCAGATCGGGGCGATAGCTGCGCATCATCCGCAGCCATGTGCTTTCGATGAACTGGCCAAGGCCGGTGGCGGTTGACAGCGGGTTCTGCGCACGCGGGTTGCCTGCGCTTTCGACCTGGATGATCTGGACGATCAGCGCCTCGACCGCGCCTGACTCGCCGGCTTCGGTGGTGCCGGTCAGGTAGGGGATCGGGTTCACGGACGCGCCCTCGACGATCAGCTGAAAGATCAGGCCGGGCTGATCCATGCCGGGCGCGGTGCCGGTCTGGCCGATGGGCGCGCCTGCTGCAATGGCAATGCCCGGCGCGATGCCCGGCGCGATGGCACGCATCCCGCGATAGCGGCTGATGCTGCCGTCCGGGTGGGCGATCTCGACCTCGGCACCCAGGACCGGGTCGGATATGGCGCGCGTCACCTGCCCCGCACCAGAGGCCGTAACGGGCGTCCCCTCGGGGGCGGACCAGACAACGATCCCGCGCTGCGGCGAGGTCTCGCCCGGCGTGAACCTTTGCGTCAGGATGCCAGCGACGGGCGGGCTCAGCCGGGCGGGAGTGACCGTCGCGGTTTCGGCGCCGGGGTTGAAACATCGCAGCCCCTCGGCCCCGGTCACGATATAGCAGGGTTTGCGCCCCGACGGGCCTTCGGTGCCGATGAACATCACCCGCCCGCCTGTCGGCGACCAGATCAGCGTCAGCCGGTCGCGCGGATCGGCGTAGCCATCCAGATCATGCACCGCCGCCATCATCGCCAGCGCCGCGCCGATGACATCGGGCGGCACCTCGTCGCGCAGCGCGGCGCTGTAGATGACGTCCAGCAAGCGCTGCTGGCCGCCCGCGCCGGCCTGACCCGTGCGCCCTTCCAGCATCTGGTCGGCCCAGGGGTCGGCCGCCGCGACCAGTTGCCCCGCGCCCGACAGCGCCAGCGATCCGACATACCCGTCCGCTGCATAAAGCGACACTTGGATGATGCGGCGCACGCCGTCCTCGCGGCGGAACCGCAGTGCCAGCAGGGAACCGGGGGTCAGTTCATCTGGCACAGCGCCGTTGGTGGCGATGCGGGTGCCGATCAGATCGGCCTGCGCGCTGTCGAAACCATGGCGCGTCAGAACCTCGGCCAAGGGGGCGGGGACCGCGATCTCGATCAGCGATTCTTCCCATAGCAAGGCCCGTTCGGACGGCGGGCGCAGAAAGGCGACGCCGGATGTGGTGTGCTGGTCGGCGGGAATGGCGGCGTTCATTGCCGTAATATCCGGCGAGGTGCCGCGGCGGCTGCGGTCAGCCTGAAACAGCGCAAATTCCTCGCGGGTGGCGGGCAGGCGCGCCATCAACTGGTGGTCCTTACGAATCAGATCGCCGCGCATCACGGCCAGTTGGGTGCCGGGCGGGTTGGCCCCTGCTGCCTGCGTCAGTGGCATCGGGGTCGGTATCAGTCGCCCTTCGCGCGGGGCGTCCTGATCGGGGGGCGGGATCATCAGCGGATCGCCGGGAATATCGGTAAAGGTGTCCACCGCGACCGGGCGGGCGATGTCGAACCCGTCATCCACCTGCGTCATCCGCTGCGACAGATCATCGCCGGTCAGCCAGCCCAGATCCGGTTGCCAGACGTGCCAGATTCCCGCGCCAAATGCCAGCGCGGCGACCACCCCCGCCAGCATCCGCAAACCGAGACTGCGGCGACGGGTCTTTTGCGCCCGTCGGCCCATCTGGCGGAACCGGGGATCAACCTCGAACATCTTCTAACGAAACATGCCCGCGCCGCCCAGCCGGTTGCCGATCCGTGGCCCGCCCGAACTGGCCGCACCGTTGGAGGCGGGTGCGGGCGCTGCGGCGCGCGCCGGGGTCTGAGTTTGCCGGGACGCGCCGCGCTGCGTTGCTGCGCGCGGGGTGCTGGCGGCCGCAGCGGGCTGGCTGCGCGGCGTCGGTGCGACCACCAGCGCCGGACATTCCGCCGGGGCCTGTCGCGCAATGGCGCGAAAAGCAGAAATATCAGCGGTGGTCGCCGCCTGAGCCGCACCGACGGTCTGGAAATAACGGCGCAGCGCCCCGGCCGACCCCGCGCCCCAGTCGCCGTCAATCGTCCCGGCATAGCAATTCATCCGCTGAAGTTCCGTTTGCAGCGCCACGGCGATTTGTTCCGGTTCAGGGTCAAAGCCGCCGCTGTCCAGCATCTGTGCAAAGCGGTCGGGGTCCATCGCCCGCAGCGCCTCGCGGTCGGCAAAGGCCAGACCCAGCGGCCCGCGCCGCCCCGGCGCAATCAGCCGCGCCAGATCGCCGGTGATGATCGAGGGTTCAGGCAGTCCCGCACGGCGCGGTGCTGGCCCGCTGACCGCCGGCACGGGCAGCGGCGTGTTCGCAGGCGCGGCGGCATGAATGATCTCGGCCCCGGTCAGACGCAGCACGGTTTCAGCGGGAAGTGCCGTGACAACCAGCCCGGTCTCAACGCTGCGCGAGGCGGAACCCGCGCGGTGGATCACGAACCCCACTTCGGCCAGATGCGCGGCCACCTGATCGGCATCCAGCGCCAGCGCGGCAATCACCGCATCGCGGGTTGCGTCCGTGTCGCACCCCGCCGGGGCCAGCGCCAGATCCGCCCTCAGCGCGGGCCAGCCTCCGTAATCCGCATCGCAGTCGTTGACGATCAGCAGGCTGCCGGGCGGCATCGCTCCGGCCAGCGCAGCCACGTCCACAGCGCCTGCATCCTCGACATAAACCGCCCCGCGTGGAGGCGCGTCGATCAGGCTCAGCGGGTCGGAAAAGCGGATGCCGTAGGGTGTCCCCGCCTCAAACGCCGTCACGGCGGCACTGTCTGCCGGGACAGCGACCGTCACCGGCAAAGGTGCGGCGAAAACCGCGCCCGGCAGGCAAACTGCCAACCCCACACCCTTTACGATACGCCGCACATTAACCATCTTGCCTGTCAGAACCTCGGCCCGACCTACCATGAAACCGCATTTTCGCCAAGGTTAACCGGGGCGCGGCGCGACGAACACCGTCCAGTTAGGCTGATCGCCAGTGTCGATTTCCACAAAGCCCGCATCCAGAAAGCCGCGCAAAAGGCAATCGGTCTGTTCGCCGGTCTCGAACCTGCGCGGCGCAACGCACATCGGCACCGAACCGGCCAACACAACCTTGCCAAACACATCCGCCGCGAAAACATAGAAATAACGTTCCCGCAACGGTTCTCGCAGCAGGGTGGCACATTGATTCGGCGCAACCCGCCACCATCCGCGTGACCGGAATCCATCGCCCTGCGCCTGCGCCAGCGCAATGTTCAGAACGTCGAAGGACTGATTGCACAACCGCAGTTCAGCCTGCGCAGACAGCGGCATTAACAGCGCAATAACCAGAACCGCCGATTTCGCCAGTCCAAGCGCCGCATTTCGTTGAATTTCACTGTCCTTCATCATAGAGTGAACCGGAAAGGTGCGGGGGATATGAAACCGATTGCGATCATAGCCGTGGGTCTGGTTGCCGCAAGCGGGGCTTTTGCCTTTGCCCGGACGATGGATGCCGTCATGCCCGAACGCACTTCTGCGCCGACACGGGCAAACTATGTTGAACGCAATACCGCAATGCCTGCAGTAACGGCGACCCCCGTGGTAATAATCGGGCCTGTGGTGGCCCCGATGCCCGCACCTGATCCGATCGTCAGCACAGCAGTTGCGGCCGCCTCGATGTCTGACCGACTGGCGCAGTCACCTCAACGGTCGAAGGCTGTCCCGCCGTTCCTGCCAACCGGTTCACTCATGGTCCAGCCTGCACCAACCACGCCAGCGCCGCAGATCAAGGCCGACTTCACGCAGCTGTCGGTCAGCGGCGTTTACCGTTAATTCAGCGCTCTTTTCAGGATTTTTCGATGATTTTTTCTCGGCTTTTCGCCTTGATCCTGTTTCTTGCGGCACTGCCCGCCACTGCGCAAGAGATTGTCCCAGATCAGTTGATGCTGGAACTGAACCGCGCTCTGGATACCGATACCGGCAGCTGTCAACTGACGGTCATCACCACAAACCGCCTGTCGCAAGGGCTGACCCGCGCCGCGTGGCAGATCGCGATTTTTGACCGCGATGGTATTGTTCAATCCCTGCCGGTGCTGGATTTCGGCGCGCTTGTCGCAGGCAAGACCAAGGTGGCCGTCTTTGAACTGGCTGGTCGCCCCTGCGCCGAGATCGGGCAGATCGTGGTGAATGACGTGGCAGAATGCACGGCCGAGGATGGGGACAATCTGCGCGATGCCTGCCTTAGCGGGCTGGCCACGCGCAGCCGCGCCGACATCAGCTTTGGCATCTGACCCAATGTCCTATACAGCGCTTCTGAATATTCTGCCGCAGGTGACGGCGCTGATCTTTGCCGCGCTGGCAATACTGTCCATCGTGACGGTGGCCGTTGCCATTTTCAAGATAACACAATTCGGGCGGCTTGGCGTCGGACGACACAAGCTGGCTGAAACAATCCTCGATGACTGGCTGAATGGTCGCCCGGACGAAGCGCAGCGCCGCGCCAAGGCCGAGCCTTCGGTTCTGGCGCGCGTCTTGTCTGCCGTGATGTCCGGTCTGCGCGCTCGCCCCGCCGATCCCGCCTACGGCGAAGAACTTGCCCGACAAACGGCCATCGTGCAACTGTCGCAGATGAACAGCCGGATGCGTATTCTGGACGCCGTGGTGCAGGCTGCACCGATGCTGGGCCTTTTGGGAACCGTGGTCGGGATGATCGACGCCTTTGGCAATCTGGCGCTGACACAACAGGTTGCCGATGCGCAGTTGCTGGCATCGGGCATATGGACGGCGCTGACTACGACCGCCATTGGCCTGATTATTGCCCTGATCGCTTTTTCGCTGGCCGCCTGGCTGGAAGGGCGGATCGAGGACGAACGCGAAACCATCGAGATGGTCGTATCCGCTGCCATTCACGGCCGGGCCGAACAGACCATCGCAAGGCGCTGAGCCGCGATGGCTGCGACCGCGACGCGCTTTCGCCTGAATCTGGAACGATCCCGGCGGCGACGGCGGTTTTCCATGACGCCGCTGGCGGATGTCATGTTCCAGTTGCTGATTTTCTTCATGCTGTCAGCGGATGTGTTGCCCTATTCCCTGCTGACCGTGCAAAGCGGTGGCCTGCAAGGTGAGGCAGGGGCTGATACGGTCGAAATTCCCGGCACGGCGGCACGCACAACGGCTGTCTGGACATTGGACAGCACCGAAATTATTTCTGGTGGGCAACGGTTTACGCTGGATCGCGCGCCTGATCTGGCCGGGGCCATGACACTGCACGGCACGCCTGATCTGTTACTGGTGGTGCGGCCGTCAGTCGATATTCAGACACTGGCACGTGTGTTGGAAGTTCTGGAGTCTCGCGGCATCCATTCGGTCCAGATCGCGGACGGGGGGCTGTGATGGATCTGCCCCGCCGCCGCCGCCGCACACATGGGTTCGACATGTCGATGGCTATCGTCAATGTCGTTCTGCTGCTGTTGTTTTTCTTTCTCGTGATCGGCCCGCAGGTGCAGCCGCGCGGCGGGCTGACGCTTGCCCGCACGGTTGATCTGCCTCTGGACCGGCTGCCCTCTCCCGTCTTGGTGATCTTGCCCGATGGCGGCTGGTCGCTGGACGGTGTGGCAATCGCGCCGGAACTGTTGCGCGGGTCCATGGCGGGCAAAGGTGACACGCTCCACGTTCTGATCGACCGCGAAGATCGGGCCGCCACGCTGATCGCCTTGCTGCGCAGCCCGGAAACAACCGGCTTTCGCGTCCGTCTTGTTACCTTGCGTGGTGCAAGCCCATGATCGGGCAGCCCTCACAGCGCCGGGCCTGGACAGGAGCGGGGGCGTGGTCCCTGGCGCTGCATCTGGCGGTGGCGGCCCTGTTGGTGTTTGATCTGCCCTTGCCTGCGGGCGAACCGGCCCCCTCACCAGAGCCGCGCATCGAACTTATTGCGACGATCACGGCGGGCGACGACGATGGACCCGACGCCCCGGTGCTGACCTCGACGGTCGAGACAGTGACGCCCCGCGAAACGCTGAGCGCCATCAGCACCCCTGCCGAATTGATCGCCTTGGGCAGCGTCCCGATCATCGCCGCGCCCGCCAGCGGCAATGAGGGCGCGGCAGAACCAGCCAACGCGAGCGGTCCCGGCACAGCCTCCCCGATGGACCCGCGCATTGCGGACCTGATCGGCCGCATCCGCGAAAATCTCGACGATCCCTGCCTTTTGGCGCTGCCGCTGACACGCGGTGAGGACGATGTTCTGCTCAGCATTGTGGCGGCCGACGACCGCCTGATTGGCCCGCTGACAGCGCGCCTGACCCAAGGGCTGGATCTTGCAGTGACCCCTGAAGCGGTGCTGATCGACCCGCGCCAATGCCCCGGCGTGACGTTTGCCCGCAACGATCCGGCTTATCCGGCGCATGGCTTGGGGCTTATCTTTGAAAACCGCGCGCTGACTAGCGGCGATTCGCTGCGCGGCCAGATCCGGGGCGGGGCCGGCTATTACAACACGCTGCTGCTGATCGACGACAATGGCACTGTCCACGATCTGCGCCGGTTCCTTACCATGGCGGCAGGAGAGGTCAGCTTTGACGTGCCACTTGCCCGCACTGGGTCCAGCCGCGACACGCATCAGTTGATCCTCGCCATTGCCACCCCAGACCGTCCGCGCAGCATCGCCGATCACGCGGGCGAGTTCGCGCGCGATTTTTTTCCGGCGCTCACCGCCGAATTGGCGACCGGTCCCGCCCTCATCGGGGTGGGGAGTGTGTATATAGAATAGTGGGATTGGCAGGTTAATTTTAAGCTGCCGCAAATAACTTCCCCCGTGCTGACAAGTTTTTAGCGGATTTAGGGTCAGGACCCATTGATTTCATGTGGGACTTCGTGATTCACGGTTCGAAAACGGGCGGTGAACATGTCTGATCTCTTCTGGCTGACAGATGCGCAGATGGCGCGTCTTGAGCCGTTCTTCCCGAAGTCACACGGCAAGCCTCGCGTAGATGACAGACGCGTCTTGAGTGGGATAATATTCATCAATCGCAATGGCTTGCGATGGCGTGACGCACCTGCCGCCTATGGGCCACACAAGACGCTTTACAATCGCTGGAAGCGGTGGAGAGATAAGGGCGTCTTCGCCCGAATGATGGCAGGTCTGGCTGCCGAACATGGCGAACAGAAGACGGTCATGATCGACGCGACCTACCTCAAGGCTCACCGGACAGCGACCAGCATGGTCGTCAAAAAGAGGGCGTGGACGCCTGATTGGTCGGACCAAAGGCGGCATGAACACCAAGCTGCATGCAAAGGCCGCCCACTGAACCTGTTCGTAACCGCCCGTCAGGTCAGCACTACATCGGTGCGCGGGCATTTGCTCCAATCCCGCCGTTCTGGGACCAGCGGGCGCAATACGCCGGCACCTACGACGACGACTGGCAGGCCAACCGCCACCCCCTTTTGCCACGCGATTTCGACCCACGCTTTTGGCAGTGCGCGCCAGAAGATCAGATTGCCCGCCCCTTCCTGCGCGGCGATGAAGTCTATCGCCTGCGCGACAGCGATCAGGCGCGGATCATCTCGCTGGCGCCGGACGTCTGCCGCTCGCCGCGGCGGCCGATCCCCTATCCGGTGGTCGATTTCTGCGGCCATGACGAGGGTTACACGCCTTCGGTCCGCTTTACCGGGCAAAAGGCGATGGTGATGCGGTCGCACACCAGCCACGTCCACGGCGACGAGGCCGGGCGCGGCGGCGGGGTGGTTTCGGGCACGGTGGGCGGGATCTCCGAGCCGATCACCCACGCCGCCCATGTCCGGGCCGAGGGATCGCACGTCATCCGCCACCTCGACCGGTTCTGGATGAACAACCGCAACACGGTCGGCGAAGCCGTATTCGTGCGCGACACCGGGGCCTACCCCGCGCCTAAGGACGACGATCCATTGCCGGGGTCGATCAGGTTCGT
>JAUNUO010000235.1 GCA_030538135.1 Paracoccus sp. (in: a-proteobacteria)
CGTCGGCCTCGCGTTCCTTGTCGAATGCGGCTTCGGCGGCGGCGTCCTTGTCATCGGCGGCGGCGGTCGTTTCGTCCTGCGCGCGATCAGCGGCTGCATCGGCGCGGGCGGCGGCGTCCAGCGCCTGTTCGGCGGCGGCCTCGGCCTCGGCTGCGGCATCGCCGGCGGCCGGAACGGTGGCCTCGGTCGCCGCGCGGCTGGCTTCGACTGCGGCGTCGGCGGCGGTCGCGGCGGCATCGGCAGCGGCATCGGCGGCGTCGGATGCGGCCTGCGGCGTGGCGGCGCCGTCGGCTGCGGCCTGCGCGTCGCTGGCGGCCTGTCCGGCGGTGGATGCGGCCTCGCCTGCGGGGGTGGGGGGGGCGGAATCGCTGGTCGTCTGCACCGGCGCGGGGCGCGGGGCATTCGCTGTCCACCACCACCAGCCGCCAGCGACCAGCAGCGCAACGATCACGAGAGGCACAAGCAGGCGGCGCATGGATCATCCTTTCAGCAGATTGCGCCGTCTGTATCGCACAGCCCGTCACAGCGCAAAAGCCACAGGATCGTGCGTGCGGGCGGCGATCCGGGCCTGACGTTCAAATCAGGTTGAATCACGCCGCATGAGTCCTTATTTTCATGCCACTTCACAACAACAATCAAAGGAATCCAGCCATAGCCCGCAGACCGCACAACGCGCCGCCCACCCGCGACACCGGACCCCGCGTTAACGAACGAATCCGCGTCGCAGAAATCCGCCTGATCGGCCCCGAAGGAGAGAACGTGGGCGTCGTGCCCCCGTCGGTCGGGCTGCGGATGGCCGAAGAAGCCGGGCTTGATCTTGTCGAAATCTCGCCCAATGCGGTCCCGCCGGTCTGCAAGGTGATGGACCTCGGCAAGTTCAAATACGAACAGCAAAAGCGCGAAGCCGAAGCCCGCAAAAAGCAGAAAGTGATCGAGATCAAGGAGATCAAGTTCCGCCCCGGCACCGATACGCATGACTATGACGTCAAGATGCGATCAGTGATGAAATTCCTGGGTGAGGGCGACAAGGTCAAGGTCACGTTGCGGTTCCGCGGTCGCGAGATGGCCCACCAGGATCTGGGGCTGGAACTGCTGAACCGGGTCAAGGACGACGTGGGCGAGGCGGGCAAAGTCGAATCGATGCCCAAGCTGGAAGGTCGCCAGATGGTGATGATGATCGCGCCGCGCTGAGGCGGGGGCGATCTGGACACATGGGCCGCGCGGCGATTGCGCGGCCTTTTTCATGGGGGACGGGAATGGATCAGCCGGTCATCAGGGTCAAGCGCGACGCAGGTGGCGACCCGGACTTGCCCCTGCCGGGTTATGCGACGGCGGGCGCGGCGGGGGCCGACCTGCGCGCCGATCTGGGCGGCGGTTCGATCACGCTGAAGCCGGGGGAACGACGGCTGATCTCGACCGGCTTGCGGGTCGAGATTCCGCCGGGCTGGGAAATCCAGATTCGCCCCCGGTCGGGGCTGGCGCTGAAATGCGGGCTGACGCTGCTGAACACGCCCGGCACGATTGATTGCGATTATCGCGGTCCTCTGGGTGTGCTGATGATCAACCTCGACCATCAGCCGCAGGTCATCGCCCATGGCGAACGCATCGCGCAACTGGTCGTCTCCCCGGCCCCGCAGGCTCGGTTCGAACAGGTCGCGGCATTGGGCGACAGCCTGCGCGGCGATGGCGGGTTCGGCTCGACGGGGCGGGGCTGATGCTGGTTCTGCTGATCGTACTGGCCTTGGTTGGGCTGGCCTGGGGGCTGCGCGTTCCGGGGCGCGTGGTTGCGGCGATGGCGGCGGCGCTGTGGCTGGGCATTATCGTGCTGCACCTGATTGCGCCGGGTGGTGCGGCGGCGCGCGCCGTGGGCGGCGATCTGCGGGTCTGGCTGGTGCTGGGGGGATTGGCGGTGCTGGGGCTGGCCTATCGCGCCGGTCTGTCCCGTTTGCGCGCGGCCGCTCCGCCGCCGGTGCAGCCCCATCGCGATGGCATGTCGGATGCGGAACTGGATCGCTATGCCCGGCATCTGGTCTTGCGGGAGATCGGCGGGCCGGGGCAGATGCGGATGCGCGGGGCGCGGGTGCTGATCGTCGGGGCGGGCGCCTTGGGTGCGCCTGTCTGCCTGTATCTGGCGGCTGCGGGCGTGGGGCGGATCACGCTGGCCGATGACGACACGGTCAGCCTGTCCAATCTGCAACGGCAGGTGATCTTTCGCGATGCCGACACCCGCCGCCCCAAGACCCAGGCCGCAGCGGCGGCAATGGCGGCGCTGAACCCGCATATCCGGGTCACTCCACTGACCCATCGTATCACCGAGGTCGACAATGATCTGGTCGCGGCGCATGATCTGGTGCTGGACGGCACCGACAGTTTCGCCTCGCGGCAGGTGGTCAACCGGCTGTGCGTCGCGGCGGGGGTGCCGCTGATCGCTGGCTCCATCGCGCAATGGGAAGGGCAGATCACGCTGTATGATCCGGCGCGCGGCGGCCCCTGCATGGCCTGCCTGTTCCCGGTCGCGCCCGCGCCCGGCCTTGCCCCGTCCTGCGCCGAGGCGGGCGTCGTCGGCGCCCTCCCGGGCGTCATCGGCAGCATGATGGCATTGGAAACGATCAAGCATCTGACCGGCGCGGGGCAGGGTTTACGCGGGCGGATGATGCTGTTCGACGGGCTATATGGCGAAAACCGCACCATTCTGACCCAAGCGCGCGCCGATTGCCCGGTCTGCGGTCACAGTTCCAGCGGGGGCTGATCGGGGTTCAGCGGCAGGTCGGGGGCGGGCGTGTCCGGCTGGGTGAACTGGCGCAGCCCGTCGCCAATCGGCGGAGGCGGCGGCGCACCGGGTTTGCGCCGGATGATGATGTCACCGTTTTCCAGCCGTTCGGGGGTCTGGTAATTGCCGATGTCATCGACCAGCACCGACAGGTCCGACAGCGCCGGTCCCATCAAGGCCAGTGCGTCCGACATTTCGCGCGACATCTGATCCATCTGCGGCGCCAGTTCGGCCATCAGCCCGCGCAGCA
>JAUNUO010000236.1 GCA_030538135.1 Paracoccus sp. (in: a-proteobacteria)
GGGAGATAGCCATGCGTGGACTTAAAGGTAAAGTAGTTGTCGTAACTGGTGGCGGCGGCGGAATCGGTTCTGCAACCTGCCTCCGCTTCGCCGAGGAGGGCGCGCGGGTGGTCGTGGCTGAAATCAACGCAGAGGCCGCGCAGAAGGTTGTGGACCAGATCAGGGCCTCGGGCGGGGATGCCGTCGCGATGATCGCCGACCTGACCGATTACGCGGCGACGAAAGCTGCCGTCACCAAGATCGAGGCCGAGTTCGGGCCGATCAACGTTCTGGTGAACAACGCCGGCTGGGACCTGTTCGTGCCCTTCCTGAAGTCCGAACCGGATTTCTGGGGCAAGCTGATCGACATCAACCTGCGCTCGGTCCTGAACATCACCAAGCCCGTCCTGGAATCCATGGTCGCACGCGGCAACGGCGGGCGCGTCGTGTCGATCGGATCGGATGCGGGGCGCGGCGGTTCGTCGGGTGAATCGGTCTATGCCGCCTGCAAGGCGGGGGTGATCGCCTTCATGAAGACGCTGGCCCGCGAACATTCGCGCCATCAGATCACCTTCAACACGGTCTGCCCCGGCGTGACCGAAACCGCCATGCTGGAAAACTTCATGGAAGCGGCGGGCGACAAGGAAAAGCTGCGCGGCGCATTTGCCAAGGCCGTGCCGCTGGGCCGTCTGGGCAAGCCCGAGGATCTGCCGGGCGCCATCCTGTTTCTGTCCAGCGACGATGCCGCCTTCATCACCGGGCAGGTGATCTCGGTGTCCGGCGGCTTGACGATGCACGGCTGATCTTAGGAGAAAATCATGGATTATACTGATATCCTGTATGAAAATCGCGGTGGTGCAGCATGGATCACCATCAACCGCGCCGACAAGTACAACGCCTTCCGGGGCCAGACCGTGGACGAGTTGATCCACGCTTTCCAGAAGGCCGGCTGGGACAAGTCGGCCGGTGTAATCGTGCTGACCGGCGCGGGCGACAAGGCGTTCTGCACCGGCGGCGACCAGTCGGCGCATGACGGCCAGTATGACGGGCGCGGCGTGATCGGCCTGCCCATCGACGAATTGCAATCGCTGATCCGCGATGTGCCGAAACCCGTCATCGCCCGCGTCAACGGTTTTGCCATCGGCGGCGGCAACGTGCTTGCCACCATCTGCGATCTGACCATTGCGTCCGAAAATGCGCAGTTCGGTCAGGTCGGCCCCAAGGTCGGCTCGGTCGATCCGGGCTTTGGCACCGCCTATCTGGCCCGCGTGGTGGGCGAAAAGCGCGCGCGCGAAATCTGGTATCTGAACAAGCGTTACACCGCGCAGCAGGCGATGGAATGGGGCCTGGTCAACGCCGTCGTCCCGCACGACGAACTGGACGCCGAGGTCGATCGCTGGGTCGCGGAATTGATGGACCGTTCGCCCACCGCGCTGGCAATGGCCAAGGTGTCGTTCAACGCGGACAGCGAAAATATCCGCGGCATTTCCGCAATGGGGATGCGGGCGCTGAGCCTTTATTACGATACCGACGAAAGCAAGGAAGGCGGCGTCGCATTCCGCGAAAAGCGCAAGCCAGATTTCCGCAGGTTCGGGAAGTGATCGCAAGGGTCAGGCAGGAAGGGCCGGTCTGACCCTTTTTCCCTGCGCGTCACCGGAGCTTTCGCCTCTGCCGTCATCGGCAAGTCGGTTGATCGTGCATCGGGACCGCACATCTTGCCGACGTGATCGCGTCCGGCGTTTTCTGCATGTTCACCCCCGCGAGGCAAGCCCCATGTATCCCACCATTTTCGACAACGAAGACCTGAATGCGCTGCGTGATCTGGCGCGCAAGTTCGCCGCTGACAAGCTGGCCCCGGGCTATCAGATGCGCGAAAAGACCGGCAACTTCGGCGACGATCTCGTGCGCGAGATGGGCAGTCTTGGCCTGATCGCCCCCGAACTGCCCGAGGAATTCGGTGGACTGGGTGCCGGGTCGATCTATTCCGGCGTCATCATCGAGGAAATCGCGCGGGGCGATTTCAACATGGGCTATATCAATGTCCTTGCCTCGCTGAACGGGCAGATTCTGGCCAATTTCGCCAATGACGAGATCAAGCGAGAATGGCTGCCCAAGCTGATCGCCGGCGACCTGATGGTCGCCATCGCCCTGACCGAACCGCGCGGCGGATCGGATGCGGCAAACCTTGGTCTGCGGATGGAACGTGACGGCGACCATTACATCATCAACGGCGAAAAGACCTCGATCTCCGCCGCCGATCAGGCTAGGGGAACTGTCGTTTTCGCCCGCACCGGCCGCCCCGAGGACAAGGCTCGCGGCATTTCCGCGATCTTCGTGCCGATGGACACGCCCGGCATTTCCACCACGCGGTTCACCGATGTCGGCCAGCACGCGATCGGGCGCGGGTCGATCTTTTTCGACAATGTGCGGGTGCCGGCGGACAACCTGCTGGGCGAGGAGGGCAAGGGCTTCGTACAGGTCATGCAGGGGTTCGATTTCTCGCGCAGCCTGATCGGGTTGCAATGCCTCGGCACCGCGCGCCAGTCGCTGGACGAAACCTGGGCCTATGTCGGTGAACGCAAGGCGTTCGGCAAACCGCTGGGGTCGTTCCAGGGGATTACCCACCAGCTGGCTGATTTCGACACCAGGGTCGAGGCCGCGCGGCTGCTGTCGCTGAATGCGCTGTGGCTCAAGGATAACGGGCTGCCGCATGTGGCCGAGGCCGCGATGGCGAAATGGTGGCCGCCGCTTTTGTCCTACGAGGCGATCCACGCCTGCCTGCTGATCCACGGCCACGCCGCCTATTCCAATGAACTGCCGTTCGAACAGCGCCTGCGCGATGTGTTGGGCCTGCAGATCGGCGACGGCACCGCGCACATCATGAAGAACATCATCGCCCGCGAACGGGCCGGACGGGACGCCGTTTCCGGTTGATCCCGACGCTTACTGGAGGAGTGAGAGAGATGCAATTCGACCCCGTATTGCTTGAACCCCGCCGCGAGG
>JAUNUO010000026.1:0-2200 GCA_030538135.1 Paracoccus sp. (in: a-proteobacteria)
ACGATTGGCGGGCACCGGACCTCGGTTTCGCTTGAGGATGCGTTCTGGAAGGCGCTTGGACAGCAGGCGCGCGATATGGGCCGCCCCCGCGCCGCGCTGATCGCGGAAATCGACAGCAAGCGCCCGCCAGACGTCGGGCTGGCCACCGCGCTGCGGCTGTTCGTGCTGGCTTCGGTGCAGAACCGTCAGAACGCCTGAATCGCGACGGGCTGATCGCTTGTCCCGGATCCGACCATTCCACAACCATGCCGCGCATTGCAGATCGACCGTTGCTGATGAAGGATAAAGGGCAAGCTTGACCGATCACGGGCTGGTGTCCGTAATCCGGCAGGGGTAAGAATGACACGGCTTGAAAGGGCAGGAGAGGATTTCGTGCTGCACGATCACCAGACGGCACGGATTGCGGCGCGGCATCGGGCAGACCAGACGGCCGGGGCTGCCGTATGACCACGCCAAAGGTGATTGCCGTGGTCGGCCTGTCCGGGGCCGGTGTCTCGACGCTGATGCAGGCCGCCGCCGAAAGGATGCAGGGTCGCGTGGCCCTTGCCCGGCGCATCATCACCCGCCCCGCAGAACCGGGCGGTGAAAACATCATCAGCACCGAGGAACGCGCCTTTACCGCCCTGCAAAAGTCCGGCGTCCTGGCGGTCTCATGGTATGCCTATGGCATGTCCTATGGCATTCCGAAAAAGCTGCCCGACGCGCCGGTGGTACTGGCGAATATGTCGCGGCTGGCGCTGCCCGAGGCGTCGGCGGCCTTTCCCGGCCTGTCCGTCATCCATGTCACCGCGCCCGAACCGCTGCGCATCGCCCGGCTGACCGCGCATGGGCGGACCAATCCAAAAGAAATGGCGGCGCGGATCGGGCGCGGGCCGGATTTCGACCGGTTGGGCCTGCCCGTGCATGATATCGACAATTCGGGCGATTTCGAAACCGCACTTGCGAAATTCTGCGCCACCATCGAACGGATCGCCGGAACATGATTCTTGCCAATGCAAACCTGATCCTGCCCGACACGGTGATCCGTGGCGCCGTGACGGTGGAAAACGGCGTGATCGCGGCCATTACCCCCGGCGCGGGCGTCCCCGCCACGGCCATCGACTGCGGCGGCGATTTCGTGGCGCCGGGGCTGGTCGAACTGCACACCGACAATCTGGAACGTCACATCCAGCCCCGCCCTGGCGTTGACTGGCCCCATGCGGCGGCGATCATCGCCCATGACGCGGAACTGGCCAGCGTGGGTATCACCACCGTGTTCGATGCGATGCGCGTCGGTTCCATCCCCGGCGAGGGGGGCGACGACAAAAGCTATGATGCCTATGCCCGCCCTCTGGCCAGCGAGCTGATGGCGGTGCGGGCGCGCGATGCGCTGAAGATCAGCCATTTCCTGCACCTGCGGGCCGAGGTCTGTTCAGAAACCCTGATCGCCGAACTGGACGAGTTTTCCGAGGGTGACCGCGTCGGCATCGTCAGCCTGATGGACCACACCCCCGGCCAGCGCCAGTTCCGCGACGTGACCAAGCTGGCCCGCTATGTTCAAGGCCGTCACGGGCTGAGCGACGCCGAGTTCGCCGCCCATGTGCAGCGGCTGAAAGACCTGCGCGCCCGCCACGGCGATCAGCACGAGGCCGCCGCAGTCGAGATGGCTCATCGTCTGGGCGCCACGCTGGCCAGCCATGACGACACCACGCAGGAACAGGTGGCGGTTTCGGCAGGCCATGGGGTGCGGCTGGCCGAATTTCCGACCACGGTCGAGGCGGCGGCGGCCTGCCACGATCATGGCATCATGGTGATGATGGGCGCGCCGAACCTGATCCGTGGCGGGTCGCATTCCGGCAATGTCGCTGCCGCCGATCTGGCGCGGGCCGGACTGCTGGACATCCTGTCATCGGATTACGTTCCGGCTGCACTGTTGTCGGGGGCGTTGCGCCTGACGATGATCTGGGCCGGAGACATGGCCCGCGCCATCGCCTGCGTGACGCGGAATCCGGCGCGCGCGGCCGGGCTGAATGATCGCGGCGCGCTGATGCCGGGTCAGCGCGCCGATCTGATTCGCTTTGGCGTGATGGACGGCGAAACGCCTGTCCTGCGCGGGGTCTGGTCGCGGGGGCAGCGGGTTTAGGCCGCCCCCTGCCCCGTCATTCGTCGGGCATCAGCCGACGATACATGTGCCAGCTTGCATGGCCCAGCACCGGCAGCG
>JAUNUO010000026.1:2300-7314 GCA_030538135.1 Paracoccus sp. (in: a-proteobacteria)
TCGGGCATCAGCCGACGATACATGTGCCAGCTTGCATGGCCCAGCACCGGCAGCGGGTTTAGGCCGCCCCCTGCCCCGTCATTCGTCGGGCATCAGCCGACGATACATGTGCCAGCTTGCATGGCCCAGCACCGGCAGCGCGATGAACAGACCCAGAAAGAACGGGATGAAGCCGGCGAACAGGATCGTCGAGATGGTCATCGCCCAGGCCAGCATCGGGCCGGGGTTCATCGTCACCGCCTTGACCGAGGTGATGATGGCGGTAATGAAATCTACCTCGCGTTCCAGCAACAGCGGCAGGCCGACCACGGTAAAGCTGAACAGCACCGCCGCGAAACCCGCGCCGATAAGCGTGCCGACCACAAGCATGATCAGCCCGCGCCCCTGAAACAGAACATCCGGCGACGAGGTGATATTGGTCAGCGCCGACACACCCATGAACAGCGCAAAGACCGTATGGGCGACAAAGACCCAGAACATGAACAACAGCAGAATCACCATCGCCATCGAGGGCATCTGCCGGTCCTTCTGGGCAAAGACGACGCCCGCTACCGTCGGCCAGTCCAGTGGCTCTCCGGCCTCGATACGGCGGCTGACCTCGTAAAGACCGACGGCGGCAAAGGGGGCGATCAACGGAAAACCGGCGATAAAGGGAATCAGCCACCATTCCTGCCCCGAGGCGAAGGCGACAGCGGCCAGAACCAGCCCGCCCGCAACGTAAAAGGCCGAAAACAGCAGCCCGAAGGACGGCGCGCGACGGAAATCACGCAGCCCGTCCAGCAACGATTCAGTTACGGCGGAAATCCCGATCTGCACGGGTTCGGGAACCGGGTCCGGGCCGCCGGGTTCCTGGGGGCCGGGGCCGCGGTAGGGGCGCCGGATGGCCTCCGGCGAGGTGTGGTTGGTGGTGTCTGTCATCAGGTCCTCCCTCGAAGCAGAGGCTAGGGGCAGGACGCGCGCCGATCAACGGATTTGTCAGCCGAATTTATCAACCAGAGCGCGAGACACGGCCGGCGTGACAAATTTCGACACATCCCCCCCCAGCCGGGCGATTTCCTTGACCAGTTTCGAGGCGATCGCCTGCCGCCGCGCATCGGCCATCAGGAACACCGTTTCAACCGTCGAATCCAGCGCACGGTTCATGCCGACCATCTGAAATTCGTATTCGAAATCGGCCACGGCCCGCAGCCCACGCACGATGACCGAAGCCCCTACGTCGCGGGCACAGTCGATCAGCAGGTTTTCAAAGGGATGCACAAGGATTTCCCCGCCCGTCCGCGCCACAATGGCATCGCATTCGGCGCGCACCATGGCGACGCGGGTTTCAAGATCGAACAGTGGTCCCTTGTCGCGGTTGATCGCCACGCCGATCACAAGCCGGTCCACCAGCGCCATGGCACGCTGAATGATGTCGATATGGCCAAGGGTGATCGGATCGAAGGTGCCGGGATAAAAGCCGATGCGCATGGGTGCCGTCCTGTCTGAGTCTGCCCCTAGGCAAAGCGGATATTATCCGCGATGGCAAGCGTTAACCCGGATGCCGCAAGCAGCAACCGGGTTGTCGGCCCCGTCATCCGAGGGCATTTCAGCCAGAAGGAAGGCAGCGGTCAGTTGCCCATGATCATTCCGGTCAGCGCCTCTTTTTCGGCGGCCAGTTCCTTTAGGCGGCCGGAAACGGCGTCACCGATCGAGACGACGCCCAACATGTGGCCACTGCCGTCCACCACCGGCAGGTGCCGGAACCGGCCCTCGGTCATCCGTTCGAGGATCACCAGCGCATCATCGGACACGATGCAGGTCTGGACCGAGGCCGTCATGATCTCGCTGACGGGTTTGTCCAGGACGCCGGCGCCGTTCTTGCCGATCTGCCGCACGATGTCGCGTTCGGACAGGATGCCCTCGGGTGTCTTGCCATCGGTCGAAACGACCACCGCCCCGATGCGGTGTTCGGCCAGCAGCCCTGCCGCTTCGGCCACGGTCGTGTCGGGCTGAACCGTCAGGATGGCCCGCGCATTCACGCTGGGTTTGTCCGAGCCATCCTTGAGCGCGAGTATCTGATTGACCAGCATGACATTCCTCCGGTGTCGCGTATGAGTTGAACGTATCATGTTCGGCTGTCGGGCATGGCGTCAAGTGCGACGATGCGATGCAGCGGCCACGATCGCCTCGAGTCGCGCAACCTCGCGCCGGATACCGAGCGCCAGCGCCTCGGCCAGAAGCGCCATGCGCCCCGAGGCGCGATCATCGGCGTGGCGCAGCAGCCAAAAACTGCGCGTCAACGAAATCTGGTCGGTCAGGATACGGCGAACCCCCGGCGCGAAGGGAACGGCAAAGTCATGCACGATGCCCAGCCCCGCCCCGGCTCGGATCGCCTGCATCTGCACCGAGACCGAATTCGACGCAAAGGTGGCCGTTTCGGCCCCCGTTTCGGCCAGATAATCCAGTTCGCGGTCAAAGATCATGTCGGGGATATAGCCGACAAACCGATGCCCGCGCAGATCGCTGCGATCACGGATCGGCGGATGCGCGGCCAGATAGTCGGCATGGCCCGCAAGATGCAGCCGGTAATCTGTCAGCCGCTGCACCACCAGCCGCCCCGTTTCGGGTGGCGATACGGTGATCGCCATATCCGCCTCGCGCCGGGACAGGCTGATGACGCGAGGCAGCGCGACGATCTGGACTTCCAGGCCGGGGTGGTCGGCGCAGATCCGTTGACAGATCTGCGGCAGCAGATAGTTGGCGCAGCCATCGGGGGCGCCGATACGGACCTGCCCGCTCAGGCCGGCGGCGGGGCTTGCGGCCTCGGCGGCAGCGGCGGCGGCCTGTTCGGCGGCCTCAGCGGGCGCGATCAGGCGGCGGCCGCGTTCGGTCAGCAGATAGCCCTGCGGTGTTTTCACGAACAGCGCCGCGCCAAGCCCGCGTTCCAGCCGCGCCACCCGCCGCCCCACGGTCGAGGCATCCATGGCCAGCCGCCGCCCCGCCGCCGAAAGGCTTTCATCGCGGGCCACCGCCAGAAAGATGCGCAGATCATCCCAGTCCACCTTGGCCACCTTTGCAAAACTGCAAGACGCTTTTGCCAGCATTCCCCTTTGCGCAGCATTTCCGCAAGGGTAAGATGCCGCCAATCATGCAAGGAGGATGCCATGAAAGAGATTGGTCACTGGATCGACGGCAAGGAAGTGTCGGGTAAATCCGGCCGCTTCGCCGATGTGTTCAACCCCGCCACCGGCGAGGTGCAGGCCCGCCTCGCACTGTCCAGCGACGAGGAAATGGCCCATGCCATCGCCCGTGCGGCCGAGGCTCAGGTGGCCTGGGGCGCGACCAACCCGCAGAAACGCGCCCGTGTGATGATGAAGATGGTCGATCTCATCAACCGCGACATGGACAAACTGGCCGAGGTGCTGTCGTCCGAACACGGTAAGACCTTCCCCGACGCCAAGGGCGATATCCAGCGCGGGCTTGAGGTGATCGAATTCTGCGTGGCCGCACCGCATTTCATGAAGGGCGAGTTCACCGACGGCGCCGGCCCCGGCATCGACATGTATTCCATGCGTCAGCCGCTTGGCGTCGTTGCGGGCATCACGCCGTTCAACTTTCCCGCCATGATCCCGCTGTGGAAGATGGGCCCGGCGCTGGCCGCGGGCAACGCCATGATCCTGAAACCGTCCGAGCGTGACCCTTCCGTGCCGCTGATGCTGGCCGCGCTGTGGAAAGAGGCCGGGCTGCCCGATGGCGTGTTGCAGGTCGTCAACGGCGACAAGGGCGCGGTCGATGCGATCCTGAACAGCGACGTGATTCAGGCGGTGGGCTTTGTCGGCTCGACCCCGATCGCGCAGTATATCTATGAAAACTGTGCCCGCACCGGCAAGCGCAGCCAGTGCTTCGGCGGCGCCAAGAACCACATGATCATCATGCCCGACGCCGATCTGGATCAGGCCGCCGACGCGCTGGTCGGTGCCGGGTTCGGCGCAGCGGGCGAGCGCTGCATGGCGATTTCCGTCGCGGTGCCGGTGGGCGATGAAACTGCCGACAAGCTGATCGAAAAGCTGGTGCCCAAGATCGAAAAGCTGAAGGTCGGCCCCTATACCGCCGGCGACGATGTGGATTACGGCCCGGTCGTGACCAAGGCCGCCAAGGAAAATATCCTGCGTCTGGTGCAGACCGGCGTGGATCAGGGTGCCGAACTGGTCGTCGATGGCCGCGACTTCAACCTGCAAGGCTATGAGGACGGTTTTTTCGTCGGCCCGCATCTGTTCGACCGCGTGACCCCCGAGATGGACATCTACAAGACCGAGATCTTCGGCCCGGTCCTGTCCACCGTCCGCGCCAAATCCTATGACGAGGCGCTTGATCTGGTGATGAGCCATGAATACGGCAACGGCACCGCGATCTTTACCCGCGACGGCGACACCGCCCGCGATTTCGCCAGCCGCTGCAACATCGGCATGGTGGGCATCAACGTGCCGATCCCGGTGCCGCTGGCCTATCACACCTTTGGCGGCTGGAAGAAATCGGGCTTTGGCGACCTGAACCAGCACGGCCCGGACGCTTTCCGGTTCTATACGCGGACGAAAACCGTGACCTCGCGCTGGCCCTCGGGGATCAAGGAAGGCGCGGCCTTCAACTTCAAGGCCATGGACTGAAAAAAAAGGCCCCGCTGATGCGGGGCCTTTCATCCTGGATGCAAAAAAGGCGGGGGCGACCCCGCCTTTCCGTTATATCAGGCAGCCTTGCGGCGGCGCAGCGCGGCCAGACCACCGATACCGGCCAGCAGCATCAGGCCAGCAGCCGGCAGCGGAACCGGGGCGACACTGATGTCGTCAAAGCGGACGTTGCCGCCCTGCGAGCTGGCGATCTGGAACCAGCTGATGCCGGTGAAGTCGCCACCGTACACGGTGTCCGACAGATCCACCGTGTAACCGGTGTTGTGGTCATAGGTCGGCACGCTGAAGTCATAGCCGGTGGTGTTCTTGTCGCTGGACAGCGTCATGGTGTTGTCGGTGCCCTGGCCCAG
>JAUNUO010000026.1:7414-9115 GCA_030538135.1 Paracoccus sp. (in: a-proteobacteria)
GTCTGGAGTTTTTTCATCTAAAGATTCCCCTCATTAGACTCGTCAGTCTTCCCCGCCGGGTTGACCACCGACAATATACGGATACTGAACCAGCATTCCAAGTCATTGGCATTTATACATAATTCAACCGATGATTGTTTCCTCGACGCCCTGCCAACGGCTGTTTTTCGCATAATGTAAAAAATTTGTCAAAATTTTGATAGAAAGTTTACCTAAAATGCTGTTTGTGAATGGAAACCCTTCGCACATTCCCAAGTTGCTTATGCAATTTAAGGTTGTGTGAACATATTGGTTCATATCTGGAATTTTATTCTTTTTGTTCTCTGCCGCTCCGTTTTTTGACATCACACAGCACCTTTCGATCGCCTGCGGGTGAAAGACGATTGCCGCCCCTCGCGTTTTTGCCTTTCCTGAACGAAAGGGGAAAACGATGGCCGAATCGCCCGATTTCACGCTGGGAATCGAAGAAGAATACCTGCTGGTCGATCCGCAGACCGGCGATCTGGCACCAATGCCCGAAAGCCTGCTGGATCAGTGCCGTGCCGATCTGGGCGACCGGGTCAGCCCCGAATATCTGCGCTGCCAGATCGAAATCGGCACCGGCATCTGCCACGACATTGCGCAGGCGCGGGCCGAATTGCAGGAATTGCGCGCGACCGTGGCCCATCATGCGGCGCGGCACGGGCTGGCGCCCATTGCGGCCTCGTGCCACCCGTTCGCGGATTGGCGCGACCAGCATCATACCGACAAGGATCGCTATAATACGCTGCATCAGGATCTTGCGGGTGTGGCGCGGCGGATGCTTATCAGCGGGATGCATGTGCATATCGGCCTGCCTGACCGCGATATGCGCATCGACCTGATGAACCAATTCGCCTATTTTCTGCCGCATCTTCTGGCCCTTTCGGCCTCAAGCCCGTTCTGGCAGGGCGATGACACAGGGCTGGCCAGCTATCGCCTGACGGTGTTCGGCAACCTGCCCCGCACCGGCCTGCCACCCCGGCTGGATGGCTGGGCCGATTACGAAAGATCGGTGCGGGCGCTGGTCGGGCTTGGCGTGATCGCGGACGGCAGCACCTTGTGGTGGGATCTGCGCCCCTCGTCGCGGTTTCCGACGCTGGAAACCCGCATCTGCGACGGCTGCCCCCGGCTTGAGGATACGCTGACGCTGGCCGCGCTGATCCAGTCAACCACGCGGATGCTGTGGCGGCTGGCGCAGCAGAATCAACGCTGGCGCATCTATGACAACTTTTTGCTGAACGAAAACCGCTGGCGGGCGCTGCGTTATGGCGGGGCCGAGGGGCTGATCGACTTTGGCCGGCGGGAGATCGTCCCTCTTGCCGATCTGATCGCGGAATGGACCGACCTGATCGCAGCAGACGCCGCGCATCTTGGCTGCGCACCCGAGGTCGCCCGTGCCCGCGACATGGCCGCCCAAGGCACCAGCGCGGCGAGGCAGCGGGCAACCCTGTCCACCGCAATGGCCGCCGGCGCGCCGCGCGATCAGGCCCTGCGCGCCGTGGTCATAGACCTGATCGCCGAATTCGGGCGCACCGATTGACCCCGCCCCCTTGAATCCGGGCGCGCAAGCCGCTTGAAACAGTTACGCAAGGTTTGCGCCCTATAGCGGTGCCACCGGAGGACACAGAAGGGGGACGCCATGGATTTTGCATTGACCGAGGAACAGCAGGCCATATTCGA
>JAUNUO010000026.1:9215-16717 GCA_030538135.1 Paracoccus sp. (in: a-proteobacteria)
AACATGTGCGGCGGCATGATCGACAAGTTCGGCACGGACGAGGACAAGGCCCGCTGGCTGCCCGCGCTGTGCAGTATGGAAAAGGTGTTTTCCTATTGCCTGACCGAGCCGGGGTCTGGGTCCGACGCCGCCGCACTGCGCACCCGCGCCGAACGCACGAACGAGGGCTGGAAACTGAACGGCACCAAGGCGTTCATTTCCGGCGGCGGCTATTCCGACGTTTACGTCTGTATGGTCCGCACCGGCGAGGACGGCCCAAAAGGCATCAGCACCGTCATCGTCGAGGATGGCACGCCCGGCCTGTCCTTCGGCGCGCTGGAACAGAAGATGGGCTGGAAATCCCAGCCTACCGCGCAGGTGCAGTTCGACGATTGCGTGATCCCGGCGGAAAACCTGCTGGGTCAGGAAGGGCGGGGCTTTACCTATGCGATGGCGGGGCTTGACGGCGGGCGGCTGAACATTTCCGCAGGCGCGCTTGGCGGGGCGCAGGCGGCGCTGAACGCAACGCTGCAATACATGGGCGAACGCAAGGCATTCGGCAAAACCATCGACCAGTTCCAGGCGCTGCAATTCCGTTTGGCAGAAATGGAAATGAAGCTGCAATCCGCGCGTACCTTTCTGCGACAGGCGGCGTGGAAGCTCGATCAGGGTGCGCCGGACGCAACCAAGTTCTGCGCGATGGCCAAGTTTCTGGTGACAGAAAACGCCTCGCAGGTCGCGGATCAGTGCCTGCAACTGCATGGCGGTTACGGCTATCTGGCCGATTACGGCGTCGAAAAGATCGTCCGCGACCTGCGCGTTCACCAGATTCTGGAAGGCACCAACGAAATCATGCGCATGATTACCGCCCGTGCCCTGCTGGCGGAGCGCGGCTGATGAACGATCTGAACATCCGCAAGACGGGCCGCGCGGGCCGCATCACCTTTACCCGACCCAAGGCGCTGAATGCGCTGACCCATGACATGGCACTGGCCATATCCGCTGCGCTGGACGATTGGCGCGACGATCCCGAGGTCGCGCTGGTCGTCATCGACGCCGAAGGCGACCGCGCCTTTTGTGCGGGCGGCGACATCGCGGCGGTTTATCGCGGCGGGCGCGAGGGGAACCACCAGATCGGGCGCGATTTTTTCCGTGACGAATATCGCATGAACGCGGCGATCGCGGATTATCCCAAACCCATCGTGGCGCTGATGCAAGGCTTTGTCATGGGCGGCGGCGTCGGCGTGGGCGGTCATGCCCATTACCGCATCGTCGGCGACACCACCCGCATCGCCATGCCGGAATCAGGCATCGGCCTGATCCCCGATGTGGGTGGCACATGGATCCTGTCGCGCGCGCCGGGCCGGGTGGGGGAATATCTGACCCTGACCGGCGGCCGGATCGGTCCGGGCGATGCGATCTTTGCAGGCTTTGCCGATACCTACCTGCCGGAATCCGAATGGCCTGCGCTGATCGCCCGGCTTGAGGAAACCGGCGACGTGTCGGAAATCCACCGCCACCCCCCGCCCCCCGCCACGCTGGAAGGGCGCGACCTTTCGGCATTCGGCGGCAGGACCGTGGCCGATATTACCGCCGCGCTGGAACAGGCGGGCGACACGGAATCGCTTGAACCGATCCGCCGCAACTCGCCCTTGTCGATGGCGGCGGGGCTGGCGCTGGTGCGGGCCGCGCGGGGCGATCACCGGATGCAGGAATCACTGTCGCGCGAATACCGCTATACGTTCCGCGCGACCGAGCAGACGGATTTCATCGAAGGCGTGCGGGCGCAGATCATCGACAAGGACCGCAATCCGCAATGGTCTGCGGATGCCTCGGCCGCCAATGTCTCGGCGGTGCTGGCACCTTTGGGCGATGACGAACTGATGTGGGAGGATCAGGCATGAAGATCGGATTTATCGGGCTGGGGAACATGGGCGGGCCGATGGCCGCCAATCTGGCGCGCGCGGGCAACGATGTGTCGGGCTTTGACCTGACCGCCGCCATGCCCGACGGCGTCACGCGCGCCGACACCGCCGCCGATGCGGCGCGGGGGGCCGATGTGGTCATCACCATGCTGCCCAACGGCGCCATCCTGCGCGCGGTCGCGGCCGAGGTGATCCCGGCGATGCGGCCCGGCGCCGTCCTGTGCGACTGTTCGACCGTCGATGTCGCCAGCGCGCGCGCGGTCGCGGGCGATGCGGCGGCGGCAGGCATGGGCGCGCTGGATGCGCCGGTGTCGGGCGGGATCGGCGGCGCACAGGGCGGCACGCTGACCTTCATGGTCGGCGGACCGGATGATGCCTTTGCCACCGTCAAGCCGCTGTTCGACATCATGGGCCAGAAGGCCGTGCATTGCGGCGCGGCCGGAGCCGGTCAGGCCGCCAAGATCTGCAACAACATGATCCTTGGCGTGACCATGATCGCCACCTGCGAAGCCTTTGCGCTGGCCGACAAGCTGGGGCTGGACCGGCAAAAGATGTTCGACGTGGTGTCCACCTCGTCCGGCTACAGCTGGACGATGAACGCCTATTGCCCGGCACCGGGCGTCGGGCCGACATCCCCTGCGGATAACGATTACAAGCCGGGCTTTGCGTCGGAACTGATGCTGAAAGACCTGATGCTGGCGCAGGATGCCGCCGATTCCGTCCAAGCCGACACCCCGATGGGCCGTGCGGCGCGCGACCTGTATCGCAGCTTTGTCGAGGATGAGGATGGGCGCGGGCGCGATTTTTCCGCGATGCTGCCGCGCTTTTCAGCGCGAAACGGCTGATCTTTCGGACCACCGGGGCGCGGCCGATGCAAATTGGTCACGTTTTCCGTGTGGAAAAGCCATCCGATGCAACCAAAAGCCAGTCTGATCGTTAACGGTTCGAACATGAAAAGGACGAAAAGGATAAGGATCTGGAAATGGCACCGCTGCATCGGGAGGGCATGACGATTTCAGGGTTGTTGCTGGCGGCAACACTGGCGTTTGCACCCCTGCCCCTGATGGCGCAAGGCAAGGATAACGGACGCGACCCCGTGCATGTCGGGGACGTGCTGAAACTTGACGGCATCCACATCATCAACCAGCCGGGTCGATACGGTCTTGGTGTTCCGCCCGCTGGCGACGATTACGCCGTGGTGAATGGACGCCTGATCCGCGTGGACAGCAAGTCCGGCAAGGTTCTGTCGATCCTGCGCCAGGTCGATGCGATCCTCGACTGACACCGAGTTTTCCTTCGATCTATCTGACAAATCCATCACATTCCGGTTGTGGAATGCATGAGGTCTGTCATGTCCAGATACATGGGAAGCATTGATCGTGCCCTGCGTATCATCGTCGGTATCGCGCTGTTGATCGGCTTTTTCGTCAACACCGAAGCCAGCCTGCGCTGGTTGTATCTGATCGGGATCGTGCCGTTGGTGACCGGGTTGATCGGGTCTTGTCCGCTGTATTCGATCCTCGGGATCAAGACCTGCCCGACGCGCCGGTAATCACCCGTCCAGCAAGGCACGGGCGGCATCCAGCGCCGCAGGGGTGATCGTGTCGCCAGCCAGCATCCGGGCGATTTCCTCGACCCGCTGGCCTTGATCCAACGCCGTGACGCGGCTGGTCGTCATCCCGTCCGCCACCGATTTCGCCACGCGGAAATGATGGCCCGCCAGCGCCGCGACCTGCGGGCTGTGGGTGACGACCAGAACCTGCGCATCCTCGGCCAGCCGCCGCAAGCGCCGCCCGACCGCATCTGCGGTTGCCCCGCCGACACCCCGGTCGATCTCGTCAAAGATCAGCACCAGTGCATCGTTCCCCCGCGCCAGACACACCTTGAGCGCCAGAAGGAACCGCGACAATTCCCCGCCCGACGCGATCTTATCCAACGGCCCCGCCGGCGCGCCGGGGTTGGTGGCGACGGTAAAGGCAACGGCATCCTGCCCCTCGGGGCCGTGGTCGGCGGGGGTCAGGCGTGTCTCGAACACCGCGCGTTCCATTTTCAGCGGCGCCAGCTCCGCCTCCACAGCCGCATCCAGCCGGGCAGCCGCATCGCGGCGCGCCGCCGTCAGCGTTGCCGCCGCCGTATCGTAATCGCGCCGCGCCGCCTGTGCCGCCGCCGTCAGCGCCGCAAGAGATTCCGCGCCGCCGTCAATCGCCCCCAACCGGACGCGCAGATCGTCGGCCAGCCCGGCCAGGTCATCCGCCAGAACGTCATGCTTGCGGGCCAGCGCCCGCAGGGCGAACAACCGTTCCTCGGCACTTTCCAGCGCGCGCGGATCGAAATCCAGCGCATCCAGCGCCGATTCGACGCCGGCGAAAGCCTCGCCCAGTTCGATGGTTGCCCGCGACAAAGATTGCAGCGGCGCATCCAGCCGGCCATCGGCCCGATCCGCCGCCCCCTCAAGCCAGCGGGTGGCGTCCATCATCGCCCCCTCGGCCCCTTGGGGACCAAGCGCGGCCAAGGCGCGGGCCACATCCTCACGGATGCGGGCAGCCCCTTGCATGGCGCGGCGGCGGACGTCCAGTTCGGCCTCTTCACCGGGCTGCGGGTCCAGATCGTCAAGTTCCTTGACGGCGTGGCGCAGGAAATCTTCTTCCTTGCGCGCCGCCTCCAGCGCCACGGTCGCATCAGACAGCGCCTGATCCGCCGCCCGCCGCGCCGCCCATGCGGCCCGCACTACACCCGTGTCAACCACGCCGAATGCATCCAGCAACAGCCGGTGCCCGCGCGGGTTCAGCAGGCCGCGGTCATCATGCTGACCATGCAGTTCGACCAGCGTTTCCGACAGCGCCCGCAACACCTCGCCCGAAACACGACGGTCGTTGACATAACCCGTCTTGCGCCCGTCCGTCGCATTCACGCGGCGCAGGATCAGTTCATCTTCGGTCTCGATCCCCGCCTCGGCCAGAACCATGTGCGCCGGATGGCCTGGTGGCAGATCGAACACCGCCGTCACCTCGCCCTGCGCGGCACCGGCACGGACCAGTTCGGCCCGACCTCGCCAGCCCAGAACGAAACCCAGACAATCCAGCATGATCGACTTGCCCGCGCCGGTTTCGCCGGTCAGCACGTTCAGCCCCGGCCCGAACGCAAGGTCCAGCCGGTCGATCAGCAGCATGTCACGGATGTTCAGTTCGCGCAGCATCGGCGCCGCTTAGAGCCAACGGCCCTGAATCACCTGACGATAGACATTGGTCAGCCAACTGTCGCCCTGTGGCGTCGCCGTCAGACCGCGCCCGCGCAATTGTGCATAGGCATCCTCGTAAAACGGCGAGGACTGGAAGTTATGGCCCAGAATCGCCCCCGCCGTCTGCGCCTCGTCCGTCAGGCCAAGGGCAAGATAGGCCTCGACCAGGCGCATCAGCGCCTCGGGTGTCTGGGTGGTGGTCTGGAATTCCTCGACCACGACCCGGAACCGGTTGATCGCCGAGGCATAATGCCCGCGCTTCAGGTAATAGCGCCCGATTTCCATTTCCTTCGCTGCCAGATGATCGAAGGCCAGATCAAATTTCAGAATCGCCGACCGCGCATATTCGCTGTCAGGATATTGTTCGATCACTTCGCGCATGGATTGCAGCGCCTGGAAGGTCAGCCCCTGATCGCGGCCCACATCGTCGATCTGGTCGTAATAGGACAGCGCCAGCAGATACTTGGCATAGGCCGCGTCCTCATCGCCCGGATAGGTGTCCAGGAACCGCTGCGCCGCCGACCGCGCCTCTTCATAGTTCTTGGCCTTGTGATAGCCATAGGCTTCCATGATGAGCGCGCGTTTCGCCCATTCCGAATAGGGATACAACCGCTCGATCTCGGCGAAATAGCGGACGGCATCTTCGGGGCGCCGGCTGTTTTCCAACTCGTATTCGCCGCGCTTGTAGATTTCTTCCGCGGTGAACTGTTCCATATTCGCTGGCATGACGGTGGACCCGCCACGGTTACAGGCCGAAAGGACCAGAGCGGAAAGCATCGCCGCGGTCAGAAAAGCAGCACTTTTGGAACGCGGCATAGGGGTCCGTCCATCGATTCTATTCGTCGGGCGGCACAAGCAACCGCGCGGCCCGGTCGTCCTAGCACAGTATTCGCGGGCACGCAAAACGGCAATCCGTGGTTTTTTCCGCCTTCTGTTCAGTGGAAAGTTCAGTCCTGCCTAATGCTTACGCGCGCCGGACATGTGGCGCGCAGTATCGTGATCGGCGGGTTTCAGGCGATCAGCGCCAAACGGGCCGCATCGGCGGTATAGGCGGCCACGCCCGCACCGGGCAGACGCCCTTCCAGATCGGGAGAACAGGTGGTCCATTCCCACGCATCCGGTTGGGCGAACAAGGCGCGCAGCAGGCGGTTGGTCATCGCGTGACCGGCACGATTGCCGGTATAACGCGCCAGCAACGGCGCCCCGGCCAGCGCCAGATCACCCATTGCGTCCAGCATCTTGTGGCGCACGGCCTCGTCCGTGTGGCGCAGGCCGCCCGGCGAAAGGACGCGCGGGCCATCCACGACCACGGCATTCAGATAGCTGCCGCCAAGCGCAAGCCCGTTGCGGCGCATCGCATCCACATCGGCCTGACGGCAAAAGGTGCGGCTGTCGGCCAGTTCGCGCACAAAGGCGCCGTTGGCCATATCCAATTTCTTGTCCTGCTGACCGATCGCCGTATCGGCAAAGTCGATGTGAAAGTCGATTTCCAGATGATCGGCGGGGTCCAGCCGTGCCCAGGCCTCGCCCTCGCGCACCTCGACCGGGCGCAGGACGCGGATGGCGCGCAGCGCGCTGCCGAACTGCATCTCGATCCCGGCGCGCAGGATGCCGCGCACGAATTGCGCCGACGAACCGTCAAGGATCGGCACTTCCGGACCGTCCACCTCGATCAGCGCGTTATGGATGCCGGTGCCCGACAGGGCCGCCATGATATGTTCGACCGTGGACAGGGTTGCGCCCTGCCCGTTGTCCAGCAGGGTGCAGAGTTTCGAGGGCGTAACCTGATCCCACCGCGCGGCAATGCGCGTTTCGGGACCGTCGCCCAAGTCGGTGCGGTGAAAAACGATGCCGTGATCGGATGCGGCGGGCCGGATGACCAGCCGCGCGGGAACACCGGAGTGGAGCCCCACATCCGTGAATTCAACCGGAGTCTTGATCGTCGCCTGCATAGCCTTGCTGCCCGTTTCTTATCATTGTTCCGATTCAAGGGAATCGGTCCGAACGCCCGTTGCATCCGTCAGGTCAGAGCTAGGATCATGGCATCAACCGTTCAATTAACGAATTGTAACGGGGTGAAACATTCACCGGCACAGACTTGCCACATTAATCAAATATAAAGGCATCACATTGATATAAAATGAAAAAGGACCGCCCGAGGCGGTCCTTCGTTCATGGTTTCATGTCAGTTTCGTGAAGGCTCAATTTGCCTGCCGACGCAGGAACGCCGGGATTTCGATGTTGTCGCCCTGCGAATCCGGGCTGGCAAGATCGTCGAAATTCGCCTCTTGTTCGCGGGCGCGCGAAGCCACACGCTCGCTCACCCGTTCGGCGATGGTGCCGGCGGGGGGCTTTGCCGG
>JAUNUO010000026.1:16817-21706 GCA_030538135.1 Paracoccus sp. (in: a-proteobacteria)
CTCGGCGCGGGTCATGCTGGGCGATTGGGTCAGCGGCGCGGCCATGGTGCGGCGCGGTGCCGGCGGTTCCTGTGCGCCCGCCGCCGCGGCGTCGATCCCCGTCGCCACGACCGAGACGCGCAGCATCCCTTCCATCTCCGGGTCCAGCGTCGAACCGACGATGATATTGGCGTCGGAATCCACTTTGTCGCGGATGATATTGGCCGCCTCGTCCAGTTCGAACAGGGTCATGTCATAGCCGCCGGTGATGTTGATCAGCACACCCTTGGCGCCGTTCAGGCTGATTTCATCCAGCAGCGGGTTGGCGATGGCGCGTTCCGCCGCCTCGACCGCGCGGTTTTCGCCGGCTGCCTCGCCCGCGCCCATCATCGCCTTGCCCATCTCGTCCATCACCGCCCGCACGTCGGCGAAGTCGAGGTTGATGAGACCGGGACGGACCATCAGATCGGTCACGCCCTTGACGCCCTGATACAGAACATCGTCGGCCATGGCGAAGGCTTCGGTGAAGGTGGTTTTTTCGTTCGCGATCCGGAACAGGTTCTGGTTCGGAATGATGATGAGCGTATCGACGACCTTTTGCAGCGCCTCGACGCCCTCTTCGGCCTGACGCATCCGCTTGGCGCCCTCAAAGCTGAAAGGCTTGGTCACGACGCCGACCGTCAGGATACCCATTTCACGGGCAGCCTGCGCGATGATCGGCGCGGCGCCGGTGCCGGTGCCGCCGCCCATGCCCGCGGTGATGAAGCACATATGCGCCCCCATCAGGTGATCGACGATATCTTCGATCGTTTCTTCGGCAGCTTTGGCGCCGATGATCGGCTTGGCGCCCGCGCCCAGACCTTCGGTCACCTTGGGACCCATCTGCACCCGGTTGTTGGCCTTGGACTGGGCCAGGGCCTGTGCGTCGGTATTGGCGACGACGAATTCCACGCCATCCAGTTTCTTTTCGATCATGTTGTTGACGGCGTTGCCACCGGCACCGCCGACACCAAAGACGGTGATGCGCGGCTTCAGCTCGTCATCGTCGTTCATCATCAGATTGAGGTTCATGGTTTCCGCCTGTCATTCGCTGATCTGCCGGGCTTTCTGGGCGCGCCGGTCGAATCCCCTGAGTATCCCGCCGATCGTAGCCGCAGACACCGCCCGCGTCACCCGAAAAACACCCATTAACCGCAAAATATGGGACTGTGGATAAGTCTGATCGGCGGTATGTTGCCCACACATCATCATCTGGTGGGTCGCGCAAGGCACCCACCCACCACTCGCTGACCTGCCCCTACCAGTTATTCCTGAACCAGCGGAAGGCACGGCGCAGGCTGCGCGCCGGATAGGCTTCGGCGGGCATTTCGAAATCCCACCATTCGTCCTGCGGATGCGCCGCGAACAGCGCCAGCCCGACCGCGCTGGCAAAGCCGGGATCGGTGAACTGATGCGCCAGCCCGTCGATCCGCAGAGGCCGCCCGCAGCGCACCTGAGGGCCAAGGATGCGCGTGGCCAGCACATCCAGCCCCGGAATCTGGCTGCCGCCGCCGGTCAGCACGATCTGCTGACTGGGCATGCTGTCGAACCCGGCGGCGTCCAGAACCTCGCGCACGCCTTCCAGGATTTCCTCGACCCGCGGGCGCATGACGCCAATCACGTCGGCGCGGCTGACGGTGCGGCGGTCGGCTTCCCAGTCGCCGGTGTCAGAGCCGACCTCGATCATGTCGCGGTCGTCGCGGCCCGTCGCCTCGACCCCGCCGTTCAGGGTTTTCAGCCGCTCGGCAATCTGCGGCGACACGCGCAGCCCGTGGGCGATGTCCTGGGTGATGTGCTGGCCGCCAACCGGAACCCGATCGGCAAAGATCATGTGCTTCTTGATGAAGATCGACACGCTGGTGCCGCCCGCGCCCATGTCGATACAGGCCGCTCCCAGTTCCTGTTCGTCCTCGACCAGCGCCGCGCGCCCCGCCGCATAGGCCGCCGAGGCAATTCCCGCCAAGGCAATATCACAGCGCGCCACGCAATTGGCCACGTTGCTGATGACATCGGCATCTACCGTCAGCACATGCATGTCGCAGGCCAGCCGGTTGCCGTGGTGGTCGCGCGGATCGGAAAGCCCGCTGCGGTGATCGACGGCAAAGTTCACCGGCTGCGCATGCAGCACCTCGCGGCCGCGGCCGAAATCGGGCACGTCACAGGCGGCCAGCACCGAGGCCACGTCATGTTCGCCGACCTTGCCCGAGGGCAGCATGATCTCGCCCGCCAGCCCATAGGACGAGGGCCGGCCACCCGACAGGCAGGCGATGATGTGGTCGATCCGCACCCCCGCATGTTTCTGCGCCTGCGCGATGACCGTGCGCACGGCGCGTTCGGTTTCTGCCATCGTCTCGATCTCGCCCCCGCGCATGCCGCGTGCGCGGGTATGGGCCGAACCGATCACGCGAAAGTTCGCCTGCCCGGCCAGAGGGCCGACGCCGTCTTCCTCGCGCGTGGTGCCCGAGCCGTCGAATTGCAGCACCAGACAGGCTATTTTCGACGTGCCGATGTCCAGCACCCCGATCACGCCACGTTGCAGGGCGGCGCGGCGCAGATTCCGCATGGCGCGCTGCATGTGATAAAGTTCTGCCATGGCTCAGCCCCCCCGTTTCGTTTTTCCGGCCACCTGCGCCGCGTCGTCGGGCAGCGGCAGCCCATCCGGCCCCAGTTGCACCTGTCCACGCGCCGCACGGATGGTGTTGCGCGCGTCGATCCCCATGCGCACCACCACCTGATCGGGATCGCGCAGGTCGATCACAGCAATATCCCGAGTCAGCACATCCTGGGCGCGGTCAATGGCGATCAACCGTTCCAGCGCCTTGATCGCCCCTGTTTCGGGCAACTGGAGCCGCTGCCCGCGATCCAGCACCACGTCCCAGCGGCGTTCGCCCTGCCGGACCAGCCCGCGCACACGCGGCAGGATCGGCCCGGCCGCGTCGATCAGCGCCAGTGCCTCCGGGGCCTGTTCATCGCCCCCTTCACCCGCAATCAGCGGCAGGTCGGCCCGCACCTCGCGCGAGGTGACGCTGGCAACCCGGTGACCGCCCTTGTCCAGAATGTCGATGCCGCGCGCATTGCGCCACAACAGCGCCGGCTGACGTTCCGTCACCGCAGCCGACAGAATGCCGCCGGGGCGGATGCGCAGATCGACCGTTTCCACCGCATCCAGCGCCATCACCTGCAACCGCAGCGCGGTCAGGTCGATGTCAAAGCTGGAAGCCGGCAGATCGACCGGCAGCATCGCCCGCATCGCCTTGTCCACAGGCTCGGACGCGCCTTCGATGGTCATCATGCGCACCATGAATTCATCGCGGCTTTGAACCGAATGGATCATGCCGTCGATACCATCGGTCAGGATAGCGCGGCGATGTTCATCCGACAGCCAGACCCCGGCGATCATGGTCACGGCAAAGACGGGCAGGCCCAGCCGGACCACCCGCCGCCACACCGGCTTGAGCCACATCCGTTCCAGCCGGTAGGCCAGCCGCGATGGCGCCGGATCGCGGCGGCCGTTGCGGCGGAAGATGCGGTGATCGGTCAGTGCCACAGCGCATCCTCCACCATCCAGCGCGTCAGCGCGGGAAAGTCGATGCCCGCATGGGCCGCCTGCTCGGGGGCCAGCGAGGTCGGCGTCATCCCGGGCTGGTTGTTCAGTTCCAGTAGATACAGCCCCGCCAGCCCGCGCGTGTCGTCCCAGCGGAAATCGGTGCGACTGAGACCCCGGCAGCCCAAAGCCCGATGCGCGCGCACGGCATAATCCAGACAGGCAGCGGTGATATCTTCGGGAATATCCGCGGGGATCACGTGGCGCGACCCGCCCGCCTTGTATTTGGCGTCGTAATCATACCAGCCCTCGGTGATGATCTCGGTCACGCCAAGCGCCCGTCCGCCCATGACGGCGGTGGTCAGTTCGCGCCCCGGCGCATAGGTTTCTACCATGACCTGCGCGGGCATGGTATCGGCCAGTGCGGGCGGCGCATTGGCCCCCTCGGCCACGATATAGATGCCGACGCTGGACCCTTCGTCATTGGGCTTCACCACATAGGGCAGCGGCAGGACATGGCGGCGGCGCACCTCGTCGGCACCGGCGATCACGCTGTCCAGCACCGGCAGACCGGCGGCCCGAAAGGCATCCTTGCTGCGGGTCTTGTCCATCGCCAGCGCCGAAGCCAGCACGCCGGAATGGGTATAGGGCAGATCCAGCCATTCCAGCACACCCTGCACGCAGCCATCCTCGCCCCAGCGGCCATGCAGCGCATTGAACACCACATCGGGGGCCGCATCGCGCAGGCGTGCGACAATGTCGGGGCTGCGTTCGGCGCCCAGTTCGATTTCCACAACCTGATAGCCCGCCACCCGCAGCGCATCCGCGCATTCGCGCCCCGATGACAAGGACACCTCGCGCTCAGCCGAGGGTCCGCCCATCAGAACGGCTACGGTGTGGGCTGTCCTGCTCGACCTGCCCGTCACGTTTTTCGCCTTTCCGGCCCGGTTGATCCGGGCCGTTCGTCATTGCGCCGCCGGTTGACCCCGCGTGCGCCCGTATCCACTTACAATAGCCCCAACATCCCCGCGGCAAAAGGGTTTTTTCGCGCACCGCGCGAAAGCTCTGGGGATAACCGCCGATCCAACATCCGTCGCGGGGGGCCCGGCCCGGAAAATCAGGTTCTTTCGACGGCACTTTCGCGCGCGCGAAGACCCGCAGGCCGCGGTCGCGCAATGCCGCCCAGAACGTCCAGCGGGCTTGGCACATGGACGCGAACCCCCGGCCCGGCAGGCGCGTGCACCTGTTTCGACACCTCGGCCAGAAGAATGCCCGCGATCAGCACCCGCCCGATACGACGACCCGTGCTTTCCCACATGCTGGCGCT
>JAUNUO010000026.1:21806-26595 GCA_030538135.1 Paracoccus sp. (in: a-proteobacteria)
GCAAAGCCGTAGCCGGCGACCGTCATCCCCGAACATTGCGCCGGCGGCCACAGCGCGGTCAGCCGGTCGCGCAGGATTTTTTGCGCGACCCGCCCCAGCGCGCGCTGATAATAGAACCGCCGAAGATCGCTGACATCGTGATGCATTGCGCGCCGGCCTCTTGTTTGCGAGGCTAAGACACCACACCAAGGGGAATTTGCCAATGCCGCTGGAACTGGTCACCATCCGCTGTCTGCGCGACAATTACGCCTATTTGATCCACGGCAACGGAGAAACCGCGCTGATCGACGCGCCCGCGGCCGCGCCGATCCAGTCGGCACTGGATGAACGCGACTGGCGGCTGGATCACATTCTGCTGACCCATCACCACGACGATCACATTCAGGACGTGCCGGAACTGCGCCGCGCATACCCCGGCGTGCGCGTCACCGGAAACCGCGCCGACGCGGAACGCCTGCCGCCGCTGGATCAGGCTACCGGGCCGTGCGAGCGTGTCACCATCTGCGGCGAATCCGCCGAGGTGATCGACGTCTCGGGCCATACCATCGGCCATGTCGCCTTTCATTTTCCCCAATCGAAGCTGGCCTTTACCGCCGACAGTCTGATGGCCCTCGGCTGCGGCCGCCTGTTCGAAGGCGACGCCGCGATGATGTGGGGCAGCCTGTCCCGCCTGAACGCCCTGCCCGCCGAGACGCTGATCTGTTCGGGGCATGATTACTGCGCGGGCAACGGCGCATTCGCGCTGTCCGTCGATCCGCAGAACAACGCCCTGCGCGCGCGTCTGGCCGGCGTCGAGGGCGGCGCCCCCTGCGCCCCGGCCACGCTGGCCACCGAACGCGCCACCAACCCTTTCCTGCGTGTGGCCGCACTGCGCGACCGGCTGCACATGTCCGATGCGACCGATGCAGAGGTCTTTGCGCGCCTGCGCCGCATGAAGGATGATTTCTGATCCTTGAAATCCCGGTCACGCCTTAACACATCTGCATCAATTCGCGGATTTTCTGGCCCCCGCAGTGAAAAAGCTCTTGAAGCCGGGCCGAATCCATCAATTCTTAACTGTATCGTGACAGTCTGGGCAGGTGGGCCACAACATCAGCCCATACCGCCAGCCGACTGACAGGAGACGATCGTGCCGAGTTTTTCTACCTCTCTGGAACAGGCCATCCATGCCGCCCTCGCGCTTGCGAACGAACACCGGCACGAACTGGCGACACTTGAACATCTGCTGCTGGCGCTGACGGATGAACCCGACGCGGTGCGCGTCATGCGCGCCTGCAACGTCGATCTGGAAGAACTGCGTCGCCTGCTGATCGACTTCATCGAGGACGATCTCTCCACGCTCATCACTGATGTCGATGGGTCCGAAGCGGTCCCCACCGCCGCCTTTCAGCGTGTGATCCAGCGCGCGGCGATCCATGTGCAATCCTCGGGCCGGTCCGAGGTGACGGGCGCCAACGTGCTGGTCGCCATCTTCGCCGAACGCGAATCCAACGCCGCGTTCTTCCTGCAAGAACTGGACATGACGCGTTATGACGCGGTGAATTTCATCGCCCATGGCGTCGCCAAGAACCCCAGCTTTTCGGAAAACCGCAAGGTGATCGGTGCCGACGACCCCGCCGGAACCCACCACGCCGAAGCCGCCGCCGAATCCAAGGAGGAAACGGCGCTGGCGAAATATTGCGTCGATCTGAACGCAAAATCGCGCAAGGGCGACATCGACCCGCTGATCGGTCGCGAGTCCGAGGTCGAACGCTGCATCCAGGTGCTGTGCCGCCGCCGCAAGAACAACCCGCTGCTGGTGGGCGATCCGGGCGTGGGCAAGACCGCCATCGCCGAGGGTCTGGCAAAGAAGATTGTCGAAGGGCAGACGCCCGAGGTTCTGTCCGGCGCGACCATCTATTCGCTGGACATGGGCGCGCTGCTGGCCGGCACCCGTTATCGCGGCGATTTCGAGGAACGGCTGAAGGCCGTGGTCAAGGAACTGGAAAGCCATGACGACGCGATCCTGTTCATCGACGAAATCCACACCGTCATCGGCGCGGGCGCGACCTCGGGCGGGGCGATGGATGCATCCAACCTGCTGAAGCCCGCGCTTGCGGGCGGCAAACTGCGCTGCATGGGGTCGACGACCTACAAGGAGTTCCGCCAGCATTTCGAAAAGGACCGCGCCCTGTCGCGCCGGTTCCAGAAGATCGACGTGAACGAGCCTTCGGTCGCCGACAGCATCAAGATCCTGATGGGTCTGAAACCGCATTTCGAGGCGCATCACGACCTGCGCTATACCAACGAGGCGATCAAGACCGCGGTCGAACTGGCCAGCCGCTATATCAACGACCGCAAGCTGCCCGACAGCGCCATCGACGTGATCGACGAGGCGGGCGCGGCGCAGCATCTGCTGTCGGAAAGCAAACGCCGCAAGACCATCAGCCCCAAGGAAATCGAAGCCGTGGTGGCGAAGATCGCCCGCATCCCCCCGAAGAACGTTTCGAAAGACGACGCCGAAGTGCTGCGCGATCTGGAAAAATCGCTCAAGCGGGTGGTCTTTGGTCAGGATGCCGCGATCGAGGCGCTGGCCTCGGCCATCAAGCTGGCCCGCGCCGGTCTGCGCGAACCCGAAAAGCCGATCGGCAACTATCTGTTCGCTGGCCCGACCGGCGTCGGCAAGACCGAGGTGGCCAAGCAGTTGGCGAACACGCTGGGGGTGGAACTGCTGCGTTTCGACATGTCGGAATACATGGAAAAGCACGCAGTTTCCCGTCTGATCGGCGCGCCGCCCGGCTATGTCGGCTTTGACCAGGGCGGGATGCTGACCGATGGCGTCGATCAGCATCCGCATTGCGTGCTGCTGCTGGACGAGATCGAAAAGGCGCATCCGGATGTCTATAACATCCTGTTGCAGGTGATGGATCACGGCAAGCTGACCGACCACAACGGCCGGCAGGTGGATTTCCGAAACGTGATCCTCATCATGACCTCGAATGCCGGCGCGTCGGACATGCAAAAAGCCGCCATCGGCTTTGGCCGCGAGCGTCGCGAGGGCGAGGATGTTGAGGCGATCGAACGCACCTTCACGCCCGAATTCCGCAACCGTCTGGACGCGGTCATCAGCTTTGCTCCGCTGGCGCGCGAAACGGTGGTGCATGTGGTCGAAAAATTCGTGCTGCAACTGGAAGCGCAACTGCTGGACCGTAACGTCCACATCGAACTGACCCCGCAGGCGGCCGACTGGCTGGCCGAAAAGGGTTACGATGAAAAGATGGGCGCACGTCCTCTGGGCCGCGTGATCCAGGAATATATCAAGAAGCCTCTGGCCGAAGAACTGCTGTTCGGTCGCCTGACCAAAGGCGGCGTAGTGCGCGTCAAGATCGAGGATGACAAGCCGGCTTTCGACATCACCGGCCCCGAGGCGCCCCGCATCGGCAAATCGAAAACCCCGCTGCTGACGGCGGAATAAACCCACAGCCTGAACGGCGGTCCCTCGGGGCCGCCGTTTTTCATTCGTACCCCCGGTGTGACACGGGAAACAATTATCAACCGAACCACCTGCGCCTGAACAGGTTGTCTCCATGTCCCAAGGACGAGGAGGCAGATGTGACAGAATCTGACACCCCCAGCGTTACGCCTGATGCCGAAACGGGTGCGAGAGCCATTCCTTCCCTTCTTCGGATGGCCGAAGCAACCACCGGGGTCGGCATACGCGGCGTCAATCGTGGAGTTTCTGCGCCGCCGTCGTCGCATCCCGTGGATCGCACGTGCGGCGTTCCCGGCCGTACGAGGCCCTTCCACGTCATTTCCGTCACCCCCTGGTGCCCCTGCCCGCCCACCGGACTGGTTCTGGTCGAGGCGGTCAATCTCGACTGGCCTGTGAAGCCCCGACAACTCAACCAGATGAAAGGAACTACCATGTCTTTCGTAAATGAAGGTCGCACGTTTTCCGCCATGTTCGACACCCGTACCGAGGCAGATCGCGCAGTCGTCGCCCTGCACGATGTGGGCGTCCACGATGTCGTAGTGCATGGCGAAAACAACGCCGGCTATGACGCGTCCCGTCGCAATCCGCCCGAGGATCGCGGCTTCTTCGAAGCACTGGCGGACTTCTTTTTTCCCGAAGACGACCGCGCCAGCTATGCCGAAGGTCTGCACCGCGGCGGCTATCTTGTGACGGCGCGCAACGTGCCCGAAGACCTTTTCGGGCGGGCGCGCGATGCGCTTGACCAGCTTGGCTCGGTCGATCTGGACGCCCGCGAACGGGAATGGCGTGACGAAGGCTGGGACGCGGCGCACTGGCGTGGCGACCATCTTGCCGCGCCCGCCGCGCGCAGCGAATTTGCCGAATCCGAAGGTGTCGATCCCGAACTGACCCAGCCCCTTGATCGCCCCGCCGCGGCGCCGGGTGACAGAACGGACGCGATCAGCCAGGACCCGCGGATCGGAAGGCGCGACATGGATCTGGGAACCGCTCGTGTCCGGTCTTATGTCCGCGAGGCTCGGTCCGAGGTCGTCCAACCGGCTCGGCATCAGGACAGTCTCATTAAAGGTCACGACACCGATCAGCCTCCGATCCGTCGCGACGACAACTGATCGCATCCCATCGGTTGGATACGGGCGGCACCTTGGCCGCCCGTATCATGTCACGGCTGTTTTTGCTTGGCCGCCTTGCCCTCTTTCACCTTTGCTGCAAGATCGCGCGCGATTGCAAAAGCCCCCTTGATCCGGTCGGCGTCGCTGCCCCATTCGCGGCGCAGCACGATCTTGTTGCCATCCACCTTGGCCTGCCCGCGTTGATCGG
>JAUNUO010000237.1 GCA_030538135.1 Paracoccus sp. (in: a-proteobacteria)
GAGGACGAGGACACCGGCGAGGTGGCCTTTACCCGCGTGTCCTGCCGCCTTCTTGACGGCCAGACCTGCCGCTGCACTTCGTATGAGAACAGGCATGATTATGTGCCGGAATGTGTCGTGCTGACCCCGAAAAAGATCGCCCAGGTTGCTTATTGGCTGCCGCGCACCTGCGCCTATCGCCTGCGGGCTGAGGGCAAACCCTTGGAATGGTGGCATCCGCTGGTGTCGGGCGATCCCGAGACGGTTCACACGGCGGGGATCAGCGTGCGCGGCTGGACGGTGAACGAAACCAGCGTCGCCGAGGAAGACTGGGAAAACCTGCTGATCGAGGATCAGTCATGAATTTCGGATCGGACAACTGGTCGGGCGTGCATCCTGCAATCTGGGATGCGATGGGGCGCGCCAACACGGGGCTGGTCCCCGCCTATGGCCGCGACGATCTGACTGCGGCGGCGGTGGCGGCGGTGCGCGCGACATTCGATGCGCCGCAGGCCGAGGTGTTTTTCGTCGGCACCGGCACGGGGGCGAATGCGCTGGCCCTGTCGCAGATCTGCCCGCCCTGGGGGCGCATCTTCTGTCACGAGAGCGCGCATATCGAGACCAGTGAATCCGGTGCGCCGGGCCATCTGTCGGGCGGGGCGGTGCTTGCGCTGGTGCCGGGGGCGGATGGGCGGATCACGCCTGATGCGCTGCGCGACCGGCTGGCCTGTTATCCGCAGTTGGATGAACATGACGGGCTGAATGCCGTGCTGTCGATCACCAACGCCAGCGAATGCGGGCGGGTCTATGGCCCGGCCGATGTAGCGGCGCTGACCGCTGTGGCGCGCGGCGTCGGGATGCTGACCCATATGGACGGGGCACGTTTTGCCAATGCTGTGGCGGCGTCGGGGGCGTCTCCGGCCGATCTGACCTGGCGCGCGGGAGTTGACGTGCTGTCGCTTGGCGGCACCAAGAATGGCTGCATGGCGGTCGAGGCGGTGGTGATCTTTGATCCCGCCCGCGCCGCCGGGTTCCGGTTCCGCCGGATGCGGGCCGGGCATCTGTGGTCGAAACACCGCTTTCTGGCGGCGCAGATGCTGGCCTGGCTGGATGGCGGGCTGTGGCTGGACCTTGCCGGCCACGCCAACCGCATGGCCGCCGATCTGGCGCAGGGGCTGGACACGATCTGGCCGGTCGAGGCGAACGAGGTGTTCCTGCGCCTGCCGCGCAGCCGGATCGCAAGCCTGCGCGCGTCGGGGCTGCGCGCCGCCGATTGGGACATGCCGGGCGATGACGCGGACCACGCCGCGATCCGCCTTGTTACAAGCTGGGCGACCACACCCGAGGACGTGACGGCGTTCCGCGCGCTGTTGTAACCGGAATGGCTGCGGGTTGCAGTCAGACGAACTGTTCCCGCATCAGCCGTTCCTCCATCCCGTGACCGGGATCGAACAGGACACGGTGGACGATATCGGGTTCGGACCGGATTTCTACCCATTCCACCCGCTCGACGCCACGGGAATCGGCCTCGGCCATGACCGGGCGCTTGTGTTGTTCCAGCACGTCAAAGCGGACGACGGCCGATTTCGGCAGGATCGCGCCGCGCCACCGGCGGGGGCGAAAGGCGGCGATGGCGGTCAGGGCCAGCACCTCGGACCCAAGTGGCAGGATCGGCCCGTGCGCCGAATAGTTATAGGCCGTGGACCCGGCCGGCGTTGACAGCAGCGCGCCATCGCAGACCAGTTCTTCCATCCGCACCTGTCCATTGACGGAAATCCGCAGCTTGGCTGCCTGCGCACCCGCCCGCAGCAGGCTGACCTCGTTGATCGCCAGCCCCTGATATTCGCCGCCCCCCGGCAGACCGGCAATCATTGACAGCGGATTCGTCACCGTCACCTCGGCCATGGCGATCCGTTGCGTGAGATCGTCTTCGCTGTAATCGTTCATCAGAAAGCCGATGGTGCCGCGGTTCATACCGTAAACCGGCAGCCCGGTCGTCTGGTGCAGCGTGGACAGCATCAGCCCGTCGCCGCCAAGGGCGACGATCACCCCGGCGCGTTCGAACGGCACCTGACCATAGCGCGCGCTCAGACGATCCAGCGCCTCTTGCGCGGTGTCGGTCTGGCTGGCGATGAAATGTATGTCCCCCATGCCGTCATCTTGACCGCCGCTGCGCGCTTGGCAAGTCGCAAAACCGCCCCTTTCATGTCGCAACCGCCCTTTGCCTGCCCCGGTAAACCGGCTACACCACCCCAAACCAGCAGGAGCCGACCATGACCGACACCGGATTTTTCACCCAGTCCCTTGCCGATCGCGATTCCGAGATCGCCAAGGCCATCGGCCTTGAACTGGGCCGCCAGCGCGACGAGATCGAACTGATCGCGTCGGAAAACATCGTCAGCCGCGCCGTGCTTGAGGCGCAGGGATCGGTGCTGACCAACAAATATGCCGAAGGCTATCCGGGCAAGCGGTATTACGGCGGCTGCCAGTTCGTGGATATTGTCGAGGAACTGGCCATCGACCGCGCCAAGGAACTGTTCGGTTGCGAATTTGCCAACGTCCAGCCGAACAGCGGCAGCCAGATGAACCAGGCGGTTTTTCTGGCGCTGCTGAAACCCGGCGACACCTTCATGGGACTTGACCTGAACTCGGGCGGGCACCTGACCCACGGCAGCCCGGTGAATATGTCGGGCAAATGGTTCAACGTGGTCAGCTATGGCGTGCGCCAGCAGGATCAACTGCTGGATATGGAGGCGATCGCCGAATCCGCCCGTGAACATAAACCGAAACTGATCGTCGCCGGTGGCACCGCCTATTCCCGTGTCTGGGACTGGGCCGCGTTCCGCAAGATCGCGGATGAGGTCGGCGCTTATCTGATGGTGGACATGGCCCATATCGCCGGTCTGGTCGCGGGCGGTCAGCACCCCTCGCCGCTGCC
>JAUNUO010000238.1 GCA_030538135.1 Paracoccus sp. (in: a-proteobacteria)
TGCTGCCGTATTCGTCGTTCTCGCCATGCAGGATCAGCGCCGGCGCCCGCACCCGCGTCAGCGCGCCGTCCAAAGTCCAGCCCGCGAAATCCGGGTGCAGCCATGTTTCCGTCCAGGCATCGACCACCCGGCGCGCCTTGTCGCCGTGATACCGCGCCACCCGCGCCAGCGCCTCGGGGTCGGCATAAAGGTCACGGGCATGTTCGACCCCGCGCATGGTACGATCCTCGACAAAGGCCTGCGCGGCAATCGTGATAAGACCGGCCACACGGTCGGGGTATTGCGCCGCCGTTTCCACCGACATTCCGCCACCGACGCTGTGACCCATGGCGACGAACCGATCCAGCCCCAGCGCATCGGCCACCCGCACCGCGTTCCCGGCCTCGCGCGCGATGAAATCCAGCGGCAGCGTATCGTTGCGCGGCGCGGAAAGGCCAAAGCCCGCCCGGTCCCATGCCGCCACCACGCGCCCCGATTCCCGCGCCAGAACCTGCGGCAGATCGCGCCACAATTCGACCGAGCCAAGCGAATCGTGAAACAGCGCGACAGGCGCGCCCGCCGCCCCGTCAGGACACCAGACCCGGGCCGCGATCACGCCGCCGTCGATGCTCAGCCGATGATCCGAAATCTGCATCCCGCCGCCCCTTTCGCGCAACAGCACCGTCCCGCTGTGTACGGGCTGTGTACAGCCTGTGTACAGCCGGTGCACGGCCTGTGCAGCCCCAAATCCAGCAATTGCTGGCCCGGATCGCATCCCCGTTGCGCCGGATGATCGTGCAACGTTCGGCCGCGTTGCGCAAGGTTCCAAACCCCGCCACACTGGTCCGGTGTCAACGGGGGAAACAGGAATGAGACTGCAAGGCAAAACCGCCATCGTGACCGGCGGCGCATCCGGCTTTGGCGCGGGCATCGCGCGGAAATTCGCGGCCGAGGGCGCGCGCGTCCTGATCGCCGACCTCGATGGTCAGGCGGCCGCGCAGGTCGCCGCCGGGATCGGCGGCATCGCCTGCCAGACCGATGTCGCCCGCCCCGATTCCGTCGCCGCCATGACGCAGACCGCCATTCAAGCCTTTGACCGCATTGATATTCTGGTCAACAATGCCGGTATCACCCACCAGCCAGCCCCGCTGGAGGAGGTCAGCGAAGATGATTTCGACCGCGTGTTCGCGGTGAACTGCAAATCCGTCTATCTGACCGCCCGCGCCGTTGTTCCGCTTATGAAATCAGCGGGTTCCGGATCGATCGTCAATATCGCCTCAACCGCCGGCCTGTCGCCCCGCCCACGCCTGAACTGGTACAACGCCTCCAAGGGCTGGATGATCACCGCCACCCGCACCATGGCCGTGGAACTGGCGCCGGCGGGCATCCGGGTCAACGCGCTGTGCCCGGTCGCGGGCGAAACGCCCCTGCTGGCCAGTTTCATGGGCGACGACACCCCCGAGATGCGGGCAAAGTTCCTGTCCACCATCCCCATCGGCCGCTTTTCCACGCCCGACGATCTGGGCAATGCCGCCTGCTTTCTCGCCTCGGACGAGGCCAGCATGATCACCGGCGCAACCCTGACCGTCGATGGCGGACGATGCATCTGACGACGCGACCCGTCATCAGCGAAACAGCTCCATCTGCCCGTCCGTTTCGTTATCCGGCGCGTCAAAACCTGACAGCGTGACGCCCAGAAGCCGGACCCCCAACGGCCCGGGCAGCACTGCGGCGGTCAGGTTTTCGATGATCGCGCTCAGTTCCGCCGCGCTGGCGATGGGGCGGGGCAGGCTGCGGGCGCGGGTGATCTGGTGAAAGTCGGAAAACCTGATCTTGATCGTGACGGTCCGTGCGCGCAGCCCGGCGCGGGCGGCCTGATCCCAGACCTTTTGCGCGATCGGGCTCAGCGCCGCCAGCGCCGCATCAAGCCCGTGCAGATCGTCGAAAAACGTCGTTTCCGACCCCAGCGACTTGCGCAGCCGGTCGGGCCTGACCTGCCGGTGATCCACCCCGCGCGAGATGTCGTAGTAATACCGGCCCGCCTTGCCAAAGCGCGTCGCCAGAAACTGTGCCGTCTGCGCCCGCAGGTCGGCGCCGGTGCGGATGCCCAGCCGTTCCATCTTTGCCGCGGTCGCCGGGCCGATGCCGTGGAACCGCCCGACCGGCAGACTCAGCACGAAATCCGGCCCCTCGGCGGGGCTGATGACGCACAGCCCGTCCGGCTTGTTGCGGTCTGATGCCAGCTTGGCCAGAAACTTGTTATAGCTGACGCCCGCGCTGGCGGTCAGGCCGGTTTCCGCGCGGATCAGCGCACGGATGTCGCGCGCCACCGCCGTCGCGCTGCCGCCGGGCGGAAGATGGTCGGTCACGTCCAGATAAGCCTCGTCCAGCGAAAGCGGCTCGATCAGTGGCGTGAAACGCGCAAAGATCGCGCGGATCTGCTGGCTGATGGCGCGATAGACGTCAAAGCGCGGCTTGATGAAGATCAGTTCGGGGCAGCGCCGCAGCGCCGTGACGGATGGCATGGCCGACCGCACCCCGAACACCCGCGCCTCATAGCTGGCGGCTGCGACCACGCCGCGGCGGCTGGCCCCGCCGACCGCCACAGGCTGCCCGCGCAGATCGGGATTGTCGCGCTGTTCGACCGAGGCATAGAAGGCATCCATGTCGATATGGATGATTTTGCGCACCCGGTCGGGTTCCGGTGCCGGGCGGGCCGGCCCGGCCATCATGCGGCAAAGATACGCGCGTCGCCTGCCGACATTCCCGGCCCGATCCGGTCAAAGCGCATCTGGGCGATGGCGCGCGCGCTGCTTTGGGTGAACAGGGTGCCGATCTCGCGGCCGTCGCGGATGATCGGGGTGCCGACAGGGGCCTGACCGGAAATGCGCACGATCATCAGGCCCTTGCGCAG
>JAUNUO010000239.1 GCA_030538135.1 Paracoccus sp. (in: a-proteobacteria)
GAACACGATGTATTCGAACCTCGCAGCCTATGCCGACCGGCTGGGGATGGGCGAATCCGACGTGGTGATGATGTTCTCGCCCATGGCGCACCAGACCGGCTTCATGTACGGCTTTCTGCTGCCGGTGATGCTGCGGGCGCGGATGGTTCTGCTGGACAGCTGGGACCAGGATGTCGCGGCCCGGCTGATTGCCGAGGAAGGCGTGACCTTCACCATGGCCTCGACGCCGTTCCTGATGGACCTGTCGAACGCGGTCGAGGAAACTGGCTCGGACAGTTCGACCCTGCGCATTTTTGTCTGTGCCGGAACCGTCATTCCCGGCCCGCTGGTCGAACGCGCGAATAAAGTTCTGGGCGCCAAGGTGCTGTCCGCATGGGGCATGACCGAAAACGGCGCCGTCACTCTGGTCGCACCGTCCGATCCGAACGACCGATCTGCGCAATCCGACGGTTTCGTCCTGCCGGGGATGGAATTGCAGATCCGCGGTGCCGACGGACAGCCGGTCGAGACGGGTCACGAAGGCGAACTCTATGTGCGCGGCTGTTCGAACTTTGTCGGCTATCTGAAGCGTCCGCAGTGGAACAACACCGATGCGGACGGCTGGTTCGACACCGGCGACATCGCCCGGCAGGATGCCGATGGCTATATCCGCATCTGCGGCCGGTCCAAGGATGTCATCATCCGCGGTGCCGAAAATATCCCCGTGGTCGAGGTCGAGGCGCTTCTGTACAAGCACCCTGCCGTCCATCAGGTTGCCATCGTCGCCTATCCTGACGAACGTCTGGGTGAACGGGCCTGCGCCTATATCGTGCCCAAGCCCGGTGCGGGCATCACCTTCGACGAGATGAAGGACTTCCTCGCGGATCAGCATCTGGCCATCCAGTACTGGCCCGAGAGGCTGGAAATCCGCGACCGGCTGCCGGCGACCGCCTCAGGAAAAATTCAGAAATTTGCTCTGCGCAACGAGTTGAAGGCCGAACACGAGGCCAAGCGGAAATGACGGGTTCGGGCCTCATCGCACCCCGCGTAGCAATCACCGGGGCGGGCGGTCCGATGGGCCGCGCCATCGCCCGGCGGATGCTGGCTGCGGGGGCGCGATGCCTGGCGCTGACCGACATTTCTGGAACGCGTCTGGCTGTGACAGCAGACCAGTTGCGCACGGATCATCCGGGCGCTCGGATCATCCACCTGCGCGGTGATGTCACCGTCGCCGCCGAGGCCGCGGCCTTTGCAAAGGCTGCGGGCGAAATCGACGTGCTGATCAACACGGTGGGCGGCATCCGTTCGCGCCAGCTTTACACGCCCTTTCTGGAGATGACCGAAGAACAATGGCGCACCACCTTTGATCTGAACCTGATGGGTACGCTCCATCTGGTGCGAGCCTTCGCGCCGGGCATGATAGAAAGGGGCGCCGGACGGATCGTGAACTTCGCCTCGATCATTTTTGGCGGCGAGCACGGTCAGGCCGATTACGCGGCAGCCAAGGCGGCTGTGGCATCCCTGACCCGATCATTGGCAGCCGAACTCGCGCCCGAGATCACCGTGAACGCGGTGGCGCCGGGCCTGACCCGGACCTCGGTCACCGAGAACATACCGGCGGACGAGGCCGCGCGACTGGTCGCCGGCGCCCTGATCCCGCGCATGGCCGAGCCTGAAGAAATTGCCGAGGCGGTGGCTTTCTTTGCCTCGGAGCCTGCCCGTTTCGTGACGGGCGAGATCATCGCCGTCTCGGGCGGTATCCATCCCCATCTGTGAGGTGACACCATGTCTGGTCCGGTTCGTTTTGATCTTGACGGTTCGGTTGCAAAGATCACCATCGACAACCCGCCAGTGAACGTCACATCGCAGGCCGTGCGCGCCGCGATGATGGCGGCGCTGGACGCGGCCGAAACCTCGGGCGCGGCGCGCGTCGTGCTGACCGGGGCAGGGCGGACCTTTGTCGCCGGGGCGGATGCCAAGGAATTTTCCGCGCCTCCGCAACCGCCGCATCTGCCCGATATCGTGAACCGGATCGAGAATTTCCCGGTACCGGTCGTCGCCGCGATCAACGGGGCGGCATTGGGCGGGGGTTTGGAGCTGGCGCTGGCCTGTGCGGCGCGGGTAGCCGCACCCGGCGCGACGCTGGGTCTGCCCGAAGTGACTTTGGGCGTCGTGCCCGGTGCGGGTGGCACACAGCGCCTGCCGCGTCTGATCGGCGTGGCCGAGGCGGTCGCCATGATCGCCGAAGGGCGCGTCATCAAGGCCGCGCAGGCCGAACGGATCGGGCTGGTCGATGCCGTCGCGGATGATCCCGTGGCCGAGGCGGCGCGGATTGCGTTGCCGGATCGTGCCCCGACCGGTGCCTTGCCGAATCCGGCACCAGACATGGCCGCACTGGACGCTGCCCGCGCGCAGGCGGCAAAACGCCGCGCCCGGCAGATCGCCCCGCAGCGCGCCATCGAACTGGTCGAGGCCGCCACGCATCTGCCGCTGGATCAGGGGTTGGCGCAAGAACGGCAGACGTTTCTGGACCTGAAAACCGGCGATCAGGCGGCGGCGCTGCGGCATGTGTTCTTTGCCGAACGCGCCGCGATGGGTTTGGGGCGCAAGGGCGGCGAACATATAGATAGCGCGGTTGTCGTCGGCGGCGGCACGATGGGGGCGGGCATCGCCTATGCCCTGGCGCAGGTCGGCATCCACGTGGCGCTGGTTGAAACCGACGATGCGGCGGTGGGTCGCGCGCGCGCCAATGTCGCCCGGCTGTATGCCGATGCCGTGAAACGCGGTAAGGCAACCCCGGAACAGGCCGCGGCCGATCAGGCGGCGTGGCACAGTTTCCACGCCGGTTACGCCGACCTGCCGCCTGCGCAGATCGCCATCGAGGCGGTGTTCGAAAATCTCGACGT
>JAUNUO010000027.1 GCA_030538135.1 Paracoccus sp. (in: a-proteobacteria)
TGACGACCAGAACCGGACGCCCAAGCCAGTCGGCACTGTTCAGAACCCCGCCGTCGATTGAGGGAAAGGTAAAGCCCGGTGTCCGGGCCAGCGCGGGCAGAGGTGCGGCACAGGCGGCGGTCAGGACTAGAAACAGACGGCGGTTCATGGGATGCTCCGACTTGATTACCTCAGCCTATCACGTTTGGCCCCCGCGATCACGCGCAGATCGGGACGCCCCGCGACAAACCGCCACAGCGCTTGTTCGTCACCAAAATGTCGCATTCCATAGACACGATATCCCGGTACACGGAGGAAAACCGCCATGACCATGATGAAAGCCGCTGTCTTTGTCGAAAAGAACCGGATCGTGCTGGAGGACAAGCCGATCCCCTCGCCCGGCCCGCTGGATGCGGTGATCCGTATCACTACCACCACGATCTGCGGCACCGATGTGCATATCCTCAAGGGCGAATACCCGGTCGAAACGGGGCTGATCATCGGCCATGAACCGGTGGGCATCATCGAAAAGCTGGGCTCTGCTGTCGAGGGATTCCGCGAGGGACAACGGGTGATCGCCGGCGCGATCACGCCCTCGGGCTATTCCAACGCCTGCCTGTGCGGCCAGTGCAGCCAGGACGGGCCGGACACGAAACACGGGTTCAAGGCTATGGGCGGATGGCGGTTCGGCAATACCATCGACGGCGCACAGGCCGAATATCTGCTGGTGCCGGATGCGATGGCCAACCTGTCGCCCATTCCCGACGGCCTGTCCGACGAACAGGTGCTGATGTGCCCCGACATCATGTCCACCGGCTTTGCCGGGGCGGAAATGGGCAAAGTCAAGATCGGTGATACCGTCGCCGTTTTCGCGCAGGGGCCGATCGGACTGTGCGCCACTGCCGGCGCGAAACTGATGGGGGCCACGCGGATCATCACTGTCGATACCGTCCCCGCCCGGATGGAGATGTCGCGCCGCATGGGGGCCGACGAGGTGGTCGATTTCAGCGCTTGCGATCCGGTGGAAAAGATCATGGAGCTGACCGACGGGCGCGGCGTCGATGTGGCGATCGAGGCGCTTGGCACTCAGCGCACCTTTGAAAGCTGCCTGCGCGTGCTGCGTCCGGGTGGTACCCTGTCCAGTCTGGGCGTCTATTCCGGCGATCTGACGATTCCGTTGAGTGCATTTTCCGCCGGGTTGGGCGACAACACCATTGTCACCGGCCTTTGCCCCGGCGGCAAGGAACGGATGCGGCGGCTGATGTCGGTCATCGCGTCCGGTCGGGTCGATCTGGATGCGATGGTGACGCATCGCTTTACGCTGGACCAGATCGAGGACGCCTATGACCTGTTCGCCAATCAGCGTGACGGTGTGCTGAAAGTCGCCATCACGCCATGAACAGGGTCGGGCAGGAATTGATCGACCGCTGCGCGGATCTGCCGCCGTTGCGGACCGCCGTGGTTCATCCGGTGCAGGCCAGCGTGTTCGACGCGGTGACGGATGCGACGGCGATGGGTCTGATACAGCCGGTGCTGATCGGCCCCGCCACCCGCATTCGCGCAGCGCTGAACGAGGCGGGGCAAGCACCCGATTCGTTCGAGGTGATCGATACCGAACACAGCCATGCCGCAGCCGCCTGCGCCGCTGCGATGGCCGCGACGGGCGAGGCAGGCGCGATCATGAAAGGGTCGCTGCATTCGGACGAACTACTGGACGCGGTAATAGACCGCCGCGCCGGTCTGCGCACCGAACGGCGTATCAGCCACGCCTTTTTGATGCTGACCGACAGCTATCCCCGCCCGTTCATCATCACCGATGCCGCGATGAACATTGCGCCCGATCTGATGACCAAGGCCGACATTCTGACCAACGCCATCGGGTTGTGGCGGGTGCTGTGGGGACCGGCGCGACCGAATGTTGCCGTTCTTGCCGCGGTCGAAACGGTGAATCCCAAGATGCAGGCGACGCTGGACGCCGCAGCGCTGTGCAAGATGGCGGATCGCGGGCAGATCGAAGATGCCGTGCTGGACGGGCCGCTGGCGTTTGACAACGCCATCAACGCCGAGGCGGCGCGCGAAAAAGGTATCGTCTCGCCCGTAGCAGGACAGGCCGACATCCTGCTGGTGCCGGAAATCGAGGCCGGGAATATGCTGGCGAAACAGTTGATCTTCATGGGCGGCGCAGAAGCCGCCGGGATCGTCTTGGGCGCGCGGGTGCCGGTTATTCTGACCAGTCGCGCCGATTCCGTGCGGGCACGGCTGCTATCCTGTGCGCTGGCAGTTCTGCTGGATCACGCGCGGCGCTGTGGTCAGTTGAAATAGCGCGGATGGCCGTTCGCGAACGACCTTGGGTGACCAACATTTCCTGAATTTTTAAAATTATATTAAATTATTTCAATGTATTTTAAGGAGTTGAAAACATCCGTCACGAAGTCGGCGCGACGACGGCGGACCGGGGGTTCGAAAAGAAAGACCCTCGCATTAGTTAATAATAGATTAACTTGAACAAGACAGTTCAGGACGAAACGGCATTGGCATATTCACCGCCGGAAGCGCGGAGCGATGATCTGCGCCCGGCCGGTCATATATCGACGTGATGGATATGGGCCGCGCCTGCCGCCGAACGGATCGGCCAACCCGCTCAGATTATGACCCGAGCGCGCGCCAACCGATGTCGCCGCGACAAAAGCCCTCTGGCCAGTCGATCCGATCGACCAGCGCATAGGCGCGCGCATGAGCCTGGATCAGCGTATCGCCGCGTCCGGTGCAGGCCAGCACCCGCCCCCCGCTGGCGATCAGCACCCCGTCCCGCTGTGTCGTGCCCGCATGGAACACCATGTTGAAACCATCCTCGGGCAGATCCGACAGTCCTTTGATAATGCTTCCTTTTTCATATGCGCTGGGGTATCCGTCCGCCGCCATTACCACGGTCAGCGCGTGATCGTCGGCCCAGTTGACCTGCATCCCGTCCAGCCGCCCTTCGGCGCAGGCGTGGATCAGGTCCAGCGCCTGCGCCCCCAGCCGCATCATCAGCACCTGACATTCGGGGTCGCCAAAACGGACGTTGTATTCGACCAGCCGCCCGCGCCCCTGGTCGATCATCAACCCGACGAACAGCACGCCCTGAAACGGTGTGCCGCGCGCAGCCATTTCGGCCATGGTGGGGGTAACGATCTGGTCCATCACCTGCCGCTGAATCGCATCGGTCAGTACCGGGGCGGGGCTATAGGCGCCCATGCCGCCGGTGTTCGGGCCGGTGTCGCCTTCGCCGACCCGCTTATGATCCTGCGCGGTGCCGATGGGCAGGCAGGTTTCACCATCGCACAGAACGAAAAAGCTGGCCTCCTCGCCCTGCATGAACTCCTCGATCACGACCGAAGTTTCGCCGAATTCACCGTCAAAGATCGCGTCGATCGCGGCCAGAGCCTGTGGCACCGTCTCCGCCACCGTCACACCCTTGCCCGCCGCAAGCCCGTCTGCCTTGACCACGATGGGCGCGCCCTGTGCCTCGACATGAGCGCGCGCGGCGACGGCATCGTCAAACCGCGCCCAAGCCGCCGTCGGGGCACCGCAGGCGTCGCAGATTTCCTTGGTGAATCCTTTGCTTGCCTCAAGCTGCGCGGCAGCCTGCGAAGGCCCGAACACCAGAAAGCCCGCATCGCGCAGCGCGTCCGACACGCCGGCGGCCAATGGCGCCTCGGGGCCGATCACCACGAAATCCACCGCGTTTTCCTGCGCGAACTCCAGAACGGCGGCGCGGGACAGGATGTCGATGGCGACGCATTCGGCAACGGCGGCAATCCCGGCGTTGCCCGGTGCCACGAACAGCCGGTCGCATTTCGGGTTCTGGCGGAATGCCCATGCCAGTGCATGTTCGCGCCCGCCGCTGCCAAGGATCAGGATATTCACACGCCACCTCTGGTTTTCATCAGCGCCGTTCTAGGCGGCGGGGCGGACGGGTGCAACGGCTGTGGCAGGAATGCCCCACCGCAGACCATTTGAGCAAATGTGCACTGATCGCCTTTTAATTGAATTGATCGCACCAATACAACCTGACAGTAAGCCCGCATCGGCGGTGCACAAAAACGCATCGTCGAAATCAAAGCCCCATTTGAGGAAGTATTGGATGCTGCGTCCTTTCGCCTTTCTTTCGACCATCGCATTGATGTCTGCATCGGCTGCAAATGCCGCCACCGTTCAGTTTTTTGATTTGCCCGACACGCGTTTCAAGAACCCGGACGCCGTCACAACCACCGGAGACGTGCGCCAGAACGTTACCCGCACTTGGCCGTGGTTTGCAAATCCTTGGCCGACAGCTAGCGCTGACCCCAACAAAGACCCGACCGCGTGGTTCACCGGCATCGGCGCAAACGCAAGTGCAACATATGCGTTTGATTTGTCTGGTGGTGTATCCTTTGTTTGGGGAACACCCGACTACTATAACCGGATCGAATTTCTTTTAGGTGACACCGTGGTGGACCGCTTTCAGTTGAACGCCAGCTATGACCTGTCACCCGCTTCGCGCCGCAACGGCGCAGCCTTGGCAGTGTTCAGCAACATCGCGGGCGGTGTGTTCGACGGGATGCGGATGTCGTCCCCGCGCATCTCGTTCGAATTCGCAAACCTGACCACCTCGCCGCCGGTCGCACCGATTCCCCTGCCTGCCGGTGGCGCGCTGTTGCTGACGGCCTTGGGCGGTCTGGCCATCGCCCGCAAGCGCAAGGCTTGATCCGTCGGGCCTGCCCGGTCATAGCTGGGTCATGGATCTGATCGACGACGAGGGGCAGACGCCCGGCACCAACGCCCATGAATTCACCGTGTCCGAGATCTCGGGCGCGGTGAAACGCACGCTGGAGGATCAGTTCGGCCGTGTCGGGGTGCGTGGAGAAATCGGGCGGGTGTCGCGCCCGTCCTCGGGTCATCTCTATTTCGACCTCAAGGACGATCGCGCCGTTCTGGCAGCCGTCACATGGAAAGGGCAGGCCGCGCGCCTGACCCAACGCCCCGAAGAAGGGCTTGAGGTGATCGCGACGGGCCGCCTGACCACCTTTCCCGGCCAGTCGAAATATCAGTTGATCGTCGATCAGATCGAGCCGGCGGGCGAAGGCGCGCTGATGGCGATGCTGGAACGCCGCCGTAAGGCGCTGGCCGCCGAGGGGTTGTTCGACCCTGCTCGCAAGCGCCCCCTGCCCTATCTGCCTCGCGTGATCGGGGTTGTCACTTCGCCCTCGGGGGCGGTGATCCGGGATATTCTGCACCGGCTGCGCGACCGTTTTCCGGTGCATGTGGTGATCTGGCCGGTCGCCGTGCAGGGACAGGATTGCGCGGCGCAGGTCGCCCATGCGATCCGGGGCTTCAACGCGCTGCCCACGGCCGGCCCGGTGCCGCGACCCGATCTGCTGATCGTCGCACGCGGCGGCGGCAGTCTTGAGGATCTGTGGGGCTTCAACGAGGAAATCGTCGTGCGTGCGGCGGCGGACAGCGCGATCCCGCTGATTTCCGCCGTCGGCCATGAAACCGACACCACGCTGATCGACCATGCCGCCGATCTGCGCGCGCCCACCCCCACCGCTGCCGCCGAAATCGCCGTGCCGGTGCGCGCCGAACTGGCCGCAAGGTTGGCCGAGGCCGGGGCGCGCATGTCCCGCGCAAGCGCCGCGCGAATCGACCGTCCGCGCCAGAGGCTGCGCGATCTGGCTCGCGCGATGGGTCGTCCGGGTGCGCTGACCGAAGCCGCCGGTCAGCGGCTGGACCTGAACGGGGCGCGACTTGCCCCGGCACTGCGCGCCCGCATCGCATTCGCCCGCCACCGCCTGACGGCGGCGCCGATCCCCAGCCTGCGCGATTTTCTGACAGTCAAGCGGCACCGGATGGAAGCGGGCGGCGCCAAGCTGCGTCCTGCCCTGCTGCGCCGGATCGAGCGGCGGGCCGACCGCATCACCGCCCTGAACGAGCGGCTGACTGCCTCGTTGGCGCGGCTGGTCGCCACCACGCGCCGCGCCATCGCACAACAAGGCACACGGCTGGACGACCTGAGCCGCCGCCTGACCGCCGCCCCTGTCCGGCTGCTGTCGAAACACGGCGAAACACTGGCGCGGCTGGACCGGACCCGGCAAACCCTTGGCTATACGGAAACGCTGAAGCGCGGCTTTGCGGTTGTTCACGGCCCGCAGGGGTTGGTCATCAGCGCCGCGCAGGCCGCGCAGACGCCGGAAATGCAGATCGAATTCGCGGATGGCAAGACGGTGGTGCGACCCGTCGGCGCCCCAAAACCGGCGCGCCGCACGAAAAAGCCGGATCAGCCCTCGCTGCTGTAAGGCTCAGTTGCCGCTATACAGCCCTTCATAGATCGGGCCGAGAACGTCCACCTCGAACAGCGACGAAACGGATGTGCCGTTCCAGATGTTGAGGATCGCCTGCGCGAACATCGGCGCGGTCGGGACGATGCGGATATTCGTCGCCTCCCGCACCTCATCCGTGGGATTGATGGAATCGGTGATGACCAGCGATTTCATCACCGACTTGGTAATCCGTTCCACTGCGGGGCCGGACAGGACGCCGTGGGTGATATAGGCGTGAACCTCGGTCGCGCCGCTGTCCACCAAGGTCTGTGCCGCCTTGACCAGCGTGCCCGCCGTGTCGCAGATGTCATCGACAATGATGCAGGTCTTGCCCGCCACGTCGCCGATCACCGTCATATCGGCCACCTCGCCGGCCTTTTCGCGGCGTTTGTCCACGATCGACAGAGGCGCACCGATCCGCGTCGCCAGTTCGCGCGCGCGGGCCACGCCGCCCACGTCCGGGGACACCACCATCAGATCACCCATGCGCCCCTTGAAGTGATGCTGCACATCCAGCGCGAACACCGGCGCGGCATAGAGGTTATCCACCGGGATATCGAAAAAGCCTTGTATCTGAGTCGCGTGCAGATCAAGCGTCAGCACGCGGTCCACGCCCGCCTGGGTCAGCAGATTGGCGACCAGTTTCGCGCTGATCGGAGTGCGCGCCTTGGCCCGCCGATCCTGCCGCGCATAACCGAAATAGGGAATCACGGCGGTGATCCGCGCCGCCGACGACCGCTTGAGCGCGTCGGTCATGATCAGCAGTTCCATCAGATTGTCATTCGCCGGGTTCGAGGTCGGCTGAATGATATACATGTCCTCGCCGCGCACGTTTTCGAACACTTCGACGAAGATTTCCTGATCGTTGAACCGCTCGACCCGCGCATCCACGGGCGCGACGTTCATGCCGCGGTGCATCGACATGCGACGGGCGATGGACAGCGCCAGCGGCTTGTTGGCGTTACCGGCGATCAGCTTGGGTTCGGTCATGGCGGGCATGGGTGCAGCCTTGTCAGATTCGCGTGATTGCAGGGGGCTTAACACCACGCTAGCCTGCCCGCAAACATCTGATGAGACGGCGCAATGGCACATATCGACTATTATCTGGCGACGCTCAGCCCGTGGGCCTACCTGGCCGGTGACCGGCTGGAACAGATCGCGGCACGGCATGGGGCCGCCGTGACCTATCGCCCGGTGGACCCGGCGCAGCTTTTCGCGCGCACGGGCGGGCAGATGCTGGCCGACCGGCCGCAGGTGCGCAAGGATTACCGCCTTCAGGAACTGCCGCGCTGGTCCGAATATCTGAACATGCCGCTGAACCTGCACCCGGCGCATTTCCCGGCGAACACCGCGCCCTCGTCCTATGCGATCATCGCCGCGCAGGAAGGCGGGGCCGATGTCGGGCCACTGGTGCGCGGGTTCCTGCGCGCGGTCTGGGTCGAGGATCGCGACATCGCTGACGACGCAGTTATCCGCGATGTTCTGGCCGCCCATGGCCATGACCCGGCGCTGGCCGACAAGGGGCTGTTCGTGGGCGCCGAAATCTATGGCCGCAATCTGGAACGCGCGGTCGAGGCGGGCGTGTTCGGGGTGCCGTTCTATATCGTGCAGGAAACCGGCCAACGGTTCTGGGGGCAGGACCGGCTCGATTTTCTGGACCGGCATCTGGCAAGCCTGTAATGTTGCCCAAGGTTCACTGGCGGCACTGGCCCGGTGATACGGATCGCCCGGCACTGGCGCTGCATTGCATGATGGCCAGCGCGGCCTATTGGGGACCGCTAGCCGGGCGGATGAACGGCCGCGTCGATCTGCGCGGCTTTGACATGCCGGGTCACGGACGCAGCGCAGCCTGGCAGCCGGGCGACACGGATTTCCACACCGCCGTCACCCGGATCGCCGCAGGGGCGATCGACCGCCCGATAGACCTGATCGGCCATTCCATCGGCGCGACCGTCGCCCTGCGCATCGCCGTCGCCGCGCCCGAAGCCGTGCGCAGTCTGACCCTGATCGAGCCTGTCCTGTTCGCGGCCGCCGGAGGTTGGGCGCGAGACATCGACCCGGCCACGGACGAGGAGGCCGCGGCCCGCGCCTTTCTGGGCGTGTGGGGGGCAAGCCGATATGACGACCTGCCGCCCGCCGCGCAGGCAGCGGTCCGCCTCCAGATCTGGTTGGTGAAGGAAACCGCGCCCACGCTGAACGACGATGCGGCCCGGATCCTGCGTCCCGACGGGCTGGAATCCATCGACGCGCCGGTCATGCTGATTTCCGGGCAGGATTCGCCGCCGCTGATCCACCGGATTGCGGAAAATCTGGCAGCGCGGCTGCCGGATGTCGGGATCGCCACGGTCGAAGGGGCGGGGCATATGGCGCCGATCACCCACCCCGATCAGGTTGCGGGGCTGATTGCCGTCAATCTGGATCGCGCCTGACCGGATGCTGCGTCAAACGTCCCAGTCCTCATCGTGCAGCACTTGCCCGATGGCCAGCCATTCGGCGCGGACACGCGCGACGCGGGTATCGCCCCAGGTGCGAAAGACAATCTCGAACCCTTCCGGGGTAACCTGATCGGCGGAAATATCGGCGCGTTGATTGGTGCCGCCCTCGATATCCCACATGGCGATGGCAACATGCACCACTGGCGGCTTCAGGAACGGTTCGTCAAAGCTGACCCGATGGCGTTCCACGCGCGGCCCCTCGCCGGTCCACATCGGGCCGCCGTCCTCATATGCGGAAAACAGCACCGCTGATCCGCGCGTCACGCCAACCGCATGATGAGAAATCCGCAGCAATCCCGTCTCCTGACCCGGTGCGCGACCTTAGCCAGCCCGCCCGGATGAGAAAAGCCCCGGCGAGCCGGGGCCTTTCATTTCAACCTGTGCGGGAATCCCTCAGTCGGGGAAGTTCGCCTGATTGGGGTCCAGCCCGATATGGGTGCCCATGGCCTGCATATCGGCCAGCGCCTTGACGGCGGCGACAACGAATTCCTCGCCCGCGGTGCCGACCTTTTGTTCGGCGACCTTCCGCTTGCGATGCGCGTCGCGCAGCATCTCGTTATAGATGTCCTGCGTCAGATCGGCGCGCGCATGGCCGCGTTCGGCCAGCAGCGAGACGGATTCGTTGTTCACCTCGGCAAAGCCGCCGGTGACGGCGAATTCCGTTGCGTTACCCTGCGCATCGACCAGCGTGACCATACCGGGGCGCAGGTTCACCATGCAGGCGGCATGGCCCGGCATGATGGTCAGATCGCCTTCGGTTCCCGGCATACGGACCTCGCGCACCGGAACGGAGACGAGGCTCCGTTCGGGCGAGACGAGATCGAACTGCATCGTATCAGCCATGACGCCCCCTTATGCGGCTTCGGCCGCGAGACGCTGCGCCTTGGCCTTCACGTCCTCGATGCCGCCAACCATATAGAAGGCCGCCTCGGGAAGATGGTCATATTCGCCGGCCACAACCGCCTTGAAGCTGGTGATGGTGTCTTCCAGCGGCACCTGCACCCCGTCCGAGCCGGTGAACACCTTGGCCACGTCGAAGGGCTGCGACAGGAAACGCTGGATTTTCCGGGCGCGGGCCACGGTCAGCTTGTCCTCTTCCGACAGTTCGTCCATGCCCAGAATGGCGATGATGTCCTGCAAAGACTTGTATTTCTGCAAGATGCCCTGAACGTCGCGGGCGACGTTGTAATGTTCCTCGCCGACGATGGCCGGGTCAAGGATACGGCTGTTGGAATCCAGCGGGTCCACGGCCGGATAGATGCCCAGTTCCGAAATCGCGCGCGACAGAACGGTCGTGGCGTCGAGGTGGGCAAAGGTGGTAGCCGGTGCCGGGTCAGTCAGGTCGTCGGCCGGAACGTAAACGGCCTGGATCGAGGTGATCGAGCCGTTCTTGGTCGAGGTGATGCGTTCCTGCATCGCGCCCATGTCGGTGGCCAGCGTCGGCTGATAACCCACGGCGGACGGGATACGACCCAGCAGCGCGGACACTTCGGAACCGGCCTGCGTAAAGCGGAAGATGTTGTCCACGAAGAACAGAACGTCGGTGCCGGTCGCGTCGCGGAACTGTTCGGCCAGCGTCAGGCCGGTCAGCGCCACGCGCATCCGTGCACCCGGCGGTTCGTTCATCTGGCCATAGACCAGCGCCACCTGCGACTGTTCCAGATTGTCGGGCTTGATGACGCCCGATTCGACCATTTCGTGATACAGGTCGTTGCCCTCGCGGGTGCGTTCACCCACCCCGGCGAACACCGAATAGCCCGAGTGCACCTTGGCGATGTTGTTGATCAGTTCCATGATCAGAACCGTCTTGCCCACGCCGGCGCCGCCGAACAGGCCGATCTTGCCGCCCTTGGAATAGGGGGCCAGCAGGTCGATCACCTTGATGCCGGTCACAAGGATCTCGGACGAGGTGGCCTGCGCAGCGAAATCGGGCGCGGGCTGGTGAATGGCGCGGGTTTCCTGCGCGGACACTTCGCCGCCTTCGTCCACGGGCTCGCCGACGACGTTCAGAATACGGCCAAGCGTCGCGTTGCCGACCGGAACGGTGATCGGGCCGCCGCTGTCGCGCACGACCTCGCCACGGACCAGACCTTCGGTCGAGTCCATCGCGATGGCACGGACGGTATTTTCGCCCAGATGCTGAGCGACCTCGAGAATCAGCTTCTTGCCGTTGTTCTCGGTTTCCAGCGCGTTCAAGATCGCCGGCAGGTGTCCATCGAACTGCACGTCAACGACGGCACCGATGACCTGCGTGATTTTTCCTGTTCCTTGTGCCATCCTATTATCCTTCGCTCAGCCACCGTTTCGGGGCGTTAGATGCTTCAGTTCAGGGTCGGGATGCAAGCCCCTGACCGTCATTCGTGTCCCGTCACCCGGTCCAGCAGGTCGCGCAGGTTCCGCCCGGCCGCCTGGTCCGAGAAGTTCCTGCGCCAGTTTTCCTGCGCACCACCCGACAGGCTGCGGCGCAGATCTTCGTCCTCTGCCAGACGCAGCAAGGCGGCGCGCAGGGCAGCGGGGTCTTGGGGTTCCACCAACAGCGAATCAACGCCATCGGTCAGATAATCATTCGTGCCGGTGCAGCGCGTCGCGACAATCGCGCGGCCTTGGGCCATCGCGATCAAAAACGTCACCTGCCCCGCAGCATTGTCCTGTTCCGCCACCGGCACGACCGAGATCGGCGCGGCCAGCGACAGGCTGCGGCATTCGGTCAGCGTCAGGCCCGACCGGACCTCGGCATTCTCGGGGATGTCCAGCCCGGCCACGGCCTCGGGTTTGGCGATGACCAGCGCCCGCAGCCCGGTGCCGCGCAGCGCCTCGAACAGTGTGGCATAGTCGCGCCCTGCCGAACCCATGGCCACCAGATCGAACCGTTCCGCAGCGGGCTGTTCTTGCAGATCGCCCTGCTGGAATGGAACAAAACAGAATTTCCCTGCCGGCAGGTCAAAGGCGCGGGCATAGGTCGCGATTTCGGCGCGGGAATGCGTCACCAGAACGCTGGCACGTCGGAAGGCCCGACCATAGACCGCCGCCATCCGTGACTTGCTGCCGCCGCCAAAGTTGAAGCTCCACCCGACGATCCGGGCACGGCTCCGCATCAACGTCTTGAGGACGCAACTGGCAAAGATCAGCGGCGGGAAATTCGCCACCACGACATCGGGCCGCGACCGCAAGGCCCGCCATGCCTGGGCAAAATGGCGCCGCCATTCCGACCGCGTGGTGGTCCGCCCCCGGTTGTGCCAATTGGCACCGTTCCCTTGCGGGCCGAATTTCTGAAAACGATAGGGCGAGGCAGGATCGACGAAATCGTCGATCCAGATGCCACCAGAAGGAGTCGTGGGATGTATGATCGCCACCCTGACCTCGCCCCCCATCTCGTCAGAGCGCCTCGGCGCCCGAGATGATTTCGATAAGTTCCTTGGTGATCGCGGCCTGACGCGAGCGGTTATATTCGGTCGTCAGCCTGTCGATCATGTCGCCGGCGTTGCGCGTCGCGTTGTCCATGGCGGTCATCCGCGCACCCTGTTCCGAGGCCGCGTTTTCCAGCAGCGCCGCAAAGATCTGCGTCGCCACGGACCGCGGCAGCAGGTCGTTCAGGATTGCTTCTTCGCCGGGTTCGTAGTCGTATTGCGCGGCGGCACCACCGACCTCGCCCTCGGGGGCGACGGCGGGGATCACCTGCAACGCGGTCGGCACCTGGCTGATGACCGATTCAAAGCGGTTATAGAACAGCGTCGCCACGTCGAAATCGCCCGCGTCGAAACGATCCAGAACCTCGTCTGCGATGGACAGCGCATTGTCGTAACCGATGCGCTTGATCTCGGACAGATCGACGTGATGCACGAAACGGTCGGCATAATCGCGTTTCAGCTGTTCACGGCCCTTCTTGCCGACCGTCAGGATTTCGGCCTGCTTGCCCTCGGCCCGCAGACGGTCCAGATGCTGGCGCGCCAGCTTGACGATGGTGCTGTTGAAACCGCCTGCCAGACCGCGTTCAGACGTCAGAACCACCAGCAGGTGTTTCTGATCGCTGCCGGTCCCGGCCAGCAGACGCGGTGCCGATTCCGATCCCCTGGAACCGGCGGTCAGCCCGGCCATCACCGCCGACATGCGGTCGGCATAGGGGCGGGCAGCTTCGGCGGCCTCCTGGGCGCGGCGCAGCTTGGCGGCAGCGACCATCTGCATGGCCTTGGTGATCTTCCGCGTGTTCTTGACGCTTCCAATCCGGTTTTTCAGATCCTTAAGGCTTGGCATGCTCCCTCACCCTTTGCGTTTTCGTTCTGCCGGAGTCGGCAACCTGCTGACAATGCCGATGGCAATCGCGAGATAGATCGCCAGCGCCCCGCCATAACCGGCCACGAATGTCAGCGTCACATCGGCGGCGCGGGCCCAGACCCAGCACCCCAGAAACAGCCCGGCCAGGATGCTGAAAATCCACAGCATCAGAACCTGCCGTTTCTGCCGCCCGACGCATCGCCCGCAGATACCGCACCCCTCGATCGGGGCGCGTTCTGCGCAATGCGTGCGAACAGGCGGCGACATGACGCATCAGATCAGGCGCGGGTCTTGTTATAGGCGTCCAGCGCGGCCTTGATCGCCTCTTCCAGATCACCGGAGACCTTGCGGTCATTGGTGGTCATGTCGTCCAGCAGGTCTTTCTTCTGACCGCGCAGGAACTGGATCAGGCCCTGTTCCCATGCCACGACCTCGCGCACCGGCACTTCGTCGATATAGCCCTTGGTGCCGGCATAGATGATGGTGACGATCTCGGCGTTGGTCAGCGGCGAATATTGCGGCTGTTTCATCAACTCGGTCAGGCGCGCACCACGGTTCAGCAGTTTCTGGGTGGCCGCGTCCAGATCCGAGCCGAACTGCGCAAAGGCGGCCATTTCGCGATACTGCGCCAGTTCCAGCTTGACCGGACCGGCGACCGATTTCATCGCCTTGGTCTGCGCTGCCGAACCCACGCGGGACACCGACAGACCGGTGTTCACGGCCGGGCGGATGCCCTGGAAGAACAATTCCGTTTCAAGGAAGATCTGGCCGTCGGTGATCGAGATCACGTTGGTCGGAATATAGGCCGACACGTCGCCCGCCTGCGTTTCGATGATCGGCAGCGCGGTCAGCGAACCGGCGCCGTTGTTCTCGTTCAGCTTGGCAGAACGTTCCAGCAGGCGCGAATGCAGATAGAACACGTCGCCCGGATAGGCTTCGCGTCCCGGCGGACGGCGCAGCAACAGCGACATCTGACGATAGGCCACGGCCTGTTTGGACAGATCGTCATAGATGATCAGCGCGTCCATGCCGTTGTCGCGGAAATATTCGCCCATGGCGGTCGCCGAATAGGGGGCCAGGAACTGCATCGGCGCAGGGTCGGATGCGGTCGCGGCGACGACGGTGGTATAGGCCATCGCGCCGGTTTCTTCCAGTTTCTTCACCAGCTGCGCCACGGTCGAACGCTTCTGACCCACCGCGACATAGATGCAATGCAGGGTCTTCATGCCATCGGCCTCGCGGCCGTTATAGTTCGCCTGGTTCAGGATGGTGTCCAGCGCCAGCGCGGTCTTGCCGGTCTGACGGTCGCCGATGATGAGTTCACGCTGGCCGCGGCCGATCGGGATCATGGCGTCCACGGCCTTGAGGCCGGTCGCCATCGGTTCGTGCACCGACTTGCGCGGCATGATGCCGGGGGCCTTGACGTCGGCGATGCGACGTTCGGTCGAATCCAGCGGACCCTTGCCGTCAATGGGGTTGCCCAAGGCGTCCACGACGCGGCCCAGCAGGCCCTTGCCGACCGGAACGTCCACGATGGAGCGGGTCCGCTTGACGGTGTCGCCTTCCTTGATCTCGCGGTCGTCGCCGAAGATCACGATACCGACGTTGTCGGTTTCAAGGTTCAGCACCATGCCGCGGATGCCGCCGGGGAATTCCACCATCTCGCCGGCCTGCACCTTGTCCAGACCATAGACGCGGGCGATCCCGTCGCCGACCGAAAGCACCTGGCCGACTTCGGCCACTTCGGCGTCCTGACCAAAGTTCTTGATCTGATCCTTGAGGATCGCCGAAATCTCGGCAGCTTGGATTCCCATTATCCGACCTCTTTCATAGCATTCTGGAGGGAGGCGAGCTTGGAGCGGACCGAGGAATCGATCATCTGCGAGCCCAGCTTGACAATCATTCCGCCGATGAGACCCTCATCGACGCGCGTGTTCAGTTTGACTTTCTTGCCCGATTTTTCCGCCAGCGTATCGGTCAGCCGCTGTTTCTGTTCGTCGGTCAGCGCCACCGCGCTGGTCACGTCGGCGGTGACTTCGCCGCGCGCCTCGGCGATCATGTCGCGCAGACGCAGCACCAGATGCGGCAGCACGAACAGCCGGCGGTTCTGCGCCATCAGTTGCAGCGTATTAGCCAGCGTGGCGCCAAGACCCATCTTCTGCGCCACCGCACCGATGGCCTGCGCCTGCTGATCCCGCGAATACAGCGGCGAGGCGATCATGTCGCGCAGGTCGTCACTGTCCTTCAATACATTGTTCAGGTCGTCAATTTCCGACGCCAGTTTATCCAGATCGCCGCCCTCGCGCGCGATGTCGAACACGGCTTGGGCGTAACGCCCGGCGATGCTTTGGGAAATCGAAGCGGAATGTGCCACGGTCATCCTTTGTCGTTGCGCCTTTCCCGGTCCGCCCCGACGGGGCGGCGGCGTGATCGGCGGGTCGCGGGGCGGGGCTTCTTAACCGGATGCCCCCTTCGGTCTCGAAGGGTCATTAGCAGTGAAATTCGCACCTCGCAACCGCCCAGAACACGCTTGCGCGAGGGATTCGGCATGATCGGCGCGGCCGGAAATTCCTGATTGCGCTAAACCTGCCCGGCACAAGGCGACGCATTCGCCGTGCGGGGGTGCAGAACGGGGACAGATTCGCGGACAGGGTGAATCAGGTCAGGTCCGTGTCAGGTGACGGATCGCCGATGCGGATGACTTCCCATTGCAGGTCGTGACCGCTGTGTTCCTTGACGCGACGCCGGACCAGTTCGCCCAAGGATTCCAGATCATCGGCGGTCGCGCCGCCGGTGTTTATCAGAAAATTGGGATGTTTTTCCGACATTTGCGCCCCGCCCCAGCTGTGACCGCGCAGGCCAGCCGCGTCGATCAGCGCCCAGGCTTTTTCCTCGTGGGTGTCATCTGCCCGACCCGTGCTGCTGAAGCCCGCAGGGTTGCGGAAGGTCGAGCCGGCGCTGCGTTCCTTTGTCGGCTGGCTGGCGTCGCGGCGGGCGATCTGCTCGGCCATCTTCTCGTGCAGCGCGTCGGGATCGCCGGCGGGGGCGCGGAAAACCGCCTCGGTCAGCACCCAGCCCTCGGGCAGGTCGGAATGGCGATAGGCCAGATGCAGGTCAGCGGCGGGGATCGTGGCCACGCGGCCATCGCGGGTCACGGCGCGCGCCTCGATCAGGTGGTCGGCGACATAGGTGCCGTAACAGCCCGCGTTCATGCGCACGGCACCGCCGATGCTGCCGGGAATCGTGCGCAGGAAGGTCAGGTCCAGCCCCGTCTCGGCCGCGCGCCGGGCCACATGGGCATCCAACGCGGCGGCGCCCGCCGTAACGGTATCCCCTTGAATTTCAATACCGTTGAAGGCGCGGCCCAAGCGGATCACGACACCCCTTATACCGCCGTCGCGCACGATCAGGTTGGACCCGACCCCCATCGGGAACACCGGAACGGCCGGATCAAGCGCGCGCAGGAAATCCGCCAGGTCGTCGCCGTCGGCGGGCTGAAACAGCCAGTCGGCCGGCCCGCCGACCCGCAGCCAGGTCAGGCCATCCAGCAGGCGGTCGGGCGTCAGGGTTCCTCGGGGTTCGGGCAAGTCGGTCATCGGGCGTCCTTTCGACCCGAGGTGATACCCGCCCGCAAGCCCGCGCGCAACGCCAGCGCGCGTTGCACGGCGCAACAGGAATGACGCAACACCCCGAAGCCCCAGCAATTGCAGGGGAAACGGCGGCACAACCCGTGCACAGGGCGTACACAGACTGTACACAACCTGTACACAGGACGGAGCAGCGTACGGTGCGTTTGGGCGGCACTCGGGGGTTTCAGGGCAGTTTGCCAGCAAACTGGATCAACGCTTCCGCCAGTTTGCCAACCGCTTCCGACTGCCCGACCAGATAGGCGGCACCACCGCCCAACAGCAATTTCGTGCCGGTGCCGCCGACCGTCTTGGCAGATTCCTTTGCCGCCACATCGGCAAGCCCGGCACAGTATCGGGTGACGGCCTTGACCGCCGCCCAGATCGCGTTGCCAATACGAGCCAGCACCGGCGGCGAGGGCTGGGGCTTTTCCAGTTCTTCCTCGGCTTCGGCAAGGTTGGCGAGGATTACGGTCACCTGCCGCACGATTTCGGGCTGTGTATCGACCAGTTCGGGCGGGTTGTTGTGGCTGCGCGTTTGTGGGTTTGCGATGCCATCTTGCGCGGCCAGCAGTTCACGCCGCAGTCGTGCAACTTCGTCTCGCAAACGATAGCGTTCGACATGCATGGCGATAGCGTGATCCAGCGCCGCGCCGCCCATAATCCAGATATCCTCGTCAATCAGCGCCACGTCGCGCAGCAGCGGCCAGTTCTGCGGGCTGCCGTCGAGGGCGCGCTGATACCAGTCGATCCAGAATGCGCCGCCGGGGATGCCTTGCAGGATGGGCCGCGCGGCATCCCATTTGGCGGCGAGGGGGTTTTCACCAGGCCAGAGGGGGGCGGTGAACAGGTCGCCGCCCGCATCCCGAATCTGCGTATCGGTTCTGACTGCGCTGAACGCGCGCTCAAGCGTATCGGATGCACGATAGGCCGCGTCTTCGGCGGCACTGACCGCGGCATGGGCCGAACGACTATCCAGATCGTTGGCCTCGGCCACTGCGATCCTATGGTTATGGGCTGTGCCGTCGTCGTCCTCGATCAGGGCCGCATAAGCGCCCCGCACCGGGTTTGCGTAGGCGGCATCAAAGACCGCGAAACCGGATCTGGTTGCCGCAAGCGCAGCATAGGCGGCATCGGCAGCCTCTATTGAGCCATCCGCCCCTGACCTGCTTGCCCCAAGCGCCAGATTCCATCGCACAATGGGCAGGGCCAACCTGTCGCCCCCCATGTCCGCGCACCAGACGGGCAAGACCCGCATCGCCGCCCGATGGGTCAGGGTCGTGACATCCCCGCGCGGACGGGTGTCCCGCCACGCCTGAAGCAGTTTTTCGTCGCTCTGGCGCGCCGGATCAATCATGGACGGGATTATGTCTGATCCGGCCTTTCGGTCAACGGGATTTGCCTGCGCTTACGTGCGTCGGGACCGTCACCACCATACGGCAGGCGGTGCCGGCATCTGCCGATGTTCCCGGACAAGCCCCCGATCGGCCCCCTTGTCGGGTTGCGCCCGGTTGCACACAAGACAGATATGGGCAAGCCCAGCAGCTATCACGGGCGGAAGGGTGATCGGCGGCGGCGGGGAGAGTGCAAATCAGGTCAAGAGCATGATTCCAACGCCCCCCTTTAATGCGCGCCCCTACCCGGTGGGCGCATCAGCATCAGCAGGGCCATGGCAAAGGCCAGGACGCCGCCCAAGGGGCCGAAATGCAGGGTCATCCAGCCGATCAGCGGCACGCCGGCGACGATCAGCGCCCAGGTGGCGGGCCAGCGGTGCGGTTCGCGCAGGAAGGGGACGGCGCAGGCGCAGACCAGCCAGATCGCGGCCAGCGTCAGGGGCAGGCCCGCGCCGCTTCCCTGCAACAGGCCAAGCATTACGCCGCCCTGCCCATCAGCCTCTGCGGCAGGCCGTTGGCCCATGCGCTGATGGTGCCGGCACCAAGGCACACCACCATATCGCCGGGGCGGGCCTGTTCGCGGACCAGCCGTTCCAGATCGTCCTCGGACAGGATGGCGCGGGCGTGGCGGTGGCCGTGGGCGATCAGCCCGGCGACCAGATCGTCACGCGATGCGCCGGGGATCGGGTCTTCGCCCGCGCCATAGACCTCGGCGATGGCGACCACATCGGCCTCGTTGAAGCAGGTGCAGAAATCGTCGAACAGGCTGGACAGGCGCGAATAGCGGTGCGGCTGATGAACGGCGATGACGCGCCCTTCCGTCGCCTGACGGGCGGCGCGCAGGACGGCGGCGATTTCGACGGGATGGTGGCCGTAATCGTCGATGACGGTGACCCCGTTCACCTCGCCCACGCGGGTGAAGCGGCGGCCGACACCGCCGAACTTGGCCAGCGCGTCGCGGATTTCGGCGCGTTTCATGCCAAGGTGGCGAGCGACGGCGACGGCGGCCAGCGCGTTGGATACGTTGTGATCGCCCGGCATGGGCAGGGTGCAGCCCTCGATCACGGGGGTTTCGCCGTCGTTCAGCACGGCCTCGCCCTGAAGGGCGATGTCGAAATGCGCCACGCCCTTTTCATAGCGCAGGTTCAGCGCCCGCACATCGGCCTGCGCGTTGAAGCCGAAGGTGGTGACGCGGCGGTCGGTCATCTTGCCGACCAGCGCCTGCACCTCGGGGTGGTCGGTGCAGAGAACGGCGAGACCGTAGAAAGGGATGCCCGAGACGAAATCGTAGAAGCCCTTGCGCAGCGCATCGAAGGAACCCCAGTGTTCCATATGTTCGGGGTCGATGTTGGTGACGATGGCGATGGTCGCGGGCAGGCGGTTGAAGCTGCCGTCGGATTCGTCGGCCTCGACCACCATCCATTCCCCTGCCCCGGCGCGGGCGTTGGAGCCATAGGCGTGGATGACGCCGCCGTTGATGACGGTCGGGTCGATGCCGCCCGCGTCCAGAAGGGTGGCGACCATGGTGGTGGTGGTGGTCTTGCCATGCGTGCCGGCGATGGCGACGTTGGATTTCAGGCGCATCAGTTCCGCCAGCATCTCGGCCCGGCGGACGACGGGCAGGCCGCGGCGGCGCGCCTCTTCCAGTTCGGGGTTGCCCTTCTTGATGGCGGTGGAAATCACCACCACGCCGGCATCACCGATGTTTTCGGCCCGCTGGCCTTCAAATATGCGGGCGCCAAGGGTTTCCAGCCGGTCGGTGATCTTGGATTTCTTGGCGTCCGAGCCCTGAACGTCATAGCCAAGGGTCATCAGCACCTCGGCGATGCCCGACATGCCGATGCCGCCGATGCCGACAAAATGGATCGGACCCAGTTCACCGGGAAGTTTCGTGGCTGCGTTCATTGGCTCAGTTCCGTGACAAGATCGAAAAGACGGTGGGCCGCGTCGGGGCGGCCCAGGGACAGCGCGGCACCGGCCATCTGGCGTGCGCGGGCGGGGTCGGTCAGAATTGCGTGCATGTCGCGCGCGAGGCTGGCCGCGTCAAGCACCGATTCGGGCAGAACCTCTGCCGCGCCCGCATCGGCCAAAGACCGCGCATTGGCGGATTGATGATCGCCCGCGGCTGCGGCGAAGGGGATCAGGACAGACGGGCGGCCGATGGCGGTGATGTCGGCGATGGAGGATGCGCCGGACCGGCTGACGACAAGCTGCGCCCCGGCCAGCCGTTGCGGCACATCGTCGAAGAAGGGGCGGACCTCGGCGGGGATGCGTGCGTCGGCATAGACTGCGGTCACGCGGTCCTGATCCTCGGGGCGGGCCTGATGGGCGACGGACAGGCGGGCGCGCAGATCATCCGGCAGCGCGGCAACGGCGGCGGGGACGGTATCGGACAGCACCCGCGCGCCCTGCGATCCGCCGATCACCAGCAGGTTCAGCGGACCGTCGCCCGGCGGCGCATAGGGCGCGCCCGCGAAATCCAGCACCGCGCGGCGCACCGGGTTGCCGGTGTGGATGCCGGTCACGCCAGAAGGCAGGGCGGTCGGCCAGATGCCGCAGGCCACCCGGTCCACCCGCGCGGCAAAGCGGCGGTTCACCCGGCCCATGACGCCGTTCTGTTCGTGGATCATGCGCGGAATGCGCAGCGCGATGGCCGCCGACAGCGCCGGAATGGTGGGATAACCGCCAAAGCCGATCACCACATCGGGCCGGTCCTTGCGGAACTGCGCGATGGCCGACAGAACGCCGCCGCCGATCACCAGAGGCGCGGTCAGTTTCCCCATCAGCCCGCCGCGCGCCGTGGTGGCCGAAGCCACCACCTGCCGCCGCACCGCATCTGGAAAGGCCCCGGCATAGCGCGCGCCGCGATCATCGGTGGACAGGATCACCCGCCAGCCATGATCCAGCAGCACCTCGGCCAGCGATTGCGCCGGAAACATGTGCCCGCCGGTTCCCCCGGCGGCGATCAGCGCCAGCCGCCCGGACATCAGCGATGCCTCAGAATATCGGTGAAACCGCCCTGCGGACGTGACCGGGTCAGCGCCAGCAGCATCCCCATGGCAATGCCCGACGCGATCACGGACGAACCGCCATAGCTGACAAAAGGCAGCGTCATCCCCTTGGCGGGCAACAGCCGCACCGCCACACCCATGTTCACCAGCGCCTGCACGCCGAAGGCGCAGGCCAGCCCGGTTCCGGCGATGCGGGTAAAGGGATCGCGTTCCTTCATCAGACGCAACAGCGACCGCGACACGATCACCCCATAAAGCGCGATGATCGCCAGCACCATGACAAGACCGTATTCCTCGGCCGCGACGGCGATGATGAAATCGGTATGCGCGTCGGGCAGCGACCATTTCACCGTGCCCTCGCCCACGCCGACGCCGAAAAAGCCGCCTTCCTGAATGGCATTGGTGGCATAGCCAAGCTGGGTGCGCGGATCGACCTCGGCGGTCAGAAAGCCGTCGATGCGGCGGGCGAAGTGTTCCGAGGCACCATAGGCGAACATCCCGCCCAGAGCCGTCAGCCCGGCCACCACCAGCAACACCAGCATCGGCGCCCCGGCGACGAAATACATCACCCCCCAGGCGAACAGGACCAGCGTGGCCTGCCCGAAATCGGGCTGCAAGGCCAGCAGGACCACGATGAACACGGTCAGCAGGAACGAATACAGCCGCCCCGGCGGGCCGCCCACCTCTTGCGCCGAGGCCATGAACCAAGCCGCCATGGCGACGAAACCGGGCTTGAGAAACTCGGACGGCTGCACGGAAACGCCGGCAAACGACAGCCAGCGCACGGCCCCCTTGCCGAAATCGGTGCCGATAAACGGCAGGACCAGCACCGCCAGAAAGGCAAAGCCGAAACCGATCACCCCGATCCGCCGCACATGTCGGGGGTTCAGCATGGAAATGACGATCATCACCGCCAGCGCGACCCCGCCAAAGAACGCCTGACGGTTGACGTAATAGAACCGCGGCAGACCGTTCTTTTCCGCCAGAGGCACCGATGCCGCCAGCCCCAGCAACAGGCCGATGGCAAACAGCCCCAGCACGCAGGCGAGGGACCAGCGGTCCACCGTGCGCCACCAACGCGGAAGAATGGGATCGCCCGCCCGCGCGGGCGCAGCGCCAAAGACCATCTCGGTCATGGGAATACCGCCGTCACTGCCTCTGCCTTGCCCGTTTTCCGGGTCTCGTGTCGCGCAGCATAGCGTGAAACAACCCGGCGCGCTACTGCCGATTGCGCATTTGTGACGTGGTGTCCGCCGCCGCCTGTTTGCCCGAATACGCCCTTTCGGGCGCGACGCCGCCGGTCAGGCCAGCGCCCGCACAAGCGCCGTAAAATGATCGCCACGCTTTTCGAAATTCGGGTATTGGTCGAAACTGGCCGCCGCGGGGGCCAGCAGCACGACCTCGCCCGGTTGGGCTTCGGCTGCGGCGCGGGCGACGGCGTTTTCCATGGTTTCCGCGATCTCATAAGGCGTCTGCCCGATTTCCAGCGCGAAATCGCGGGCGGAATGGCCGATCAGATAAGCCTTGACCACCGATCCCAGATGCGGGGCCAGCGCGGAAATGCCACCCTCTTTCCCCAGACCTCCGGCGATCCAGCGGATGCGGGGGAAGGCGCCCAAGGCCTTGGCGGCGGCATCGACATTGGTGGCCTTGGAATCGTTGACGTATCGCACGCCGCCCCATTCGGCTACGGTCTGGCTGCGATGCGGCAGGCCGGCGAATGTGTGAAACGCCGCCTCGATCTCGCGCGGGGACAGGCCGACGGCGCGGCAGGCCGCCCATGCGGCGCAGGCGTTCTGGTGGTTATGTGCGCCCGGCAGGCCGGGAATGGCGCGCAGATCGACCGAGGCCACCTGCCGCCCCTTGCGGTATTCGGCCAGAAACCCCTTGCGCGCAAAGACCGACCAGCCCGGCCCGTCCAGCTTGTGATCCGCCGACACACGGATCACCCGGTCATCCGGCGGGGCCATCGCCATCTGACCGGCCAGATAGCGCCCTTCGGGTTCATCGACGCCGATCACCGCGCGGTCGGGGCCGCCTTCGGCAAACAGCCGCCGTTTCGCCGCGAAATAGCCGCCAAGCCCGCCGTGCCGGTCCAGATGATCAGGCGACAGGTTGGTGAACACGGCCACATCCGGAGTCAGCGCACGGGCCAGATCGGTCTGATAGCTGGACAGTTCCAGCACGATGACCTCGCCATCATGGGCCGGGTCCAGCGAGAGGACTCCGGTGCCGATATTGCCGCCCATCTGGGTCGGGCGGCCGGCGGCGGTCAGAATGTGGTGGATCAGCGCGGTGGTGGTGGATTTGCCGTTGCTGCCGGTGACGGCAATCACCTGCGGGGTGCGGTCGAAGGTCTGCCAGTCACTGGTGGCAAAGCTGCGGAAGAACAGGCCGATGTCGTTATCGACCGGAATGCCGAGGTCATAGGCCCGGGCAATGACCGGGTGCGGTTTCGGATAAAGATGCGGGATGCCGGGGCTGACGATCAGAGCGCTGACGTTTTCCCAAGCGGCATCGCGGGTCAGGTCGGTGATGGTGATGCCATCCGCCTGCGCCTGTTCGCGTGTGTCCGCGCCGTCATCCCATGCGATAACGGTTGCGCCGCCGGCGGTCAGCGCGGCGGCGGTGGCGCGCCCGGATCTGCCGAGGCCGAGGACGGCGATGGTTTGATCGGTGACGTTCTGGACCGGGATCATGGTTTGCCCCTTGTTGAACCACCGGGGGCTTCGCGCCCCCGGACCCCCGCGGGATATTTATGCACAAACGAAGCCGGTCAACGCAGCTTGAGCGTCGCCAGACCGATCAGCGCCAGCACCAGCGAGATGATCCAGAAGCGGATGACGATCTGCGGCTCGGCCCAGCCTTTTTTCTCGAAGTGGTGATGGATCGGGGCCATCAGGAACACGCGTTTGCCGGTGCGCTTGAAATACAGCACCTGAATGATGACCGACAGGGCTTCGACCACGAACAGCCCGCCAACGATGGCCAGCACGATTTCGTGTTTCGTCACAACCGCGATGGCGCCAAGCGCGCCGCCAAGCGCAAGGCTGCCGGTGTCGCCCATGAACACCGCCGCCGGGGGGGCGTTATACCACAGAAAGCCAAGGCCGCCGCCGATCAGGGCCGAAACGAAGATCAGGATTTCCCCGGTGCCCGGCACATGGTGGACGCCCAGATAATTGGTAAAGTCCACGCGGCCCACGGTATAGGCGATCACACCCAGCGTCCCGGCGGCGATCATCACCGGCATGATCGCCAGCCCGTCCAGCCCGTCGGTCAGGTTCACCGCATTGGCCGAACCGACGATGACCAGCATGCCGAACACCGGAAAGAACCACGCCAGATTGAACAGCGCGTCCTTGAACACCGGCATCGCCACCTGCCCGGTCAGCCCGGCGGGGTGCAGATACATCGCCGCGATCGAGGCAGCCAGCCCGATCAGCACGCCCAGACCCAGCCGCACCCGACCCGACAGGCCCGCGTGGTGCTGTTTCGTCACCTTGGCGTAATCGTCGGCAAAGCCGATCAGCGCATAGGCCAGCGTCACCAGCAGCACGATCCAGACATAGCCGTTATCGAGCCGCGCCCAGAGCAGGGTCGAGGTGAACAGCGCCGACAGGATCAGAAGCCCGCCCATCGTCGGCGTGCCGGCCTTGACGAAATGGCCTTCCGGCCCGTCGTCGCGGATCGGCTGACCCTTTTTCTGCACCCGGCGCAGAAAGTTTATCAGCGGCTTGCCGAAGATGAACCCGAACAGCAGTGCCGTAAAGAACGCCGCCCCCGCGCGGAAGGTGATATAGCGGAACAGGTTGAAAAGATCGCCGCCTTCGGACAGCCCGCTGAGCCAGTAAAGCATGGTTAAACCTTTGTGTCAGGCGCGGGGCTGTGCCAAGTTTTGCGCAGGGCGTCAACGACCGACGCCACGCGCGAGGATTTGGACCCCTTGACGAACACCACGTCACCCGGCGCTGCAAGCACCTGCGCCCGCGCGATCAACCCATCGGCGGTTTCCGCCCAGATGCCCTGTTTTTCAATGGGAAGGGCGTCGAACATCATCTTCATTCGAGGCCCGCAGGCATGAACCAGCGAAATTCCGCCCACGACCGGCCAGGTGGCGATGTCGCGGTGGATCGCCATCTCATCCTTGCCGAGTTCCAGCATGTCGCCCAAAATCGCCACGCGGCGGCCCGGCGGCAGGCGGTCCAGCGTGGCCAGACCGGCGGCCAGGCTGGCGGGGTTGGCGTTATAGCTGTCGTCCAGCAAGGTGATGTCGCCCAGGTTTTCCACCGCGCCGCGCCCCTGATAGGGCCGCCAGTCCGACAGACCGCGCGCCGAAGCCGTCAGACCGGCCCCAAGCTGCACCAGCGCGGCCAGAACGCCGACCGCATTCGTCACGAAATGCGCGCCCAAGCTGGCAAGGCGGAAATCGGCGGTCTCGCCGAGGATACGCGCGCGAACCTGCGTGCCGTCGCCGTCCGGCGTCACCGTCACAGGGCGCGCAGCACCGGACGCGCCAAAGCCCACGACCACGGCACCCGCCGCGTCGGCGCCATCGCGCAGGATCGGGGTCACGTCCAGATCCTCGGGGAGGACGGCGCTGCCCATGGGTTCCAGCCCGGCAAAGATCGCAGCCTTTTCGCGGGCGATGCCCTGAATATTCTCGAACGCCTCAAGATGGGCAGCCGCGACGGTGGTGATCATCGCCACATGCGGGCGGGCGTTGCGGGCCAGAGGCTCGATCTCGCCGGGGTGGTTCATGCCGATCTCGATGATCGCAAAATCGGTGTCGGCGGGCATCCGCGCCAGCGTGAGCGGCACGCCCCAATGGTTGT
>JAUNUO010000028.1:0-1788 GCA_030538135.1 Paracoccus sp. (in: a-proteobacteria)
GGTCAGCACCGCTTCCTGTTCGCCCTCGGGACGCCACGAACTGTCAAAGGACAGATACAGCGTGCCTGCCGCCTGCCCGGCAATGTCGATTTCCGGGCTGAGCAGGGTCGAGTTGAACACCTGATAGCCGGGATTGGTCATGTCGTAATATTCGTCGGCATCGGCCACCGCGACCACACCGTCACCATAGGTAAAGGTGCTGCGCTGCTGGTCATCGGGGGTTTCGGCCCAGCCATGGCGGTCCATGAAGGTCCAGCCGTGGAATTCGACCGGCCCGCCTTCGGGCGTCTCATTAATGATCGTCCAGCCGGCCGGGGCCAGATTGGTCCAGTCCGTGCCGTCGCCGCCCTTTTCCGAGGGGCTTTCGAACGGTTTCAACAGATCGGCGAGGCTTTCGAAATTCTCGCTGAAGATCCGCGTGGAACGCAGCGCGGACGCGGGCGACGGGACGAGGATGGACATGTGCTGGCCCTTGCAAGGATGTCGGACAGACCATCCGTTAACCAGTCGCGGCAACACATGCGTGACGTGAATCCAAAGATTTCGGGACAGTCGCCCGAACATCCGGCCCGGCACCGAACCACCGTATGCACCACCCGCGCCGGGAAATGTCACCAAAGATTTACGCCGCAGTCGCATCCCCGTCATGCCCCCACGGCATGAGGGCGCATCAACAGGTGGAAGCCATGAAGATAGAAGCCCGCGACGTTACCCGGATATTTGGCGCCACACGCGCCGTTGATTCGGTCAGCTTTACCATCGACCGCCCGATGATGATCGGCGTGATCGGCAGTTCGGGGGCCGGAAAATCGACGCTGCTGCGGATAATGAACCGGCTGACCGACGCGTCGTCGGGGCAGCTTGTGGTTGATGGGCGCGACGTGCTGGCCCTGACCGGAAGCGAGACCCGCGCCTGGCAAAGCCGCTGCGCGATGATCTTTCAGCAGTTCAATCTGGTGCCGCGTATCGACGTCGTGTCGAACGTGCTGCACGGATTGCTGAACAAGCGCGGCACACTGACCACGCTGCTGGGCCTGTGGCCGCGCAGCGATATCGAACGCGCCATAGGCATTCTCGACCGGCTGGGCATCGCCGAACAGGCCGCCAAGCGGGCCGAGGCGCTGTCGGGCGGCCAGCAACAGCGCGTCGCCATCGCACGCGCCCTGATGCAGGATCCGCAGATCATCCTTGCGGATGAACCCATCGCCAGCCTCGATCCGATGAATGCGCAGGTGGTGATGGAAACCCTGCGCCGCGTTCAGGACGAAGACGGCCGCACGGTCATCGCCAACCTGCACACGCTGGATACCGCCCGCCGCTATTGCGACCGCATTATCGGGATGCGCAAGGGCCGGATCGTGTTTGACGGCGCGCCCGAACAGCTGACCACCGGGGTTGCGCGCGATCTTTACGGCGCGGGGGCCGAGTTTTCAGAAGCCGCGACCTCGACCGACATCGCCGCGCTGGGCCGCGACGACAGCTATGCCGAAGCCATGCTGGGCGCGGACTGACCCCTTTCCCTTTTTACCTCGTACCGACAGGACATCACATGAAGAAGATCATCACCCTTGCGCTGGCGACGACCGCGATGGCGGCCCCCACCTTTGCCCAAGACACCATCACGCAGTTCAACATTGGCGTGCTGGGCGGCGAAAACGCCCAGGACCGCATGACCTCGAACGAATGCCTGCGCAAATACACCGAGGAAGCCTTGGGCGTTCCGGTCAAGCTGTTCACCCCGGCCGATTACGACGGCGTGATTCAGGGCCTGCTGGGCGGCACGCTGGA
>JAUNUO010000028.1:1888-5586 GCA_030538135.1 Paracoccus sp. (in: a-proteobacteria)
TCACCCCGGCCGATTACGACGGCGTGATTCAGGGCCTGCTGGGCGGCACGCTGGATGCGGCAAGTCTGGGCGCCTCGGGCTATGCCAAGGCCTACCTGACCAACCCCGACGCGGTGGAGCCGATCCTGGTCAAGACCAACCTCGACGGCACCTTCACCTATCATTCGATCGGCTTTGCGCGCGCGGACAGCGACATCACCTCGCTGGATGACATGAAGGGCAAGGTCTTTGCCTTTGGCGATCCGAACTCGACCTCGGGTTATCTGATCCCGCTGGTCGAACTGCCCGAGGAAGGCTATTCGATGAAACCGGGCGAATATTTCGGCGAGATCAAGTTCACCGGCGGCCATGAACAGACCATCGTCGCGGTCAAGAACGGCGACGTGGATGCAGGCGTCACCTGGGCAGGCGGCGAAGGCGAATGGGAAGACGGCTACGGTTTCGGTGCGCTGCGCAAGGCGTCGGATGCCGGCCTCGTGGATATGAACGATCTGGTCGAGATCTGGAAATCCAAGCCGATCCCCGAAGGTCCGATGGTCGTGCGCAAGGCGCTGCCGCAGGACGTCAAGGACAAGTTCACCGCCATGATGGAAGGTCTGGGCGAACGCGATCAGGATTGCCTTTATGGTGTAGCCAGCGGCGAGACCGGCGGTTTCAAGCCGGTAACCCACGACGCCTATGACGCCATCATCGCCGTGCGTCTGGCCGAGCTGGAACAGGGTCAGACCAACTGAACGGAGCAGGGGCGGGTTTCGGCCCGCCTCGTCATCGCATGGCCGACATCACCCATATTCAGCAGAATTATCTGCACATGATCCGCTATCGCCGCATCCTGTCGGCGGTCGGGCTGATACTGTTCGTCGTCGTGCTGGCGGGCGGCTTTTATATCGCCGACGAACGCAGCGCGGGCGGGTTCCTGTCGGGTCTGCCCCGCATTTTCGACTATCCCGGCGAATTGCTGGCCGAGGCGTGGCAGAAGCTGGCTCGCCTGCCCGGCCTGATGTTGGGTTATGTCCCGGCACTGATCGAAACGCTGAATATCGCCGCTGTCGCCACATTGGCAGGCGGTCTGGCGGCGGCGCTGTTTTCCCTGCTGGCGACGCGCGGCCTGTCGCCCTGGCCGCGGCTGGTTCCGGTCTTTCGCCGCATTCTGGACGTGACCCGCGCCATTCCCGATGTCGTGATCGCCCTGGTGCTGATCTTCATCCTGGGCGGGGGGCCGATCCCGGCGATGCTGGCCATCGCCTTTCACACCACCGGCGCCCTGGGCAAGCTGTTTTCAGAAGTGGCCGAGAACGCCGACCTGCGCCCGGTCGAGGGGCTGGCATCGACGGGTGCGGGATGGGTTCAGCGCATGGCCTTTGGCGTGGTGCCACAGGTGGCCCCGAACTGGCTGAGCTATGCCCTGCTGCGGTTCGAGATCAACGTGCGGGCCTCGGCCATTCTGGGCTTCGTCGGGGCGGGCGGCATCGGATACGAACTGCGCAATGCCATCAGTTGGGGGCCGGGCCGCTATGACGCGGCGGCCTCGGTCTTTGTTCTGCTGTTCATGACCATCGTGGTGGTGGACCAGTTGTCCGGCGCGGCGCGCGACCGGCTGATCCGGGGGGCGCAGGCATGAGCGCGGTCGATACGCATACATCCCCTTCCGCGCTGGACGGCGCGCTGCGTCTGCTACGCGGGCGGCGCATTGTCTCGCTGTCGATTTTGGGGTTGATCGCGGCCTATCTGGTCTATGCCTTTTTCGCCTTCGACGTCGCCGGCGCAGCCAGCCGGGCACGGCTGGATAACGCACGGCTGTTGTTACAGGATTTCTGGTCGCACAAGACGCATGTCACGCGCGACAACCGTTCCGGCGCGATCGTCGCCGCGATCGAGGGCAGCCGCAAGATGACCTATGCGCCAGGGGAGGAACCCGATTGGGTCCACCCCGCCACCGACGGTAGTCTGACCGTCGATCTGCCGCGGGGCGATCAGGTAGCCATCGACCAGCAGGGCGTGGTGACATTGACCATGACCGACGCGGCACAGCCGATCATTCTGATCCCGTCACCTTCCGGCGTCACCATGACCGGCGCCCCGCAACCCTTGCCCGACTGGATCAATGCCGCCGACAATCGGGTGGCGCTCAACCTGCCGTCCGGCACAAGGCTCAGCGTAACCCGCACCCGGACCGAGGTGATGCGCCGCTTTCCGGGGTGGGAATGTTTCTTCTTCACGCTGGACAGCCGCTGGTCGGGCACCAGCTTTACCGAAAGGGTCGGCGCGGCCATCAGCCAGCCCGGCGCGGCGGCCTCGATGTGGCATGATTTCTGGAACAACAGCGTCTGGCATCACAAGGATGTCGCATGGGCGATGGGGGAAACCGTGCTGATGGCCTTTGTCGGCACCATCGGCGCGGCGCTGATCGCGCTGCCGCTGGCATTCTGGTCGGCGCGGAACTTTTCGCCCAGTTTCGTGGCCCGTTTCGCATCGCGGCGCAGTTACGATTTCCTGCGCGGCGTCGATGCGCTGATCTGGACCGTCATCCTGTCGCGCGCCTTTGGCCCCGGCCCGCTGACCGGGGCGCTGGCGATCCTGCTGACCGATATCGGCACCTTCGGCAAACTCTTTTCCGAAGCCCTGGAAAACACGGATCAGAAGCAGGTCGAAGGTCTGCGCGCCACCGGTGCCGGTCCGCTGCAACGCGCCCGCTGGGGCGTGATCCCGCAGATTTCCCCTGTAATGCTGAGTCAGGTCCTTTACACGCTGGAATCGAACACCCGCGGCGCGACGGTGATCGGCGCCATCGTCGGCGGCGGGATTGGTCTGTTGCTGACGCAGGCGATCATCACCCATCAGGATTGGGAACATGTCGCCTATTATATTATCCTTGTGGTCCTGACAGTGATCCTGATGGATACGATTTCGGGCTGGCTGCGGCGACGTCTGATCAAGGGGGATGGATGATGCGGATGCTGGTGACGGGCGCGAACCGGGGGATCGGGCGCGCGATCGCCGCGCAGGCCGTGGCCCGCGGCTGGCAGGTCTGGGCGCTGACCCGCGGCGGCGATGTCCCGAAAGGCGCGACGGCCCTGCACGCGGATGTGACCGACCGTGCGGCACTGGCCGCTGCTGCCGCCCGGATTTCCGCGCTGGACGTGCTGATCAACAATGCCGGTATTTCCGGCCCCACGACCTGTCACACGCCGGATCTGCCGGGCGATGCGCTGATGGAAGTGTTCCACGTCAATACGGTCGCGCCGCTGCTGGTTGCGCAGGCCTTTCTGCCGGCGCTGCGCGCGGCGGGCCGGGGGCGCATCCTGAACATCTCCTCGCAGATGAGCGCGATGGATTACCGTAAATCCGACCAGCCGGCCTATCGCGCCTCCAAGGCCGCGCTGAACAAGCTGATGCAATGCCTTGCCACCGATCTGGAACCCCACGGAATCCCCGTCGTGTTGATCGACCCCGGCTGGGTGCGCACCGACATGGGCGGCTCCGAGGCCCTGCTGGACGCAACCGAGGTCGCAAACGGCATTCTGGACACCGCCACAAGCCTGAGCATCGCGCAGACCGGGCGTTTCCTGACATGGGCCGGTAAGGACCGGACTTTCTGATGCGCCTGACCCAAGCACCGCCGCCCGTGCCAGCGGATGCCGAGGTGGTGAACAGCAGCTTTGGCCGCTATTGCGAAATCGGGCGCGGCGCGCGCATTC
>JAUNUO010000028.1:5686-16430 GCA_030538135.1 Paracoccus sp. (in: a-proteobacteria)
GTGGTGAACAGCAGCTTTGGCCGCTATTGCGAAATCGGGCGCGGCGCGCGCATTCTGAACTCATCCTTCGACGATTACAGCTATTGCGACCGGTTCGCCGATATCGCCAATACCACGGTCGGCAAATTCGCCAATATCGCCGCGATGACGCGGATCGGGCCGACCGATCATCCGATGACCACAGCCAGCCTGCATCATTTCCTGTATCGGTCCGAATATTACTGGGACGATGCCGCAGGCGACGACGGGTTCTTTGCCCGGCGCGCGGCGCGGCGCACGGTGATCGGCCATGACACATGGATCGGCCACGGCGCGATCGTCAAACCCGAGGTGACGGTGGGTCTGGGCGCCATCATCGGCGCGGGCGCGGTGGTCACGCGCGATGTTGACCCCTGGACCATCGTGGTCGGCAATCCCGCCCGTCCCCTGCGCCGCCGCTTTTCGCCGGAAACCGGCGCGCGGCTGGAACGACTGTCATGGTGGGATTGGAATCACGACCGGCTGCGCGCGGCCCTGCCCGATTTCCGCGCCCTGTCGGCCGAAGAATTTCTTGACCGTTATGACGGCTGATCCGCCGCTACGGTCAGCGTCACCCGCGCGGCCAGCCACCATGTCACCCCGTATTCGATCCGCCGGCCATCAGGGGTCACGTTCAGCGCCTCGGTGCGGATCAGCGCATCGCCTGTCACCGCACCCAGCCGCACGGCCTGCGCCGCATCGGCCACGCGCGCGGTGATCCGTGTCTGGGCGCGGGTATAATCGGCGATGCCGCAGCGGGTCAGCGCGGCGGTCACGCCCGGCCCTTCGGCCAGCGCGGCGGGCAGGTCGGGCAGCAGATCGGCAGGGAATACCGAACGAAACAACGCCACCGCCTCGCCGTCGATCAGCGATGCGCCTTCGGCCACATGCACCTGCGCGCCCTGAACAAGGTCCAGCGCCGCCACTTCGGCCGGATCGGCGGGACGGGTCGCGACATAGTCGATCTGCCGCCCCGGAATCCGTCCCGCAAGGGCAACGGCGTGATGAAACCGCACCCGCTGACCCAGCGGATAATCGACGGGCACAGCCAGCACGAAAACCCCCGCCCCACGCCGGGACCGCACCAGCCCTTCGTCCGCCAGCGCCGCCAGCGCCTGCCGGATGGTGTGGCGATTGACGCCGAAACGCGCGGCCAGCACCGCCTCGGTCGGCAACCGGGAACCGGCGACGTGATGGCCGCGCGCGATTTCATCCCTGAGCGTGTCGGCAATGCTGCGCCAGATCGTCATTTCGTCACCAAATCTTCACGGGACAACACCCATGCTCATGTGTAAGACAGAACTTGTCTAGTTGTATAGGTCAATGATGCCTGATTCGTCTGATCGCGCCACCTATCTGGGCCTGCTGGCTTCGGCCCCCGCCGGACGGCTGGCCGATCTGCTGCCGGACCTGCCGCCGCATGATCTGCTGCGCCCCCCAGAAATCGGCACCGTGATGGTGCGTGGCCGCAGTGGCGGCACCGGCGCGCCGTTCAATCTGGGCGAAATGACGGTGACGCGCGCCTCGGTCCGCCTGCCGGGCGGGATGGTGGGGCACGGCTATGTGCAGGGTCGGTCACGCGATCATGCGCTGCGTGCGGCGGTGGTCGATGCTCTCATGCAGACCGATGCGGCCGACCGCATCCGCACCGGCGTTCTGACGCCTCTGGCCGCCGAACGGCAGGCCCGCAACACGACCCGCGCCGCACGCGCCGCTGCAACGCGGGTCGAATTCTTTACCCTCGTCCGAGGAGAGGACACATGAGCGCGCATCTTTCCGGCGGATTTGCCGCACCGGCGATTGATGCCGCGCACGGCTTTCGCGCCATCCTTCAGGCCATGGCAAGGCCGGGCACGATCCATACCGTCGCGGGCGCGACCCCGCCCGCGCCACTGTCGGTGGCGGCAGGGGTCGCGCTGCTGACGCTGTGTGATCGCACGACCATGCTGTATCTGGGCGCATCGCACGATACAGCGGCGCTGCGCGACTGGATCACCTTTCATTGCGCCGCGCCGCTGGTCGATGCCGGGGACGCGGATTTCGCCCTCGGCGACTGGGCATCGCTGACCCCCGCCGACCGTTTCCGCATCGGCACCCCCGAATATCCCGACCGCGCTGCCACGCTGATCGTGGACGTGCCCGCATTGCGGACCGACGGTGCCCTGCTGACCGGGCCGGGCATCCGCGACAACGCCCGGCTGTCCTTGCCCGACCCCGCCGTCTTTGCCGCCAACCACGCCCGCTTTCCGCTGGGCTGGGATGCGATCCTGACCTGCGGCGACCGGATCGCCGCCATTCCACGTTCGACCGAGGTGCGCTGATGTATGTTGCCGTCAAAGGGGGCGAACGCGCCATTGATGCGGCCCATGACTGGCTGGCCGACACCCGGCGCGGCGCGGCCGATCAACCCGCCGTCCATACCGATGCGATCCGCGATCAGCTATCGCTGTCGGTCGCCCGCGTGATGGCCGAGGGATCGCTGTATGATCCCGACCTGGCCGCATTGGCGATCAAACAGGCGCGGGGCGATCTGATCGAGGCCATATTCCTGATCCGCGCCTATCGCACCACCCTGCCGCGCTTTGGGGCGACGACGCCGGTCGATACGGTGCGCATGGCGATCGCGCGGCGTATTTCGGCCACGTTCAAGGATGCGCCCGGCGGTCAGGTGCTTGGGCCGACCTATGATTACACCCACCGCCTGCTGGATTTCCGGTTGATGGCGGATGGCGAACTGCCGGCCACCGGCACCACCCCCGCCGCAGCGCCCGCCGATGCGGCCGAGGTGCCGCATATCCTGTCATTCCTGAACCGCGACGGGATGATCGAAACCGAAGACCCGACCGAAACCGAACCCGCCGACCTGACCCGCGCCCCGCTGGAACTGCCGGCTGGCCGGCCCTTACGGCTTCAGGCGCTGGCGCGCGGTGACGAAGGATTCCTGCTGGGTCTCGCCTATTCGACACAGCGCGGCTATGCCCGCAACCATGCCTTCGTCGGCGAATTGCGGATCGGCACCGTCACCGTGGAAATGGACATCCCCGAACTGGGTTTCGCCATCGAGATCGGCGAGATCGAACTGACCGAATGCGAAACCGTCAACCAGTTCAAGGGATCGAAATCCGAACCCGCACAGTTCACCCGCGGCTACGGGCTGAGCTTTGGTCAGACCGAACGCAAGGCGTTGTCCATGGCACTGGTTGACCGTGCGCTGCGCTGGCAGGAACTGGACGAAGATTTCACCGGCGCACCGGCACAGGACGAGGAATTCGTGCTGTCTCATTGCGACAATATTCAGGCGACCGGCTTTCTGGAACATATCAAACTGCCCCATTACGTCGATTTTCAGGCCGAGCTGGAACTGGTGCGGCGCCTGCGTGCAGGCCTTGCGGAGGCGGCGGAATGACCGACGCGGCTTATAACTTCGCCTATCTGGACGAGGACACCAAACGGATGATCCGCCGCGCGATCCTGAAAGGGATTGCGGTCCCCGGCTATCAGGTGCCGTTCGCCAGCCGGGAAATGCCGATGCCCTATGGCTGGGGCACCGGCGGCGTGCAGGTCACGGCCGCCTGCCTGACCCCCGACGACCGGCTGAAGGTCATCGACCAGGGCGCCGACGACACCACGAACGCGGTCAGCATCCGCAAGTTCTTTCAGCGTGTCGCGGGCGTCGCCACGACCGAACGCACCACGGATGCCACGCTGATCCAGACCCGCCATCGCATCCCCGAAACCCCGCTGACCGAGGAACAGATTCTGGTCTATCAGGTGCCCATACCCGAACCCCTGCGCTTTCTGGAACCGCGCGAGGTGGAAACCCGGCGGATGCATGCGCTGGCCGATTACGGGCTGATGCAGGTGCGTCTTTACGAAGACATCGCGCGGCATGGCGAAATCGCGACCGCCTATGCCTATCCGGTCAGGGTGGCGGGACGCTATGTCATGGACCCTTCGCCCATTCCGAAATTCGACAACCCGAAAATGCACATGAACCCGGCGATCCAGCTGTTCGGTGCGGGCCGCGAACAGCGTATCTATGCAGTGCCGCCCTGGACGCGGGTGGTCAGTCTGGATTTCGACGACCACCCCTTTGCCGCCAGCAAGGCCGACCACGCCTGCGCCATCTGCGGCGCGGATGACAGCTATCTGGACGAGGTGATTACCGACGACCAAGGCGGGCGCATGTTCGTCTGTTCCGACACCGATTATTGCACCAGCCGTCAGGAGGACCGGGGATGAGTGACCAACCGCTTTTGTCCGTCCGCGATCTGGAAAAGCGTTATGGCGCGCGGATCGGCTGCACCAATGTCAGCTTTGACCTGTTCCCCGGCGAAGTGATGGGGATCGTGGGCGAATCCGGGTCCGGCAAATCCACATTGCTGAACTGTCTGGCCGGGCATCTGACGCCCGACCGGGGGCAGGTGCTGTTCGCCATGCGCGACGGGCGGATGGCCGATACCGTCACCATGTCCGAACCCGAACGGCGGATGCTGGGCCGCACCGACTGGGCATTCGTTCACCAGAATCCGCGCGATGGCCTGCGTATGGCGGTCAGTGCCGGTGGCAATGTCGGCGAACGGCTGATGGCCGTGGGCGCGCGCCATTACGGCGACATCCGCACCACGGCCGAGGACTGGCTGGCGCGGGTCGAGATCGACCCCGGCCGCATTGATGACCGCCCGCGCCAGTTTTCCGGCGGGATGCAGCAGCGGTTGCAGATCGCGCGTAATCTGGTGACCGGGCCGCGACTGGTGTTCATGGACGAACCGACCGGCGGTCTTGACGTCAGCGTGCAGGCACGGCTGCTGGATCTGCTGCGCGGGCTGGTGCGGAGGTTGGGTCTGTCGGTGGTGCTGGTGACGCATGATCTGGCCGTGGTGCGGCTTTTGGCCGACCGGCTGATGGTGATGAAGGATGGTCACGTGGTGGAATCCGGCCTGACCGATCAGGTTCTGGACGATCCGCAGCACGCCTATACGCAGCTTCTGGTTTCCTCGGTCTTGCAGGTGTGATGATGATTTCGGTCGAAAACGTCGGCAAGCGGTTCACCCTGCACAATCAGGGCGGAGCCGAGCTGCATGTGATGGAGGGCGCTTCGCTGTCGGTCGCACCCGGCGAATGTGTCGCGCTGATCGGCGCCTCGGGCGCGGGAAAATCGACGCTGATGCGGATGATCTGGGGCAATTACCGGGTGGATGCGGGCGCGATCCGCGTGGGCGGGTTGAACCTTGCCACGGCGGAACCGCGCCAGATCATCGCGTTGCGTCGCACCACCCTTGGCTATGTCAGCCAGTTCCTGCGCGTCGTGCCGCGCGTGCCCACGATCGAAGTGGTGGCCGAACCCCTGCTGACCCTCGGCATGGGTGACGATCACGCCCGCGACCGGGCGGCCGCCATACTGGCGCGGCTGAACATTCCCGAACGGTTGTGGTCGCTGTCGCCGACCACCTTTTCAGGCGGCGAACAACAGCGGGTGAACATCGCCCGCGGCTTTATCCACACGTGGCCCGCGCTGCTGCTGGACGAGCCGACGGCCAGCCTCGATGCCGCCAACCGTGAGGTGGTCCTGTCGCTGATCGACGAGGCCAAGACGCGCGGGGCCGCAATCCTTGGCATCTTCCATGACGAGGCCGCCCGCGCCCGCATCTGCGACCGTCAGATCGACGTGACCGGCTTTGCCCCCGCGCGGTCAGCGGCATGAGCGCGGCCCCCGCCTTTGCCCTTGTCGGACCATCGGGTGTGGGCAAGGACAGCATTATCGCTGCGGTCGCCGTCGCGCGACCCGATCTGCTGATCGTGCGCCGGGTGGTGACGCGCCCCGCCGATCCGACCGAACCGTTCGAGCCATGCCTTGACGCCGACTTCGACCGGCGCGAGGCAGCGGGCGAATTTGCCCTCAGCTGGGCGGCGCACGGGTTGCGCTATGCGATCCCGGCGGCGGCCCGTGCGGCACAGGCAAATGGCCGCCCGATCCTGTTCAACGGCTCGCGCGCGGCCCTGCCCCGTGCCGTCGATGCGCTGGCACCGCTGTCGGTAATCGCCGTCAGCGCTGATCCGGCCCTGCTGGCCACACGTCTGGCACAACGCGGCCGCGAGGATGCAGCCGCCATCGCCGGGCGTCTGGCGCAGGCCGATCTGTGCCTGCCCGATCTGCCGGGCGTGCCGATTCATCAGATCGACAATTCCGGCGACCTCTCCGATGCCGTGGCCACGCTGCTGGCGCTGTTGCCCCTTTGAAACCGACAGGCGCACCATGACCGACACCATTCTTGCCAATGCCACACTGATCCTGCCCGACCGCAGCATCCGTGGAAGCCTGCGGATCACAGGGGACACCATCACCGACATCGCCGAGGGCGGATCGGTTCCCGCCGGTGCCATCGACTGCGGCGGCGACCATATCGCGCCGGGTCTGGTCGAACTGCACACCGACAATCTGGAACGCCACCTGCAACCGCGCCCCGGTGTCGAATTTCCGCACCCCGCCGCGATCATCGCCCATGACGCCGAACTGGCCAGCGTGGGGATCACCACGGTATTCGACGCGCTGCGCGTGGGGTCGATCAGCGATCCGGTGCATGGCTATCAGAAATACGCCCGCGCCCTGGCCAGCGAAATTCTGGCCATGCGCGCCGCCGACACGCTGCGGATCAGCCATTTCATCCATCTGCGCGCCGAGGTCTGTTCCGAAACGCTGGTCGCCGAGCTGGACGAGTTTTCGCCCGATGATCGCGTGGGTCTGGTCAGCCTGATGGATCACACCCCCGGCCAGCGCCAGTTCCGCGACATTGCCAAGCTGGCGCAATATGTCATGGGCAAACGCGGCATGTCCGACGTCGAGTTTCAGGACCATGTCGCCCGCCTGACCGATCTGCGCAACCGTTACGGCGACCTGCACGAGGCCGCGGCGGTCGAGGTCGCCGGGCGGCTGGGGGCCGTGCTGGCCAGCCATGACGATACCACTGCCGAACAGGTCGCGACCTCGGCCACCTATGGCATCACGCTGGCCGAGTTTCCGACCACGATCGAGGCCGCGGACGCCTGCCACGCCCACGGTATCCGCACGATCATGGGCGCGCCGAACATCATTCGGGGCGGCTCTCACAGCGGTAATGTCGCCGCGCTGGATCTGGCCCGCGCCGACCGGCTGGATATCCTGTCCTCGGATTACGTTCCGTCCTCGCTGCTTGCCGCGGCAATCCGGCTGGGGGAGTTGTGGGACGACCTGCCCCGCGCCATGGCAACGGTAACGACCAACCCGGCAGCCGCCGCCGGGCTTGATGATCGCGGCAGCATCGAAACCGGAAAACGCGCGGACCTGATCCGGTTCAGATTCCACGAAAACACCCCAGTCATCCAGGCAACATGGTCCCGAGGCCAGCGCGTCGCCTGAGCGGCGGTCCCCGGTCGGGGCGCGTGCCGGAAAGGTCATTCTCCCCGAAACGGCAATTCTATCCGCTTCCCTACACTCTCACACCGTATCCAGATACAGTTCCACCGTTTCCTCGTCCGACAGTTCGGCCATGTAATGCAGTTCCTGCCGCTTGGTCATGACGAAATTGTCGATCAGGTGGTCCGAAAAAATGCGCCGCATTTCCGTGCAGTCGGCAAAGGCGTCGATGGCCGCGCCCCATGTCGGGGGCAGTTGGTCCATGTTCTGGTCATAGGCATTGCCCCGGAACGGGGGCGGCGGTTCCACCTTGTCCTCAAGCCCGTTCAGAGCGGCGCCCAGAATTGCGGCGATGGTCAGATAGGGGTTCACATCACCGCCCGCGACGCGATGTTCGATCCGGCGCGCCTTCGGCCCGGATGAGGGAATGCGGATCGCGCCGGTGCGGTTTTCATAGGCCCAGCCGATGCCGGTGGGCGCATGGGCGTTGGGCACCAGCCGGTCATAGCTGTTTTCATGCGGCGCGAACAGCAGCGTCGATCCGGGCATGGCGCGCAGACAGCCGCCGACGGCGTGGCGCAGAGCCTCGGTCCCGTCCTCGCCGTCGTTGTCGAAAATGTTGCGCCCGTCCGTGGTCAGCACGGAAAAATGCATGTGCATTCCGCTGCCCGACCACAGGTCATAGGGCTTGGCCATGAAACTGCCGGCAAAGCCGTATTGCCGGGCGATGCCCTTGACCAGCATCTTGAACAGCCAGGCATCATCGGCGGCCTTCAACGGGTCGGCCTGATGCATCAGATTGATCTCGAACTGCCCCGGCCCGGCCTCGGAAATGGCGGTATCGGCGGGGATGTCCATGCTTTCGCAGGCATCATACAGCGTGGTAAGGAACTGGTCGAAGGCGTCCAGCGCCTTCAGACTCAGAATCTCGCCGCCGGTGCGGCGCTTGCCCGAACGCGGGCTTGGTGGCACGCGCAGAGTCTTGCCGGAATCGTCGATCAGATAGAATTCCAACTCGGTCGCGACCACCGGCACCAGCCCGGCATCCTTGTATCGCTGCACCACGCGGGCCAGCGCCTGGCGCGGATCGCCGTCATAGGGGCGGCCATCGGGGTGGAACATCCACAGGGGCAACAGCGCGGTCGGCGCATCCAGCCAGGGCATCGGCAGAAAGCCGCGTTCCGTCGGCAACAACACCCCGTCGGGGTCGCCGGATTCAAAGACCAGCGGGCTGTCCTCGATATCCTCGCCCCAGATGTCGAGGTTGAGGACGGAATAGGGAAACTTGGTCCCCTCGGCCAGAACCTTGTCGGCAAAGCGCGCCGGCACCCGTTTGCCGCGCGGCACGCCGTTCAGGTCAGCGGCGGCAACGCGGATCGTGCGCACCTCGGGGTGGTCCCTCAGCCAGTCCATAGATCACCTTATCAGTTGCGGGCGGTATTTCAGCCGCCGCGTCGCCCCCGGAAGATGCCGGTTCAGGCGTCGGTTGACCATACCAAACAGGCCGATCAACGCCAGTGTCAGCAAGATGAAATACGCCGCGACAATCGGATAGGCCACAAAGGGGTTGAAGGTCCGTTCCGCGAAATAGCGGGCGTAATACAGCGCGTCGCCCTGTTGCTGAAACGCCGGAAAGCCAGAAAAGAACACCAGCGTGGTGGCGTGGAACAGAAAAATCGCCTCGTTCGTGTAGGCCGGCCAGGCCAGCCGCATCGTGGTCGGCCACAGCACGCGGCGGAACCTGGCCCAGCCCGACAGGCCATAGGCATCCGCGGCCTCGATATCGCCCTTGGGCACCGCCATCAGCGCGCCATGGAATATCTGCGCGGAATAGGCGGTGGTGTTCAGGATCAGCACGATCAGCGCCCCGGCCCAGGCCTTGGTCAGCCAGCCTGTCTGAACGGTGATGCCGAACACGTCGATCCCCGCGCGGGGCAGCAGAACCAGCGCCTCGTAGGCCAGAAAGAATTGGATGAACAGCGGGCTGCCCCGGAACAGGAAAATGAAGCCCTCGGCCGGTTTGCGCAGCCACGGGCTGGTGCTGGTCTTGGCCAGCGCGATGGCATTGGCCAGAAAGAACCCGGCCAGCAGCGCGAAAAAGGCGAAATACAGGTTCCATATCAGCCCCGACCCGATCAGCACGATCTGATGGCACAGGTCGATGTCGCTGCGTGGCAACAGTCGTTCGCCCATGCCGATGGCTCGCAGCGCATAATCGGCGATGGTCTGGGCACAGCTCATGCGGCGGCCCCCTTGCGCATCGCCTCGCCCGCCATGGTGGCCTGCCCGGTGGACAGGCGGCGCGACACGCGGCCAAGAACCCGTTCCGATCCCCATGTCATCAGCAGGTAGAACGCCAGAATCCCAAGGAAATAATACAGACGCCAATCGGGGTGCGGGTAATCGAAGGCGCTGGTTTTCACCCCGCCCAGATCGCGCGCCCAGTAAACGATGTCCTCGACCCCCAGCAGGAACAGCAGCGGCGTGGCCTTGATGAGGATCATCCACAGGTTCGACAGGCCGGGGATGGCATAGGTCCACATCTGCGGGATCAGGATGCGGCGCGTGACCTGACGCGGCGACATCCCATAGGCTTCGGCAGTTTCCAGTTGCGCGCGCGGCACCGCCTGCATGGCGCCATACAACACATTGGCGGCGAATGCCCCGAACACCACCGAAAAGGCGATCATCGCCAGAAACAGGCCATAGGCCTGATGCACCCAGTCGGCCGAGGTCGCCAGCGGCACCTTGGCTGCGGCGCAGACCAGAAATTCATTGCCCTGCCGCACCGGGATGGACGGGTCGCAATAGAACCGGCTTTTGACATATTCAAAGCCCTGATCCAGCGCGATCGGCACAAACAGAAAGAACACGATATCGGGGATGCCGCGCACCATCGAGGTGTAGATACGCCCCAACCAGCGTAACGGCGCGACGGACGACCGCGACGCCATCGCCCCGCCGAACCCGAACAGCAGCGCGACCGGCGCCGTCACCGCCAGCAACAACAGAACGACGCCAAAACTGGCATAAAACAGCAGATGCTTGCCCGAGGTCAGATAGCATGACAGCCAGACCAGACCTTCCAGCGATTTCGGATCGGCGCAATAGTGAAACATGTGTCCCCGCAGATGCCGCCCGGATCGGCCCGGACGGCATGTTCAGTCTCGCAAGGGGTTACTCAAAGGTGCCGGCTTCTTCGCCGAACCATTTGGTAATCATCGTGTTCAGGGTGCCGTCGGCGATCATCGCCTCGATGGCGGTATCGAATTTCGCCTTCAGCTCGGTATCGGATTTGCGCATCCCGATGGCGATGCCCTTGCCGACGACGAC
>JAUNUO010000028.1:16530-25760 GCA_030538135.1 Paracoccus sp. (in: a-proteobacteria)
TCAGCTCGGTATCGGATTTGCGCATCCCGATGGCGATGCCCTTGCCGACGACGACGGTTTCGCCATCCTCGACCCAGACCAACTGCCCGCCGGATTCGTTGACGAAGGGCGCCAGAAAATCCTTGTCTGCGAACACGGCGTCGGCCTCGCCGTTGCGGACGGCGGCGATGGTTTCATCGCCGGTCGCGTATTCCAGCAATGTCGCACCGCTTTCGGCGACATAGCCCGCCTGAATGGTGCTGGTCTGCGCGGCGATGATGCCTTTCATGTCGGCATCCGCCGTCAGGGCCGCATAGGCCGAGGGCGGCGGCGGGGTGTAGGGCACGGAAAAGGCGATGACCTCTTCGCGCTCATCCGAGATGTTCATCCCGGCCATGATCGTGTCGTAATTGCCCGACACAAGGTTGGGGATGATCGAATCCCAGTCGTTGCGGACCCATGTGCAGCTCAGTTCCGCGCGCTTGCACAATTCATTGCCCAGTTCGATCTCGAACCCGTCCACCTGACCGGCATCGTTAACAAAGTTGTAGGGAGGATAGGCGCCCTCGGTGCCCATCCGCACCACGTCCTGCGCCAGCGCGCCCCCGGCCGTCAGCGCCACCACGGCGGCGGCAAATATCGTTTTTTTCATTTTTTCACTCTCCTGTTGGGATCAGGCCACCATGGTGGCGCTGAGAAACTGGCGCAGCCGTTCTGATCGCGGTGCGCCGAAAACCTGTGCGGGCGGGCCTTGTTCCTCGATCACGCCCTGATGCAGGAACACGACGTGATCGGACACATCGGCGGCCAGCCGCATGTCATGGGTGACAAGAATCATGGTGCGGTGTTCGGCGGCCAGATCCTTGATGACGCGCACCACCTCTTGCTGCAATTCGGGGTCCAGCGCGCTGGTCGGTTCGTCGAACAGCAGAGCGGTCGGCTGCATGCACAGCGCGCGGGCGATGGCCGCCCGCTGTTGCTGACCGCCCGAAAGCTGCGCGGGCCATGCGTCGGCCTTGTCGCCGATGCCGACCTTGGCCAGAAGGGCGCGGGCGCGTGTTTCAACCTCGGCCGCGGGTTGGCGCAGCACCGTTACCGGCGCCTCCATCACGTTTTGCAGGATGGACATATGCGCCCACAGATTGAACTGCTGGAACACCATGGACAGGTTGGTGCGGAACCGGGTGACCTGCGCCCGGTCGGCAGGCACCCGTTCGCCGCCGCGATCGCGCCAGCGCACGGATTCGCCATCGAACAGGATGTCCCCCGACTGACTGTTTTCCAGCAGGTTGCAACAGCGCAACAGGGTCGATTTGCCCGAACCGGATGACCCGATCAGGCTGACGACCTGCCCGCGCCGCGCCATCAGCGAGACGCCCTTGATGACCTCAAGCGGGCCATAGGCTTTGTGCAGATCCCGGATTTCAATGACCGGGGAATCGGGAAGGGGCGGGGTATCTGTGTCCATCGTGCCGTCATGTGGCGATATTTGGACAACGAATGCAACGGTTTCCTGACGGTGCATCAACCGCATTTTTGGGCAGATGCGCCGTGCCGGAAAGGGCCTGTCAAATGATCTCGACCCGGTAACGCTCGATCACGGTGTTCGCCAGCAGGCTTTCGCACATGCGCGCGACTTCGGCCTCGGCGGCGGCTGGGTCGGTTGCGGTCAGATCCAATTCGATGACCTTGCCCTGACGGACGCTTTCGACGCCCTTGTGGCCAAGACCGGCCAGCGCGTGGCGGATCGCCTCGCCCTGAGGGTCAAGAACGCCGTCTTTCAGCATGATGGTCACGCGGGCTTTCATCGCGGGGCGTCCTTTCAGTTGATCAGCGTGGGCTTGGTCAGGCCGGCGCCGTTGGCGGGCATCAGGCCCAGACGGCGGGCGACCTCGGTATAGGCGTCGGTCAGGTTGCCCAGATCGCGGCGGAACACGTCCTTGTCCAGCTTCTGGTTGGTTTTCACGTCCCACAGCCGGCAGGAATCGGGGCTGATCTCGTCGGCGACGATCAGCCGCATGAAATCGCCGTCCCAGATGCGCCCGACTTCGATCTTGAAGTCGATCAGCTTGATGCCGACGCCATAGAACACGCCCGACAGGAAATCGTTGACCCGCAGGGCCAGCGACACGATGTCGTCCAGATCCTGCTGACCGGCCCAGCCGAAGGCGATGATATATTCCTCGGACACGAAAGGATCGCCCAGTTCGTCGTTCTTGAAGCTGTATTCCACGATCGGGCGGGGCAGCGGCGTGCCTTCCTCGATGCCCAGCCGTTTGGCGATGGACCCGGCGGCGAAGTTGCGCACGATCACTTCCAGCGGGATGATCTCGACCTGGCGGATCAGCTGTTCGCGCATGTTGATGCGGCGGATGAAGTGGTTGGGGATGCCGATATTGGTCAGCCCGTTCATGAAATATTCCGACAGGCGGTTGTTCAGCACGCCCTTGCCTTCGATCACGGCCTTTTTCTGGGCATTGAAGGCGGTGGCGTCATCCTTGAAATACTGGACAAGGGTTCCCGGCTCGGGCCCCTCATACAGAATTTTCGCCTTGCCTTCATAGACTTTCTTGCGCCGAGGTGCCATTGGCCGCCCGTCCTTTCGCCCATCCTGTTCCACCCGGCTTATCGCAGATGCGGTGAAAGGGGGCAATACGGGCTTGCGGCACGGCCCCCGCGCGGGGCATATCAGGCCCAGCAGTGCCATAAACCGGATGGGAGGCCACGAATGACCACTTTCGACGACCGCGAACGCGCTTATGAAACCAAATTCGCCCATGATGCCAACCTGCGCTTCAAGGCCGAGGCGCGGCGCAACCGCCTTCTGGGTGAATGGGCCGCCGGCCTGCTGGGCAAGACCGGGGACGAGGCGCAGACCTATGCGATGACCGTCGTCACCGCCGATTTCGAGGAACCCGGCGACGAGGACGTGTATCGCAAGGTCGCCGCCGATCTGGACGGCAAGGCCGACGAACGCACGATCCGCACCAAGATGCAGGAACTGATGGATGTCGCCCGTCAGCAGGTCGTGAACGAGGCGGAATAATCGGCTCAGGCTGCGGCGGCGGGTGCTGCCGCAGCCTCGGCGCGCGGATAATAGCGCGCCATCGTCAGGGCGCGCATCAGGTTCAGCACCATCAGCGCGGCCCAAAGCCCGTGATTGCCCATCACACCCGGCAGGATCATCAGCGCCAGCACATAGGCCGCGACCGACTGCATCATCGCCAGCCGCATTTCCCGTGTCAGCGTCGCGCCGATGAAGATGCCGTCGAACATCCAGCTTGCCACGCCGATCAGCGGCGCCGCCGCCAGCCAGGGCAGATAGACCCGCGCCGCCGCCCGCACCTCGGGCGAGGTGGTCAGCAGGTCGATGATCCACGGCCCGGCGATCCAGAACACCGCGCCCAGAACCGCCGCGCCGCCCACGCCCCATTGCGCCGTCAGCCCCGATGCCCGCCGCACCCGGTCGGGCCGCCTTGCGCCGACCGCCTGCCCGACCAGACTTTCGGCGGCAAAGGCGAACCCGTCCAGCGCATAGGCGGTGATCGCCAGAAACTGCAACAGCACCTGATTGGCGGCCAGCGTGACCTCGCCCTGCCCGGCGGCCATGAACATGAAACTGGTAAAGCTGGCCTGCAACAGCACCGACCGGATCATGATATTGACGTTGACCTGTGCCAGCCGCCTCACCTGCACCGCCGCGAACAGATGCCGCGCATGGGGCAACACCGTCATCAGAATCGGCCGCGCCAGCCACAGACCAAGACCCAGCCCGGCCCATTCCGCGATCAGCGTCGCCGCCGCCACACCGCCGACGCCGTAACCCAGACCCAGCACGAACCACAGGTCCAGCACCACGTTCAGCCCGTTCTGCACCAGTTGCAGCATCAGAACCGCCCGCGTGCGTTCCACCGCGATCAGCCAGCCGGTGATCGCATAGAGGCCGATGGTCGCGGGCGCCCCCCAGATGCGGATCGCCAGATAGTCGCGCGCCAGCGATTCGACCTCGGCCGAGGCGGGCGCCAGCCGGAATGCCGCCCAGAACAACGGCATCTGCAACAGAATGAACAGCAGCCCGGCACCGATGCCGATGGCCAGCGCTCGGGCCAGATGCGCGCCGGTTTCCACCGCATCCCCCGCGCCGTGGCTTTGCGCCACCAGCCCCGATGTGCCCATGCGCAGAAACCCGAACACCCAATAGATCGAGGTCAGGATCACCGCGCCAAGGCCCACCGCGCCGATCGGCGCCGCCTGCCCCAACTGCCCGATCACCCCGGTATCGACCAGCCCCAGCAGCGGCACCGTGGCGTTCGAGATGACGATGGGCAGGGCGATGGCCAGAACGCGGCGATGGGTCAGCGCCGCCGCGCCTGTGTCAGCCATTCTGGCGCATCAGGAAATGCCCGGTCGCCTGCGCGAACAGCCGTGACCGGTTGTCCTGCCACGCCTCGACCTGAACGCTGGCATAGCGCCGCCCCGACCGCACCACGCGGGCGCGGGCATAGGCGTCGCGCGGCAGACCCGAGCGCAGGTAATCCACGGTCAGGTCAATCGTCTTGGGCAGGCGCGGCAGGCTGTCGGGCACCGCGGCATCGGGCGTGATGCGGCCCGATTCCAGATCCTCCCAAAGCGCGGTCCAGGCCAGTTCGATGATCGCCGTCACCTCAAGGAACGCCGCCGTCACCCCGCCATGAAGCGCCGGCAGCAAGGGGTTGCCGATCAGCTTTTCGTCAAAGGGCAGCACGGCGGTCAATTCGTCCCCGCGCCGGTCGAAACGGATGCCCAGCCAGTTCGCATAGGGCACCCCGCCGACCAACCCTGCAAGGGCGCTGTCACGGCGCGACTTGATCTGCGACAAAGGTTCGTTGCGATCCACCATCCTAGCGCCCCACGGTAAAGGCGCCGGTCGCGGCGGCGACGGGGTTTTCGGCGTCGTCGTCCATCGCGAAGGCGCGGACAAAGGCCACGCTGCGGGTCATGTGGTAACATTCCGCCCGCGCGGTGATCCTTTGGCCCGGCACCGCCGGGCGCATATAGTCGATGCGCAGGTCGATGGTCGCGGTCGATTGCGGATTGCTGGGATGGCTCAGCACGGCGGCGCCGCAGCAACTGTCCATCAGCGCCGACACCACGCCGCCATGAATGACGCCGCTGCGCGGATCGCCGACCAGATGTTCGGCCCAGGGCATCGAAAATACCGCCCGCCCCTTCCCCAATTCGTCGATCCGCATGTTCAGCGCCTGCACATGCGGGATCGATTCGAAGAACTCGCGGGCAAGGCGCGCCCGCGCCTCGGGGTCATGTGCGGTTTCGGTCGTCATGGGCACCTCATCATCCTGTCGGGATTATCCGCGCCTGCCCGGCGATCTCAAGCCCCATTCCCTGCACCTGCCGGTTGAGATTGACGCCACGTCGCGCTAGGCTTTGCCTGGAACATGCGCGGGATGCAAGAATGCCTGACAGCGAGCTGATCACCTTCAAGGACATGTGCGCGCGATTCGACGTGACGCCACGGACCCTGCGCTATTACGAATACATCGAACTTCTCAGCCCCAAGAAGGTCGGCCGGTCGCGGTTCTATGGCCCGCGCGAAGTGGCGCGGATGACCCTGATCCTGCGCGGACGCAAGTTCGGGTTCGCATTGGAAGACATTCGGCAATGGCTTGATATCTATCAGCAGAAGGGATCGAAGGAACAGTTCCAGAACTTTCTGAAACAGGCCGACGCACAGCTTGGGGTGATCGACCAGCAGATCGAGGAACTGCGCGCGGCCCGCGCCGATCTGCTCAGCCTGTGCGACGAAACGCGCGCGCTGCTGACCGACAGGACCGATTAGAACTGATCTTTTCCGCGCATCGCGTGACGTTGCGTTTCGCTTTACGTTCGCGTCAACTTTTGCCTAACCTAAGGGCAAAGGACAACCGCGCCGCCGAAGAGAAAAGCCACCACCATGCCCGACGAGTTGATGACCATCCGCCAGATGTGCGATGCCTTCGACGTGACCCCCCGCACCCTGCGGTTCTACGAGGCGCGGGATCTGATCTTTCCCGAACGGCGCGGCCAGCATCGCCTGTATGACCGCCGCGACCGCGCACGGCTGACCCTGATTCTGCGCGGCAAGCGGTTCGGCTTTTCTCTGGAACAGCTCCGGCAGTTGCTGGCGCTGTATGAACCCGGCGCGAACCGGGCGCAGATCGCGGCGACGATTCCCGTCGCGCAGCAACGTCTGGCCGATATGGAACGGCAATATGCCGAACTGGAAGGCGCGATTACCGAACTCAAGGCCCAGATCGCCGAGGCTATGGCGCAACTGGACACCATGACCAAGACAACAGGATAACCCATGCCGATCTATCACGCCCCCGTCCGCGACATGCAATTCATCCTGCATGATGTTCTGAAGGTGTCCCAGACCGGCCTGCCCGGTTACGACGATCTGGCCCCCGATTTCACCGAGGCCGTGCTGGACGCCGCCGGGAAACTGGCGCAGGACGTGCTGACGCCGCTGAACGCCGTGGGCGACCGGCAGGGCTGCACGCTGGAAAACGGCATCGTGCGCACGCCCTACGGGTTCGACACGGCCTTTGCCGCGATGAAGGACGGCGGCTGGACGGCGCTGGACTGCGACCCCGAATATGGCGGTCAGGGGATGCCCTATATCATGGGACTGGCCACGGGCGAGATGTTCGTATCGGCCAACATGGCCTTCAACATGTATCAGGGCCTGACCCACGGCGCCTATTCCGCCATCCACGCCCACGGTACCCCCGAACAGAAGGCGATGTATCTGCCCAAGATGGTGTCCTGCGACTGGACCGGCACCATGAACCTGACGGAACCGCATTGCGGCACCGATCTGGGCCTGCTGCGCACCAGGGCCGAACCGCAGGACGACGGCAGCTATCTGATCACCGGGCAGAAAATCTTCATTTCCGCCGGCGATCACGATCTGGCCGAAAACGTCATCCATCTGGTGCTGGCCAAGGCACCCGGCGGGGGCGAGGGCACGCGCGGCATCAGCCTGTTCATCGTGCCGAAATATCTGGTGAACGCGGACGGCAGCCTTGGCGACCGCAACGGCGTGTCGGTCGGCAATATCGAACACAAGATGGGCATCCACGGCAATTCCACCTGCGTGATGAACTATGACGCGGCGCGCGGATGGCTGCTTGGCGATCTGCACAAGGGGATGCGCGCCATGTTCACCATGATGAACGAGGCGCGGCTTGGCGTGGGCCTGCAAGGCTATGCCGTCGCCGTTCCCGCCTATCAGAACGCCGTCGCCTACGCCAAGGACCGGCTTCAGGGCCGTGCCGTCACCGGGGTCGAAAACCCCGATGGCCCCGCCGATCCGCTGATCGTGCATCCCGACATCCGCCGCAGCCTGATGGATCAGAAAAGTTTTCTGGAAGGCGCGCGGATGCTGGCCTTCTGGGCCGCGCATCTGATCGACAGGGCGCATGGCGGCGATGCCGATGCCGACGGTCTGGTCGGCCTTCTGACCCCGGTCATCAAGGGTTTCCTGACCGACAAGGGCTTTGATACCGCCGTTCTGGCCCAGCAGATCTATGGCGGCCACGGCTATATCGAGGAACAGGGCATGTCCCAGTTCGTCCGCGACGCCCGCATCACCATGATCTACGAAGGCGCGAACGGTGTTCAGGCGCTTGATCTGGTGGGCCGCAAGCTGGCGACCGACGGCGGCAAGCATGTGATGGCGTTCTTCGATATGGTCAAGGCGTTCTGCAAGGAACATGGCGATGGCCCGCTGGCCGGCGATTTCATCGAACCGCTGAAAGCCGCGTCCAAGGATTTGCAGGCCGCCGCGATGTTCTTCATGCAGAACGGGATGAAGAACCCGAATGCGGCGCTGTCGGGGTCGTACGATTTCATGCATCTGTTCGGGCATACCGCGCTTGGCCTGATGTGGGCGCGCATGGCGGTCGCAGCACAGGCCGCGCTGGATGGCGGCGCGGCGGATACCGATTTCCTGAACACCAAACTGGCCACCGGGCGCTATTACATGGCACGGCAACTGCCGATGACCCGCACCCATCTGGCCCGGATCGAAACCGGGGCCGACCCGGTGATGGCGCTGCCCGCCGATCAGTTCTGAAAGGGCAGGGCATGACCGGCATCCCCAGCACGACCGCCCCGCGCCCAAGGCGCCGGTTCGCGCGCGTGCTGCTGGCCGCCGGTCTGGCCCTGACCCTCGGCGCCTGCGCCCCGTCTGCACCCCGCGCGGTGGCGCTGATCCCGCTGGAACATTCGACGCTGGATCAGCCGCGGCGGCAATCGCTGCTGCAACGCGCCCATGCCTACGACCGGTTGCTGAGGCGGGGGGAACTGGCCGCATTGCGGGCCTTCGATCCGCCCCGTCTGGCGCAGGCGCTGGCGGCGCAGAGCGATCAGGCCATCGAGATGATGAGACAGGCCGACGCCGATGTCTTCGGCGAAGGCGCGACCGGCGTGCTGGTGCTGGGGCGGCTGACGACGGATCAGACCCGTATCGGTCTTGCGCGCGACGGCAGCCCCTTCGCGCTGATCCCGACCCGCACGCTGATCGCCTTCGGCCGCATCGGCGGCGAAGGTGCCGCGACCGAAGTGCGGGGCGTCATGCTGGCCTTTCCCGACAACGGCCACTGGTATTTCCTGCGCCTGAACAACGCCCCGACCGAAGCGATGCTGACCCGCGCCTACCCGCAGTTCCGCCACATCCCCTTGCCCCGCCCCGCCGGAGACGGATCATGAGCCGCTGGCCGCAACAGAACGGTGGCCCGCGCCTTGATACGCCGACGCGCACCATGACGTCGCGCGCCTCGCTCCTGTCCGAACCGGTTGCGCCGGATGGCCGGTCGCGATGCGTATTTAGGCAAACAGGAAGCAGCGGACGTGCGCCCCGGTCCCCCACGCACTCAAGCATGACAGGGGTGAACCGGCGGAACCGAGGCGGCTTCCCGTTTGGCGGTCATCGGCTCGCCAGCCTGTACCGCATCTGCGGGTCTAACGCCGAAAGTTTAAGAAATCGTTTGCCCGCTTCCTGTTTGTCCAAATACGCAATCCGACCCCGCCGCATGAGCCCGCGGCGCCGATTGCACCCGACCGTCGCCGCAGGCGCCCCCGCGCCCGGCCGTTCCTGAATCCGACCGGAGGAGACCCGATGACCGAAGCCTATATCTATGACGCCGCCCGCACGCCGCGCGGCAAGGGCCGCCCCGATGGCAGCCTGCACGAAGTCACCTCGGTCGCGC
>JAUNUO010000240.1 GCA_030538135.1 Paracoccus sp. (in: a-proteobacteria)
TCCGCACGCTGGCGCCGATCAGCGAGCCCCGGCTCGATGCCGCCAGCGAAACCGCATGGTATCTGGCGGCGAGCCCAAACCAGATAGACACCATCGAATACGCCTATCTGGAAGGCCAGCAGGGCGCCTACATCGAGACCCGCAACGGCTTCGACGTCGACGGCGTCGAGATCAAGTGCCGCCTCGATTTCGGCGCCAAGGCCATCGACTGGCGCGGGCTCTACAAGAACGCCGGTGCGTAAAGCCGGCACTCCCTCCATGAACCCGAGCGCACGGGCGGTCCTGACGGGCCGCCCTTCGTCTTTCAAGAAGGACATCCCCCATGAAAAACTTCGTCCAGCCCGGCAACACCATCACCCTGACCGCGCCCTATGCCGTCGCTTCTGGCGAGGGCCTGCTCGTCGGCTCGATCTTCGGCGTGGCCGCCGGGGATGCCGCCAGTGGCGAACCCGTCGAGACCGCGCTCGTCGGCGTCTTCGACCTGACGAAGATCGGCAGCCAGGCCTGGACCGTCGGCGCGAAGGTCTATTGGGACGATACCAACAAGCGCTGCACGACCGTTTCGACGGACAACACGCTCATCGGCGTGGCCGTCAAGGCGGTGGCGAGCGGCGCGGGCGACACCATCGGCCGTGTGCGCCTGAACGCCGCGTTCTGATGAGTGCCTTCGCCGCCGCGCTCAGTGCGCTCTTCGCCGATCCGAATATCGGCCGGGACGCGGTCTACATCGCCGACGGCGGCGCGCCCGTGCTGGTGCGCGTCGTCGCCCGGCGCGCCGATGCGATCACCGACTTCGGTGATGCGCGGCTCTGGTCGGAGACCGCGCGGATCGACCTGCGCGTGACCGAGGTGGCGAGCCCGCGTCCCGGCGACCGGATCGAGATCGGAAGCGATGCCTTCCTCATCCAGGGCGAGCCGGTCCGCGACCGCGAGCGGCTGGTCTGGACCGTGGATCTGAGGCCTGCATGAGGTTCGGCGTCAACATCGTCGGCGATATCGCCCGCCTGATGGAAGCCGAGGTGAAGGCCGGGGAGAAGGCGGTCACCACGGCGATGCGCGAGGCCGGGACCGGCCTCAAGACCGCCTGGCGCGCGCAGATCACCGGGGCGGGTCTTGGGGCACGGCTTGCCCGCACCATCCGGTCGGAGCAGTTCCCGAAAGGCAGGCCAAGCCTGAATGCCGCTGCGCTGGTGTGGTCGAAGGCCCCGGTGATCGTCGGCGCCCACGATACCGGCCCGCTGATCCGCTCGAAGAACGGGTTGTGGCTGGCGATCCCGACGCCTGCGGCGGGCAAGTCCCTGCGCGGCGGGCGGATTACTCCCGGTGAATGGGAACGTCGCACCGGCCTGCGCCTGCGCTTCGTCTATCGCCGGACGGGTCCGAGCCTGCTGGTCGCCGAGGGGCGGCTGAACAAGAAGGGCCGCGCGGTGGCGTCCCGCTCGAAGACCGGCCGGGGACTGACCACCGTGCCGATCTTCCTGCTGGTCCCCCAGGTCAGGTTGCTGAAGCGACTGGACCTCGCACGGGATGCCGAGCGGGTGCGCGATGCGGTGCCGGGGCTGATCGTGGCGAACTGGGTGGAGCCTCGGTCGTAACAACGGGAGGTCGACATTCAGGGTGGATTGGCATATATTGCCAATCACCTGTATGGAGGCGCGCATGGCCACCCGAAACGTCGTACTGACCGACACCCAATCCGACCTGGTCGACCGTCTGGTCGCTTCCGGGCGCTACCAGAATGCCTCGGAAGCCCTGCGGGCTGGCCTGCGGCTGCTCGAACGCGAGGAGGCCGAGCTAGGCGCGTTGCGCGACCGGTTGACGACAGGACTGGAGCAGGCCCGGCGTGGCGATCTGGCCGAGGGCAGCGGCGAGGAGGCTGTCCGGCGTGCCTTCGCCGCCGCCCGTTCGCAATCCTGATGCCGAAACCCTGGCGCCTGACCCGGCAGGCGGAAGCATCGCTCATCGACATCGCGAACTGGACCCTTGAGACCTTCGGCCCTCGACAGGCCGCTGCCTATGAAGACGACCTGATCGCCCGGTGCAGGGAAATCGCCGCAGGCACGGCCATATCGCAGGACTGCCGCCGGATCATCGACCCGGGCCTGCCCGAGGATCTGCGATTCGCGCGGGCGGGCCAGCATTTCGTCATCTTCGTCGAGGACGCGGAACAGGTGATCGTCGTCGATTTCCTGCACGCCCGCTCGGACCTGCCGCGGCGGCTCGCAGCCCTCACCGAACCGAAACCCAGCAGGGATCACTGAAGCCGGGCCGGTCCCGGACAACCGGGATCACCATGCCCACCATTCGCGAAACCATCCTCGCCGCGCTACACGCGCGGCTTTCGGCGTTGCCCGCCACCGCCCTGCGCGGCGAGGTATTGCCCGAGCGCGTACCGGCAGCCGGGCTGCTGATCCTGCGCGACGGTGAGCCTGGCGAGCCCGAGGTGACGCTCTCGCCCTTGTGCTATCATTACCAGCACCGTGCAGAGGTAGAAGCCGTGGTGCAGGGCGCGAGCCGGGACACGGCCTTCGACACGCTCTGCACCAGTATCGGCGCGGCGCTCGCCGCCGACCGCACGCTCGGCGGTCTCTGCGACTGGGTCGAGGCGGAAGCCCCGCAGCCCGTCGATCTGCCGGTGGACGGCGCGGCCAGCCTGAAGGCGGCCGTCATTCCTGTCACTCTACACTACTCCGCTTCGGACCCGCTTGGCTGATGCGGGTGCTGCGTTCGACGGGGTGACAGTCCACCGGACTGTCACCTGATCCGCCTCACTCCACGGCCGACCCGCTCGGCTGAACCCCTTCGACAAGGAGACCGACATGGCACGCGCCCAAGGGGCGCG
>JAUNUO010000241.1 GCA_030538135.1 Paracoccus sp. (in: a-proteobacteria)
GCCGCTTCGCTTCTGTTCCAATCGGGGTGAATCGTCACGGTCTGATCCGGGGTTGCTGACGCGCAAATGGCATACAGTTGCGGGTAACATAGTAAATTCTGCTTGAAAACCCCGCCGCCGGCGACTGTCGGGAAATGCTTGCAGGAATGGCACACATCCGCCACTCTGTCCGCCGGACCGGGCAGAATGCGGGGAATGATGCGCAAGTTCATGGTGCTTCTCGACGAAACACGCGAATGCCTGAACGCAATCCGTTACGCCGCCATGCGCGCCTCGCGCACGGGCGGGGGCGTGGTGGTGCTGTCGGTGATCCGCCCTGACGAGATCCAGCATGGCTTTGGCGTCGCCGAGGTGATGCGGGCCGAGGCGCAGGAGCGTATTCAGGCGCATTTCGAGGTTTACGCCAAATGGATGCGCGACAAGAAGCAGGTCGAACCCGAACTGATCGTGCGCGAGGGTGATCCCGTCGATCAACTGATGGCGCAATTGGCCGACGACCCCGAAATCGGCATCATCGTTCTGGGCATGGCCACGGAAAAGGGCGCCCAGAACCCGGTCGTGACGCGATTGCTGCGCGATGTCGCATTGTTGACGGCCCCCGTCACGCTGGTCCCCGGCGATCTGGACAAGGACCGGCTTGAGGCGATCAGCTGACCCCGGCATCTTCGGTCTGCAAATATGCTGGGGGAGTCGCCGCAGGCGACGGGGGCAAGGCCCCCTGCGGCATTGCCGGTTCCCGCCACCTGTTGCCGCCCGTGTTTTGGCTGTATGGTCGCGCCGAATGCTGTGCAAAGGAACCGCGATGCCCTGTGACACCCCCTTCAAAGGTCGCGCCTGATGGCGGCTTTCCTGCGCCTGATCGGTATCGTCATCGCCATCGAGGCGCTGTTCTATGTGCTGCTGTCGCTTTACATCCGGTCCTTGCAGCGCGAAAAACTCGAAAAGGAATGGGATCGTCGCCATCCCGAAAATGCAGGCGACAGCGGGGAACGGAGGGCTTTCGTGCGGCGTTCCATGACCGGCTTTGAAAAGACGCTGAAATCGCGGCTGGTCGGGCTGGTATTCGTGGTGCCGACCTTGGCGATCATGGTCATCATCTATTACGTCAACAACAGGTGAATCGGAAATGTATTGGGTCAGAGTCGTTCTGGGCGTCACCTTCGGGTTGATCGTCTTTGCCTTTCTGGATTACACGCTGCCGTCGCAGAACACGGTGCGGATCACCAACACCTACAGCCGCCTGACCGCGATCACCCCGTCGAACCAGATGTTCTATGCCGCCGATGACGCGGGCACGGTGGAAAATGCGCAGGGGCTGCGCGATGTGCGCTTTATCGACACGGTGCGCCCCAACGGCCGGGTGTTCGTCTATCGCAACGAGGACACCGGCTGGATCTGGCCGCCCTATTTCAAATACGACAGTTCAAACTTGCACGGGCTGGCGACCGATATGCGCTCGACCGTGGATCATCCGCGCTGGGTGGCGGTCACGGCCTATGGCTGGCGGATGCCGTGGCTGTCCACCTATCCGAACGCCATATCCATCCGTCAGGTTACCGGGGCGGATGTGCGCACGACCAACTGGGCGGCGCTGATCGTTCTGACGGTCATGGCGATCATGTTGCTGACCTTTTGGCGCATGTGGGCGCAATTCCGCGAACGCACCATCGACCCGACGGTGGCGCGGATGGATGCGGGGGCCGATCGCGCACGGGGCCGGTTTTCCGGCTGGATCGACGGTATCCGGGGCCGCTGAGCGTGTTTCGCATCCGTCGCGACGTTTGCCGCTGACCGGCTTGCCGGTCTATGCGGCGAGGGCTAGGCTGACGGTCTGATCTGATCGAAGGCCGCCCATGCCCGACCATTCCCGCAACCCCGGCACGCCGCTGAATCTGGACGCGCTGGCTGATGTACGCATCAACACCCCCGCCGTGGAACGCCGTGCCGCCAGCCTGCCCGCGCGACGCAGTCTGAAGAAAAACCATCAGGCGGCCTGGCTGCTGAACGCTGTTCGCTGCATCGACCTGACCACGCTGGCGGGCGATGACACGCCCGACCGCGTGGCCCGCCTGTGCGCCAAGGCGCGTCAGCCGATCGCGCCCGAACTGCTGGCGGCGATGGGTGTTTCCGGCCTGACCACCGGCGCGGTCTGCGTCTATCCGACCATGGTCGCCCCGGCCAAGGCCGCGCTGGCGGGCAGTGCGATCCCGGTGGCCAGCGTAGCGACGGGTTTCCCGGCAGGTCTGATGCCGCTGGATCTGCGGCTGGCAGAGATCCGCTATGCCACGGACCAGGGCGCGGACGAAATCGACATCGTCATCACCCGCGCCCATGTGCTGCGCGGTGAATGGGCGGCGCTGTATGACGAAGTTTCCGCCATGCGCGAGGCGTGCGGGGATGCGCGGATGAAGGCGATCCTTGCCACCGGCGATCTGAAATCGCTGGAAAACGTCGCCCGCGCCAGCCATGTGGCGATGCAGGCCGGGGCCGACTGGATCAAGACCTCGACCGGCAAGGAAGGGGTCAACGCCACCCTGCCGGTGTCCCTGGTCATGGCCCGCGCGATCCGCGATTACGCCGCGCGGACCGGCCATCGCGTCGGCTTCAAGCCCGCGGGCGGCCTGCGCACCGCCAGGGACGCGCTGAACTGGCAGGTGCTGATGTTCGAGGAACTGGGCCGCGACTGGCTGTCCCCCACGCTGTTCCGCATCGGTGCCTCGTCGCTTCTGGGCGACATCGAACGGCAGATCAGCCACCATGTCACCGGGCGCTATGCCGCCGCCCACCGCCAAGCCATCGCCTGAGGGGGATCATG